>JANPIL010000089.1:0-13494 GCA_031424975.1 Sphingobacteriales bacterium
CCGGACTGCTCCTTTGCCTGCGGGCTTGGCCGTTGGACTTGGAAAGTCCAACCACGCCTCCCCAAAATAGTATGTTTCAAAAACACCAAACCCGCCCGGCTTTTTATAAACCGGGCGGGTTTGGTATTCCTGCTTGTGGCATTTTACTCCGGCCAGAGGCCGCCCGGCGCGGCTTCGCCGCCGGGCAGTTGCCACTCGGCGGAGCCAAGCAGCGGCTTGTGTTTGTTGAGCAGATTTTCCGGAAGCTCTTTCAGCCGTTCAGCCGCACGGCTTTGCCCGTACGGGCGGCTTCGTAAATGGCTTCCACCACGCGGATGTCGCGCAGGCCTTCCTCGCCGGGCACCAGCAGTATTTTCTTTTGCATGATGGCCGTGGCATCGTTGTCCATTTGCAGAGCTTGCTGGTTGCCGATCTTGAAGTCAATCACGCCCTTGCTGCTCTCGCCTTTGATGCCGCCGTAGGCTTGGAAAGGCTCCATTTTGAGCCAGCCATTTTCAAAGGAGGCTTGCAGTTGGTTCATGTTCATGCCGAAACTGGTGGCGCAATTAGCAACCGCACCACCGGGGAATTGTAATTGGAACAGCGTGGTTTCGTCCACTTCGGTATAAATCTCTGGGCGGTTGGTGAACTGCTGCGCCGTTACCAGCACCGGTTCCTCGCCGGTCACGTAGCGGGCGGCTTGCAGGGCATACACGCCCATGTCGCCCATGGCTCCGCCGCCCATCGCCTTTTTCTGTTTCCAATTGTCTTTCCGGCTTTCAAAATACCCCGCCGATGCGGTGACGAGCCGCACTTTGCCCATCGCATTTTCGCGCCGCAGCCGGATTATTTCCCGTATGTTGGGGTCGTGTTGCGTGCGGTAGCCGATGGATAGCGCAACCTTGTTGTCGCGGCAGGCTTTGATCATGGCCTGGCAGTCGGCCACGGTGGGGGCCATCGGCTTTTCGCACCACACGTGCTTGCCCGCCTTGGCCGCCCGGATGGTGTATTCGGCGTGCATGGAAGGCGGCAGCACCACATACACCACGTCGATGTCGGGGTTGTCGGCAATTTTGTCGAAATTCTGGTAGTTGTAGATATTCTTGTCCGGCAGGTTGTATTGTTTCTGCCAGCGGGCGGCTTTTTCGGGCGTGCCCGTCACAATGCCCGCCAAGTAGCATTTCTTAGTTTGTAGCAATGCCGGAGCCAGCAAATCGGCGCTGTAATAGCCCAGGCCCACCAAGGCCACGCCGAGCCGGTCTTTGGTTTTGGGCAGGGCGCAGGCGGCCAGCGGAACGGTGGCCGCCCCGGCGGTGAGCAGGGCGGAGGTGCGGATGAAATTGCGGCGGGTGGTCATGGTGGGTTGCGGGTTGTGGGTGGCGTTTCGGTACAAGGTAGCAATCAATCCGGCGCGGCCAAAATAGTATCTTCCAGAAATGCCAAACCTTTGGGCTTTTTGCGTTTGCCGTTTTGCGTTGAAAAATGTAGAGATGTTGCATTGCAACGTCTTTAGTTTCCAATGAAAATGTTTCCGGTACCAACGTTGCCAGCATCAACATTGCGTCGGAGACGTGGAATTGCAATGTCTTTGCCAACACACTTCAATTCTGCATTCCAAACTCCGCAATCCGCATTTGAAAAACAGTATCTTTTAAAAAGCCCAAACTCCCTTGCAACTGTCCTTGTCAAGTGTTCGTTGCCACAAACCCCATAAAAAAAACGGCCTTTTGGGGCGGCACGGTTGGAAATATCAGAAACAATGCCCGCTCAGTTCTTCCATTTGATGTCGGCTGTCTGCAAGACTTCGAGCGAAAGCACATTTTCGGGTGAGAAATACGGCGATGCCTTGGCCATGTTTGCCCGCAAGTGGCCGACGCGGGACAGCACCGCGTTGTTGGTGGCTCGTTTCATCTCGTTCCATACTTGCGAGTACCAATTGATATCACTTACCAGCGGCCGGTATGGATACCGCGCATCAGTGGTAAGCGTGTTCAGGGTGGCACGGCCTTGGTGCACAAAATCGGTCAGTTCGTAGTGGTAGCCATTCTCAAATACACGTACCTGCATCCGGAAATAGATGCGGCCATTGACAAAGGCACTGCCGCCTTCGTGTTGGCTTTTAAACGGAAGGTAACCAATGGCCGTGAAAGTACACGTGGAAGGGTCAATGTTTTCCAGAAAGCTCTCCGTTTGCGACTCGGCCCGGAACCAGGCCAATGCCCGCTGGTAAAGTTCGGTTCTGGGTATGTTGGCAACGGTCACGGTATCGCTGAACGAATAGCGAACTAAGGGACTGGCTACCTGTTTCTTCTGGGCCGTTGCTGGCATCAGGATGCCGAATGCGAGGATAATCAGGAGAAGGAAGCGCATAATGGATGAGGTTTTCCGGTGATGGGTGGTGATGCGTTTGGCGATGCTTGGGTTTTCTTACGCATGTAAGATTTTCCATATATACGCACACTTTGCAAAAGGTAAACCGGAAACCAAAGTCAATTTCGGAGCGGTGGGCCGCACCGGATTTGCGTCCGCCGGACGGCATCTGTAATAGTGCGGAACGGTATGCACAGGTGCGTGCCGCAACAAGCGGGCTGTTGTTGCTGGCCTTCGGAACCGTCGGGTTTGGCCTTTCCAAGGCATACTATTTTGGGCAGGTGGTCTTTTGTTTTCCCCGTAAATGAGTTGGCCTAAAAACCGGAAATATGGCTGCTGCTGCTGGTATTCATCAAAATAGTATCTTCCAAAAACGCCAAACCCCGCGCATCGCTGGCGGGGTTTGGCGTTTTTTGGTTGCCGTTTTCAGTTACCGTTGTTTCAATACACCACTACTTTGCGCGTCAAAACCTGCCCGCCGCCCGAAAACTTTGCCACGTACATTCCCTGCCCGTAAGCGGCCAAGTCCAGTTTCAGGTTGTCCGGGATGTTGTCCGCCGCGTAAATTTCCTGTCCCATCGCACCGTAAACCGTGATTCGTACCGTTTTCACGTTCAAAAATGCGTTCTTTTCCACCGTAATCTCATTGCGCGTGGGGTTGGGGTAGAGTTTGATTCCTTCCGAGAGCAAGTCAACGCTGCGCACCACCCGCACAAAGCGGCTGGCCGTGTCGGTGCATCCGGCGGTGTTTTCGGCCCGCAGGGTTATCCGGTAGCGTCCTTCCTTGGCATACGTGTGCGTGGGGGTTTTGCCTTTTGCGGGGATACTATTCTCGCCGAAATGCCATTCCCATCTTACCGCGCCAACGCTGCTGTCAATCACTTGCAGTGTTTCGTTCAGGCGCAAGTCAATGGTGTCCTTGGCAAGCGTGAAGGCGGCCTTGATGGGCGTAACCGTAACCGTAACCGCCACCGGCTGGCTGCTGACCACGTAATCCGTGGCAACCACGTAGAATACCGTGTCGCGGTAAATGCGGCCCGCATTGAAGACCTGGCCAACGCCGACCAACTCTTCGGCTTGGTTGAAAAACCCGAAAACCTGCGCATTGGACGGCTGCAAAACCACCGAGTCGCCTGCACAAATGGTGATGGGCTGGATGACAGGCTGCGGACTGAGGATGCCCGGAAACACCCGCACCTGCCGCACCAGCGTATCAACGCATCCGGTGGCGTTTTCGGTGGTCAGCACCACGTTGTATGTGCCCGTCTTCCGGTACACGTGCGCCGGGTTCTGTTCGGTGTTTGTATGTCCATCGCCAAAATTCCACGCCCAGCGCACCGCCCCGGCGGTTTGGTCGGTCAGGCGAAGCGTGTCTTGGTCATGGATTCCGAGCGAGTCTTTATTCAATTGGAAACCCGTCTCAAACACGCTGATCGTGACCGGAACTGGCTCGCTTTCGTACAGCGAATCGGTGTTGGTGACCATGATGGTCTCACTGTCCTGCACGTTTTCCAAGGCCAGCTCGCTGCCCGCGCCCAATGCCTTGACCGATCCGTCGGGTTGTTTTTGGTAGAACCGGAACGTTTGTCCGGGCGAAGGCGCAAGCATGACGCGGCCGCCCCGGCACGTCTGCACGTTGGCCACCACTGGCTTGGAACTGCGGTTGATGGCAATGAATTTCTGCCGCGCCGCATCGGAGGTTTGCTGTATTTCAGCGATACTATTTCCGGTGACGATGGCAAAGGCCACCACCGCCGAGTCGCCATCGGCCAGGTTACTGATGCGTGCCGAAAGCAAATGCGCCACATCGTCGGCATTGGCGGCGGTTTGGGGGCGGCTGGCTCCGCTCATGGCAACGAGTTTCTCGGCGGCGGTGAACCCGTCAAAAATATTGATGCCTGCTTGGCTGTCAAACGCATAATGATGGGAAGCTTGGTCGGTAAGCAGCCGCAAGCCCGCGTAAGGCAGGCCGCCCGCCGGGTTGAAAACGTAGCCCAGTTGCCGCGCTGCGTCCCAACTGGCTTGGTTGTTTTGGCGCGTGCCTATCTCCCAGTCGGCAAAAAGTCCAGCGTGGAGCGAGTCCAATTTGCGGCCACTCATGTTTTTAATCTTGTATTCCACAATCACGAAGTTGTCGTTTGGCGTGTCTTTCCACGCATACGTTTGCTGTTCTATCTGCAAGCCGATGCGGGCCGGATGGAACCAGTTTTCCTGCATGATTCCACCCGCCAACACGTCCGTGAGCGGATAATTCTGGAATGCCACGTTGCGCACCGATTCAAAATGCTGGTTCTTGGCATACGTTGGCGATTCGTTGCGCACGCAATCCGAAACGTGGTCGGCATCGGTTGCCAAAACCAGTCCGGCCTCAAACAGCAGCGGCTGGCTCCGGTGCCGGATTCCGCTGCCTTTCAGTTGCTGGTTGGCGGCAATGCCCGCATTCCAGAACGAGTACGCATCCGCGTAGCCGAGGCGGCCGTTGCTGGTGGCCGTCACTGTGGTCGGGTTCACGGCAATGTCCAGGTAATCGGGATGCACGATTTCGAGCCACGAAAAGCCGCGCCGGAAACCGCCGTCCGTTACAGTTAGCGTGAACACGACTTCCGTATTCAGCGGAGCCGCCGGATTAACCGTAATGGCAAACGGATTGGAAATAGTATCTCCCGGATTGATCAAACCCGCCGTGTACGTGGCGTTCTGGATTGTGACCAGCGGCGAGTTGGCGGTGAGCGTGAGTGTGGCGTTGGTGAGCGGATTGAGAAGGTTTTTAAAGCTAACCGTCAGGCTGTTGATGGTGTTTGGCAGCAAGTAAGGTTGGCTTTGTGCGTTGGACACCGTTTTGCCCAGCAGCACCACCGACTGCGTGGCCGGTTCGGTCAGGGCGCGGTACACGTTCAGCCGCCCGCTGCCGAGCTTGCCCGCATACGCGCTGTTGCCCGCAATGCCGGAAATATCATCGGCAGTAGCCATGAGGCGTTGGCGCACCTCGGCGGCGGACAGTTGCGGATACAGCGAACGCACCAGCGCTGCGGCTCCGGCCACTATCGGGCTGGCATACGATGTGCCCGTGTCATATTGGTAGCCGCCGCCGTCTTGCGTGGAAATAATGTCCTTGCCGGGAGCCATGATGTCCACCTTGTCATTGTACGTCGAGCCGCCCGCACCGCCGCTCCACATGGCTTTGGCATCGGTTGCGTCGGTTGCGCCCACCGATAGCACGTTTTCATAGGAGGCGGGCCAGTAGTAGCGGTTCTGGTTGTCGTTTCCCGCCGAAGCGGTAATCACCACGTCGTGGTTGATGGCGGCGTAATTGATAATGTCCTGCTCCAATGACGAACCCGAGCCGGTGCGCCCCCACGAAAGGTTGATGACCTTGCAGCCTTTTTCGGCCAGATAAACCAAGCCCGCAAAGCCCGAAAACCGCCCCGTGGCCGGGTCGAGGCCGGTGGCGGGCAGGAAACGGCAGTTGTAGCCCACCCCCGCGCCACCCAAGCCGTTGTTTGCCTCACCCGCCGCGCAGCCCGACACCCGCGTGCCGTGCGCATTGGCGCGCAGGTTGTTGGAGTTGGCAATCATGTTCCAGCCGGCGTAGTTGTCCGTGTAGCCGTCCTTGTCGTTGTCAAGGCCGTCAATGGGGTCGGCGGTGTTGTACTGGATGTTGTTTTTGAGGTCTTCGTGCGTCACGTCGCAGCCAAAATCAATGATGCCGATGGTCACGTTTGGGCTGCCCTTATGAACGTCCCACGCTTCGTAAGCCTTGATGTTTTGGAGCCAATACTGCTGTCCGCCAACGGGTTGCGCCAGCGGGTCGTTGGGTACGTGCATGGGCTGGAAGTTGGTGTGCAGCGGCTCGGCGTATGCCACATTGGGGTCGGCGAGCAGGCTATTGATGGCGGCCTCAAGGTTTTGGGAAACCGGAACCTCGATTGTGTAAACCGTTGACAAATCCACGAACCCATTGTCCGTGCTGTTGATGCCTGAACCTGATTTTCGTCCGCTTTTACTGGAAACAGGGGCTTGGTTGGGGAACATCCGGCTTATTTCTTTCGCGCCGAGCCGCCGCAAAACCTCGTTGTTGCGCACCGACGGAGCCGCCGTGCGGCCATTCCGGGCGACAATAGACTTGTATTTAACCACCAGCGTGTGCGGTGCATAATGGCCGGGACGCAGCGAAACATCCCATTTGTAAGGCCGCTGCTGTGCCGTTGCGATGCCAGTAATGGCACATAAACAAATGATTATCAGTAATTTGGTTTTCATAGCCGTTTTTCTCAGTTTGCGGTGTGTATCCGGACAAAACCATCGGGTAGCCAATGGATGCGCCTCGGTTTTTCGCTTTACTAAAATTACGCGGCTTGGTTGGTTTTGGGGGTGGTGTTATCGGCGGGAAACATACACTTAACAGGTTGCGGCGCAAGTTGAACCGCATGGCGGGAAAGCAGAATAGCCTGCCTGCCGGACAGGCAGGTATGCTTCGGAAAGCCCAAACCCGCCAGCTTTTGGAAGCTGGGTTGGTATGGGGGCAAAAAATCCGTGGAAATGCTTTTGTTTTTTTGTTTTTCGGCTTAACATTCCGCCGCAATTGGCTGCTGTTTATTCGCTACCGGCTTTGCCCGCCCATCCAAAACGCCCGCACAATGATATCCCAGATTGACAAGGTTGCCGACATGGTTCACCAGTACGTTGATTCCATTGGAATGGTGCGTGAGGAGATTTACGATTCCGAGAAAAAGCTGTGGCGGTGGCGCAAGGGTTCGGCCAATATCGAGGTGTTTATCCAGACGATTGTTTTCGGCAATGACACCAAGCGCGACTATGTGCGCATTTTCTCGCCGCTGATAAAAATCCCCATCAACGACCTGCTGGGTTTCTACCGCCACCTGCTGCAACTCAACGACACGAACCTGGGCGTGAAGATTACCCTGATGCCCAAAAGCGATTGGGTGTATGCCACCTATGAGCGTGATATCCGGGGGATGGACTACCACGAGCTGGCCACCTGCATCGCCGATATGGAATACTGGGCCGACGCGCTGGACGATGAACTGAAAGCGGCTTTCCCGAATTGGAACAATTGAACGGGCTGGGTTTGGCGTTTTTGAAAGATACTGTTTTCCGGCCATGTCACTTCACAAAACCACCCCGCAAAAATGCAACTGAACATTGGCGATACCGCCCCCGATTTTGAAAGCCGAGACCAAGACGGCAATCCAATCCGCTTGTCTGATTACAAGGGACGCAAAATCCTGCTTTACTTTTATCCGAAAGACGATACTTCGGGTTGCACCGCCCAAGCCTGCAACCTGAAAGAAAACCTGCCGGCACTGGAAAAGGCCGGTTACCAAACCATTGGCGTGAGCGTGGACGATGAAAAATCGCACCGCAAGTTCATCGGGAAATACAACCTCAAATTCCCGCTCGTGGCCGACACCGACAAAAGCGTGGTGCAACTGTACGGCGTTTGGCAGGAAAAAAGCATGTACGGCAAAAAATACATGGGAACCGTGCGCACCACTTTCGTGATAGACGAAAACGGCACCATCACCGACATCATCAGCAAGGTGGACACTAAAAACCACACCGCGCAGGTGTTGAAATAGGAGTGGCCGTGCGTGCCAAAATAGTATGTTTTAAAATCGACAAACCCGCCTGAAAGACCCCACCCCAACCCCTCCCCGCAAGGGAGGGGCTTTTTCTTTCGTTTTTTTCACCCCTCTCAGCAGGAGAGGGGCCGGGGGTGAGGTTCCCTATTTTTTCAGGTATGCCAAGTACGCCACAATTCCCAGACGCATTGTCCACGCGCAGGTGCGCAGCCAGTTGGTTGCCACTAATTTCTGGATTACGGCGGCATTGAAACCGCTGACGGCCAGTTGGTTGTGGATTGGCACGGAAACCAGGCCGGTTACCGCCCAGATGAAAACCGTCAGCGCGGCGGCGGTGTAGTTGAGTCCCTTTTGCAGCGGATTATCAAATTTCAGCGTCAGCATCAGGCACGAACACAGCAACTCCAGCAGCATCGGCAGCATGACTATTTTTCCGGTTGTGGCCAAGTGCGCCTGGTGGAAGGCCGGAAACTGGCCGGGCGGCACTTTCTGGAAAATCGGGTAATGCACAACCTGCACGAACCAAATCAGGCCGGCCATAAATGCGGTGACAACCAGCGTGGTGGCTGGCAGGAAATCTTTCATCGGAAAGTCGTTTTGTTGAAGCATCGGCCTCCGGTTATTGCCGGTGGGTTTGGGTGTTTTGAAAGCTGAAAGCCCCGTCTTTAGCGGGGATACTATTTTCCATGGCGGCTTTGGATTAAACCTTGGCCGCGCAGCCGCATCCAACCGACAAAGCCCCGCCGAACTTGGAAGACGAAGCACTTTTGGCCAAATTTCGGCATCCCGACACTAAAAACTACGCTTTCAACCTGCTGGTTCGCAAATACCAGCAGAAAGTGTACGGCCATATCCGGAAAATGGTGGTTGACCATGACGATGCCAATGATTTGACGCAGGAAACCTTTGTCAAGGTGTGGAACAACTTGGAAACCTTCCGGGCTGATTCGCAGCTATTTACGTGGATTTACCGCATCGCCACCAACGAATGCCTGGGCTTTTTGAAAAAGAAACGCCGCCGCTTTTTCCTGCCCATCAATGATGTGGCCGCCGAACTGGCGGGCAAACTGGACGAGGGCGCGCACATTACCGGCGACGAAATCCAACTCAAGTTGCAGAAAGCCATCCTGAAACTGCCCGACAAGCAGCGGTTGGTGTTCAACATGAAATATTTCGACGAGTTGAAATACGAGGAGATGTCCGCAATATTGGGCACATCCGTTGGCGCATTAAAGGCTTCGTATCATTTGGCTGTGAAAAAAATAGAGGCATCCGTGAACAACGATTAAACTTTTGCCCGTGGAACTTGTCAAACCTTTCTGATAACCACCACCTTACACATACGATGGAAAAAAAACACATAAAACTGGAAGAACTGGAACGCAAAACGGTGTTCCAAACGCCGGAAAACTACTTTGACGGGTTGCCTTCGGCGATTCAGAAAAGAATACAGACTCAAAGCGCGGCGAAAAGTTGGCTGCCGGTGGCTTGGGTGCGGGTGGGCGTGTCGCTGGCCAGTGTGTTGTTGGTGGTAATGGCCGGGTTTGGGCTTTTCAAAACATACTATTCTGGTAGCCAGCCCGGTGCGAATATTTCCAAGGTTTCCGAGCAGGAAATAGTCGAATACTTGCAGCAGTCCAATATCTCGCCCGACGACCTGATGGATGTGGCGGTGGGGGAGCGGCTGGAACTCCGCAATTCACTGCTCCACGGCACTCCCGAAGAATCCATTCTGGAAGAAATGGACGAATATTCCGTTGAGGAATCCATTTGATTTTTATCTGTACAACCTGATTTTACTGAAAGATATCCATGCAAAAGATTTTGAAAAAACCGGCCATTTTACTGTTCGTGTTGCTGGTTGCCGGTGCAACCCGGGTGTTTGCCCAAGCCGAAGAGGAAGACGGGCCGGTTGCCGAACGCATCAAAAGCGCCAAAATCGGGCTGATTACCACGCGCCTGAACCTGACCGCCGACCAGTCCAAACAGTTCTGGCCCGTGTACGAAGCCTACGAAACGGATCGTAAAAAAATCCGCGTGCAAATGCGCCGGTTACGCGTCAATTCGGTGCCGTCTGCCGCCACCGACGATGAAATTCGCAAGGACCTGAAAGAATTGCTGAACCTGCGTCAAAAAGAGGTGGATGCCGAAAAGGAGTACGTGGGCAGGTTCCTGAAAGTGATTTCGCCCCGCCAAGTGGCCGAACTCTACAAGTCGGAAAAGGAATTCAACCGGATGCTGCTACAGGAACTGCGCGAACGGCGGGCTGTGAGAAAAGGGGGTCGCTAAAAGGGTGGGTAAACGCAAAAACGGCGGTTTCCAGCCTACGATTTATGGTTCGTAGCCCACGGTTTCAACCGTGGGAAAACAATACACTGGTGTTTCTTCAGTCGTTTCAACGACTTTGGCAAGTCCGGTTTCTGAGACCCGCCCGGAAACGGCAAATCCCCGCAAGCATTTGACTTTGCGGGGTTTTTATTTATCTTTCTAAGCCAATCCTAACCAAACAAAACCCATGAAAAACGTTTATCGGATAGCCTGCCTTTCCGCTTTTGCGGGGATACTATTTTTCCAATCTGCCACTGCCCAGCGGGTCAAGGGCGTGACCGCCAGACACGCGATGGTGGTTTCGGCGCATCCCGAAGCCTCGCGCGTGGGCGTGGAAATCATGAAACGAGGCGGCAATGCCGTGGATGCCGCCGTGGCCGTGCAGTTTGCGCTGGCCGTGGTGTTTCCGGTGGCCGGCAATATTGGCGGCGGCGGCTTTATGGTGTATCGCAAAGCCGACGGCACCTGCCTCACGCTTGACTACCGCGAAAAGGCTCCGGCGGCGGCATTCGAAACCATGTACCAGGATTCGGCGGGCAATGTGGTGCAGGGCCTGAGTGTGAACGGACATTTGGCATCGGGCGTGCCGGGTGCGGTGGATGGCATGTTGGAGGCGCACAAAAAAGCCGGGACACTACCTTGGCGCGATTTGGTGCAGCCCGCCGTGGACTTAGCCCGCAACGGCGTGATCCTGACCGAAAAGGAGGCCAACGGACTGAACAATGCCAAGCCTAACTTCCTGAAATACAACACGCACACGCCCTACCTGACGCGTGAAAAGCCGTGGCAGCGCGGCGATACGCTGTTCCATCCGGCATTGGCGGCTACCCTCGAACGCATCCGCGACCAAGGCCGCGAAGGTTTTTACAGCGGCCCAACCGCCGATATGATTGTGCGCGAAATGCAGACCGCCAAAGGCATCATCACGCACGAAGATTTGAAAAACTACCATGCCGCTTGGCGCGAACCCATGTTTGGCGATTACAAGGGCTACAAAATAATTTCCATGCCGCCGCCGTCGAGTGGGGGAGTGGCCTTGATGCAACTGCTGAAAATGGTGGAGAAAACCGACCTGCGAAAATGGGGCTGGCAGCAGCCGAATACTGTACACTGGATGGCCGAATGCGAACGCCGCGTATATGCCGACCGCGCCACGCACCTCGGCGACCCGGATTTTTATAAGGTGCCGGTAGCTGATTTATTAAAGGAAAACTACTTGCAAGAACGCCTGCAAACCATTGACTTGCAGAAAGCCACGCCCTCCGCCGACATCAAGGCCGGTGCGTTTGCCCGCCACGAAAGCGACCAGACCACGCATTTCTCCATTGTGGATGCCAATGGCAATGCCGTTTCCATCACCACTACGCTCAATGGCGGCTACGGCTCGAAAGTGGTGGTGCGTGAGGCCGGTTTCCTGCTCAATAACGAAATGGACGATTTTAGCGTGAAAGCGGGTGTGCCCAACATTTATGGCGTAATCGGCGGCGTTGCCAATGCCATCCAGCCCGGCAAACGGATGCTGTCGTCCATGACCCCGACCATTGTAGAACGCAAAGGCAAGCTGTACATGGTTGTCGGCACGCCGGGCGGTTCCACTATCATCACTTCCGTGTTCCAGAATATCCTGAACGTGCTCGAACACCGCATGACCATGCAGCAGGCCGTGAGTGCCAAGCGGTTCCACCACCAATGGCTGCCCGATGCCATCGTTGCCGAGAAAGACGCGTTCAGCCCGGAAACGCGCCAAGCCTTGGAAGCCAAAGGCCACAAGATTACCGAAGTGGGAGGCATTGGCCGCGTGGATGCGGTTCTGATCCGCAGAAAGCACAAGCTCGAAGGCGGTGCCGACCCGCGCGGCGATGACAAGGCGATGGGATATTAAGGAGGCCTCCCCCAACCCCCTCCGAAAGAGGGGGCTTTTAAACAGGCGGGTTTGGGCATTTCAAAAGATACTGTTTTGCCTCGCATTGCAAACCGGCGCGGGTGATGAATGTGGATTACACCGCAGGACTTTCACCCGCATTGGTTGTCGGTGTCTTCACCGACAATGGCAGGTTTTCCATGCACGACAGTAATCCCCTTGCGGGTGTTCTCACCCGCAAGCCGAAGTCCTGAAAATAGTATCTTTCAAAATGCCCAAACCCCCGGTGCGTTTTTTCAAGCCCTGAAAGGGCGTTATCTGCAAACACCGGGCATGGCCCGGTGGAACCAAGACAGGATTCCAATAAGAAAGCCGTTCCTGAAGCAGGAACGGCTTTGCTGTTTTTTCTGAGCAGAGTCTTTAGTATCGGTATTTGTTTTTTGAATTGTCGGGTTTGGGCTTTTCCGGAGATACTATTTTCCGGCGAATTAACGCGTTATTCAATCGTTAGTGCGCATCTGTGCAAAAGGTAAACACGGGCCGGGATGTTTTTTTTAAGGAATATCCGCAAGGGTTACCTTTCGCACTGGGCGTATTAATATTAAAACCCCATCAGCCATGAAAAACATCTTTTTGCTATTGCTGCTTGCGGCGGTAAACCCAGCCTGCAACAGCAAAAATTTCGAACCGAACGCAACTACCGCCGATGCCACCGAAATCCAGGCGGAGGAGGCTGGGTCGTCTGCCGCACCAAGCGAGTTCATGGCCGCAAAACAGCAAGCCGCCGAGCCGGAAGCAACCCTTGCACAACCGCAAATAATCAAGAATGCGGACATCCGTTTCCAAGTGGAGAAACTGGAAGTAAGTGCCGCAGCAGTGAAAAAAACCGTAGCCGCTTACAAAGGCTACGCGGCCTCCGCTAACGAAACGCGCAGCAACTACGCGCACCAAGTGGATTTTACCATCCGCATTCCGGCGGCGCAATTTGAGGCGGCCATGCAGGAATTGCTGAAACAATCCATTTTTGTGGCCCGCAACAACGTCACTGCCGAAGACGTGACTGAGGAATTTGTGGACATTCAATCGCGGCTCAAAACCAAACGGCAACTGGAAGCCCGCTACCTGGATTTGCTGAAACAAGCCAAAACCATGAAAGACATCTTGGAACTGGAACGCGCCTTGCAGCAAATCCGTGAGGAAATAGAAGCCCGCGAAGGCCGCCTAAAATACCTGCGCAACCAAGTGGGTTACAGCACGATACGCTTGGAAATGTACGAGGAAGTTGCCTACGCCAACGCCCCGGAAACCGGTGTCTGGGGTAAACTGGCGGCAAGTTTCGGCAATGGCTGGGGC
>JANPIL010000090.1:0-8068 GCA_031424975.1 Sphingobacteriales bacterium
AGTGGTGGAGATATTGCGATCCAATCAAAGCGAGGGCTGGATTGACGTGCACAACCTGCGGGTGCAACGCTACGGCTCCGACCTGCACATTGACTGCCACGTAACGCTGCCGTATTACTGGGACTTACAGAAAGTACACGAGGAGACCACGGCCATTTCCGAACTGGTTGAGGGGAAGTTTCCGGGCAGCGTCGAGTTTTCCATCCACGCCGACCCGTGCCTGCCTCCCGTGCAGTGCACCTATTGCCGCCTGCCCGACTGCCCCGTGCGCCAAGCCCCGCACAGCCGCGACATTGCGTGGGAAATAGAAAACGTGGCCCGCAACCAAAAACATTTTGAAGGGTAGTTTTCCGGTTCGCGGAAAATCACAACACTGAAAGTACACCTGAGACAATCAACCGGAAACCAAGACCGCGCGTTTTGTATTGCCGGATTCGGGAATGCCAGTGCTGCAAGCACCTTAGTATAAGGTATGTACAAAAATTCTCCCTTGGATATTGGTTCAGAATCCCATTCCGGGTATGTTTGTGCCGCCACGCAAAATATGTGTCTATTTATGGGTTGGTGGAAAGCGTAGACACAAACCCTACAATGCAAACAGGAATAATCAAAAATATTGCGACAGACAAAGGCGAAGATGAATTTCAAGTTCGCCTTCTCAAAAACGATGGTGTTGGGCTATTGACAACTAAAAATGACGATAACTATCTCATTCTTGACAGCTTAGATCATTGGTACGACCTCATACAAAACGAATATCCAAAAAAGAAAAAATGTACTTGCAAAAACGAGTGGTTTAAAGCTCAGTTTGAATACATAACAAGATTGGATACAGATGATTTTAAAGAAATAAAAATTATCACGACTTGCACAAATTGTAATAACACAGCAAAGTCAATTACAATAGACATAGATTATTCACCGACTAATCACCTTTTTTTAAACCCGTTAATTTATTGCGACAAACCAAACATAAAATATAAATTTAGTGAACTGACAAGCTATTGGTCGGGTAATAATTTGAAAGACTTTCTATCTTTCGTTTTCAATGACCTTAACCTAAAAGTGTACTGTTGGTTTTTTAAAAATCCAGATAATTATAGATTTTTTGAGAAAGTAACTTTGGACAAAGCCATTCAAATAATAACTGTTAATCATCGTTATTTGAATTTTTACTTTACGAAAGAAGAAATTAATATTAACGACATTAAGAAACTTGAAGACGATAAAGGTGTTTACATAAATCAAGACCTTTGGAGAAAAAATGAAATCATAGAACTTTCATCGCCATTTGTTATAAGTGGTTACGGACTTTTGTATTACATTCATTTTTGCAACCGGTTTCTTGATAAAGGAGAAGTTAAAGACAAATCAAAAACGTTTGAGGAGGACACAACGAAATTGAAAAATTGGCTTAAAGAGAAATTTATAACCAAACGTGGGATAAATTGCTTTGATGGAGAAGAAGCCTATAATAAATTCATCACAAAGCGAAATGCCTCACGATAAACACCAGCAGCCAACATTGGGTTGTGTGCAAGTGGGGCGGACGGAACAGCAATGAACATTTGTAATTTTGGTAGAACCGGACAAACAATTTTCAACTTTAGTTCTCAAATTTCAACAAAATATTTTCAATTAGCATCGGTTACGGGCAGACGCAATACTATTTTCTCACTTGTACAAAACTCCAAAACGTAAGTGGCAGATGATGAAACTCGCACCAATACCCATCTTGATTATCGCAGCCTTGTGGTCGTGCGCGGGCAAAACGGAGGGCGGCGAACCGGAGTCGGGCATAGTGCCGCTAACGGGCACTTGGCAGCTTATTACAGGTATGGTCATAGAGAATGGCGATACCGTACTGACTGATTACACCAAAAACACATCTTTCATCAAGATCATCAACAAAACGCATTTTGCTTTCTTGCAGCACGACCTGCATAAGGGTAAGGACTCCGTTGGCGTGTTTGTTTCGGGTGGCGGCCGTTATTCACTCACCGACAGCCTGTACACCGAACACTTGGAGTATTGCAGTGCCCGGAATTGGGAAGGCACTGATTTCATATTCACGGTTGGCATAAAAAACGACACGCTCATCCAGAGCGGCATTGAGAAAGTTGAAAGTGCGGGAGTGAACAGAATGAATATTGAAAAGTATGCCAGGGCGAAGTAACTGCTTCCCTACAGGTTCCAAGCCATCTGTGTGCCTTGTTCGCGGGTTTGGTGGGGCGGATTCTTGGTGCCCACCCGCATCCGGCCAACAAAAAAATCCCCGGTTCAGTGAGCCGGGGATTTCCGTGATTCTAACCTTAAACCTAACCTATTTCGTTGTCTTACAAGTTTCGTTCCAAAGTGCTTTCGCAACGGGTCAAATGTCGGGAAAGGCGGCGGAAAAATAGTATCCCTAACATTGCCGAAACCTACGCACGTGGTTTCGGGGCGCGAAAACCATCATATTTTCACTACTTTCCGTTGGTTTTGCCTCCACATCTTGGCCGGAACCGCCGCCAGCACTTCCGCTTTCAAGGCTTCAACGAGGCGCTGCTTCACGTAGTTGCGGTGCGTGACCAAGCTCACCTCGCGCACCGGGGCCGGCTCTTGGAAATACCGCACCGACTCCATTTTTTCCGCCGTCAGGTCGTTGAGCGACAGTTCGGGCAGTATCGTGATGCCGTTGTTGAGTTCCACCATTTTCCTGAGTGTTTCAAGGCTACCCGCCTCGTATTCGCAACTGAACTCGCTTTTGTGCCTGGCCCGCAACTCGCATAGGTTCATGATTTGCGAACGGATGCAGTGGCCTTCTTCCAGCAGCCACAGTTGGCTCGCGTCAATGTCGTCGGCCAGCACGTACGTCTTTTCAGACAGCCTGTTGCCCGGCGACAGGTAAACCACAAACTCCTCGTAGAAAAGGTGGTGTTCGTGCAAGTTCGCATCTTGGAGCGGCGTGACCAGCAAACCTACGTCGAGCAGGTTGTTTTTCAGTTTCTCAACCAGCACTTCCGTCGTGGATTCCGTTATTTTCAGTTTCACCTGCGGGTATTTGCCCAGAAAACTTTGCAAGAACAGTGGCAACAGGTACGGGGCCAGCGTCGGAATCACGCCCAGCCGCAACTCGCCCGCCACCTCGTTGCGGTTGTGGGCAATGATTTCCTTGATGCGGCTGGCTTCGCGCAGCACATTGCGGGCCTGCGCAATCACGGCCACACCCACCTGCGTGGGCACTACGGGCTGCTTGCTGCGGTCGAAAAGCCGGATGCCCAGTTCCTCCTCCAGTTTCTGGACTTGCATACTCAGCGTGGGCTGCGTGACAAAGCAATGCTCAGCGGCCATGGAAAAATGCCGGTGCGTGTCTACGGCTACAATATATTCGAGTTGAACGGTGGTCATGGCTGGTGGCGGGTTTTAGCCCCCGTTAAAGACGGGGCTTTCAGCTTTTTGAAACATACTATTTTGGTGCGGCAAGCCAAGTTGCGGCTTTCCGGGGTTGCCGTTGTTTCTCCGGCAACCCGTTGGTTTTCAGCGAACCGGTGCGCGTCTTGCCTTGCTTTTATCGCATTCCCAACACCAAGTTTGTCAGGTAAATATAGATAAAAACTATGAATTATTGAAAATCATTGATTTTTACTATTTTGGTGTCGTCGTCACTTTGGTTTCCCGCACCTGAAACCGTGCCTGACGAAAACGAGAAAATGGTGCATTTCAACCGTGAAAGCATACTCGAACGGGTGGTTTATGCCAAAGGTTTTGGCGCATTCGGCACTTTTACCGTTACCCGTGCATATTTCCGAGTGCCAAAGCCAGGGTTTTCAGCGAGCTTGGTTTTTTGTTTTTCCACCAAACCCCGGCTCACCACAAGCCGGGTTTGGTGTTTTCGGGCGATACTATTTTTTAGTCCTGAATCACGGATGGCGGCAATTTTGCGGATGCGGGTTTTCACCCGCGCCATCGGTCAAATCCGTGCATACCCGCAACACAGGCCGGGGCGGGTTTGTCACTTTCAAAACATACTATTTTGCGGGCAGCGGAAAGAGAATTATTGTATTATTTAAATAATCGATATGAAATTATATTTTGAAAATATATTAAAAGTACAAATAGGGACTTTTATTTTTTTAGTGTAATTTAACTATTGGCAAACAAATATGCGTTTTCAGGGTTGTTGTTGCTGTAATAATGCAAATCTATCAAAGCATAGGAAGAATTGATTTTTTCCATGGATGGAATTCGTGCAATTTTGTATTGCAATTAAAAATTATACTTTTCCACTAAATCAACCAATCCAATACCATGCAAAACCGTATGCTATCCCTCGGCGAGCAATTCCCCGAATTCAAGAAAACCGCTGTCGTATCCTTGGAAAAAGGCAACGAATTTTACGAAATCACCTCCCAAGACCACATCAACGCCGGCAAGTGGCTGGTCATGTTCTGGTGGCCCAAGGATTTTACCTTTGTGTGCCCGACCGAAATCGCCGAATTCAACAAGAAAAACCAGGACTTCAAAGACCGTGACGCAATATTGATCGGAGCCTCTACCGATTCGGAATTCGTACACTTGGCTTGGCGGCAAAACCACGAAGACCTGAGAGGCTTGAAATTCCCGATGCTGGCCGACACTTCAAAATCGCTGGCGGAAGACTTGGGTATTCTGGAGGCAGACGAGAAAGTGGCTTACCGCGTTACATACATCGTTGACCCCCAAGGTATTGTGCGTTGGGTATGTGCCAACGACTTGTCGGTGGGCCGCAGTGTCAGTGAGGTGATCCGCGTGCTGGATGCCTTGCAAACCGACGAATTGTGCCCCTGCAACTGGCAGAAAGGTGAAGCCACGCTGAACCTGAACTGAAAAAAGGAAGCCCCACCCCGGCCCTCCCCGAAGGGGAGGGAGCGAAAAAATAGTATCTTTTGAAACCGCCAAACCCACCTGTTTAAAAGCCCCCTCTTTCGGAGGGGGTTGCCTGCCTGTCGGCAGACAGGGGGGAGGCCCTCTTTATATCTGAATTATGGAAACCCTGCAACACGAAACATTGAGCAGTCTGCTCGAAGAACTCCAACTGACTGACTACAAACCCACTGCCGAAATAGAAAAGCTGGCGGAGGCTGACCATCGCTACCTGCGCGATTTGCGTATCAACGTGACCAATGCGCTGAAATACGAGAACCTGACCAAAAAGGAAAGCTACCTGCTGGCACTGGCAACGGCCATCAACGAAAAGCATACAGTGCTGAAAGGCGTTTTTGAAAACCTGGCACGCCAGCAAGGCGCAACGGATACTGAAATTGCCGAACTGGTGGCCTGCGTGTCGCTGCTGAACGTGAACAACGTGTTTTACCGGTTCCGCCATTTCACCAAGAAAGACTATTACGAGCAAACTCCGGCGGGCATTAAAATGTCCATTATGATGAATCCGGTGCTGGGCAAGGAGTTTTTCGAGTTGGTGAGTTTGGCCATATCGGCCTTGAACGGCTGCGAAATGTGCGTGAATGCGCACGAGGAGTCGTTGCTGAAAGTGGGCGGCACACAAGCCCGCATCTACGACTCGGTGCGATTGGCGGCCGTAACCAAAGGATTGACCGCCATTTTCTGACCACCGGAAACATCCGGCACGCATCCGGAAAATAGTATCCCCGCTAAAGCTAAAAGTTGCGCCAGAGGCGGAAACGGGGCTTTCAGCTTTCAAAAATACGAAACCCGGCCTCACTGACAGTGGAGCCGGGTTTTGTGTTTCAAAAAAAGCCGTGGGGAACTACTTTTTGGCGGCCGCTTTTTTCGGGGCTGCTGCCTTGGCGGGTGCTTTTTCGGTGGTTTCCTTTGCAACCGACGCTTTCTTGACGGGTGCTTTGGCAGCTTTTGCCGGAGCGGTTTCGCCGTTGGCGGCCTTGGCGATGTCGTCAATCAGTTTGGCGGGGATGTGCTTGGCATTTGCCGCTTGGTGCGCCGTCAGGAAATCCACGGCTTCGTGCGCTACCTGATACAAGCCAACCGGATTGCCATCGGCCCGGTAGCTGACAATCAGGTACTGGATTTTTTCGCTCAGGGGCATGAATTCAGGCTTGCCCGACTTGGCGATTCTCTCGTGAGCGGCAAGCAATGCCATCTCAAGTTTGCTGTCATTTGCACTCATGATCAATAAGGTTTAGGATGGGGAATCAAAAAAATCATATAAGTATAAAAGTAACCTTTTGACAGATAGCGTATTCTATTTCAGTGAACGCGTAAAATTACAAAAATGAGAACCATACAAAAAAGATTTTTATTGCATTTTTCCTGAATCCTTGCACTGAGGCATGAAAAAATGAAAGGAAAAGCTGACACAGTTGCGCCGCCAATCAAAACAGTATCTTTTCCAACACCAAAACCCCCGCCAGCCCCACCACCGACACCACCGTTTCCATGACCGTCCACGAGCGGAAAGTCTGGCCGACACTCAGGTTGAAGTATTCCTTGAACATCCAGAAACCCGGATCGTTGACGTGCGAGAACATCAGGCTGCCCGCCCCCGTGGCCAGTACCATCAGCTCGGGGCTGGCCGCACCCGCGCTGATGAGCGGCAGCACAATGCCCGCCGTGGTTAGTGCCGCCACCGTGGCCGAGCCAAGGCTCACGCGCAGCAAGGCCGCCACACTCCACGCCATCACCAAGGGCGGCAAGCCCGCCGCACCCGCCACGTTTTTGATGTATTCGCCCACGCCGCTATCCACCAGCACGCCTTTCAGTGCGCCGCCACCGCCAATGGTAAGCATGACCATGGCAATGCCGCTGATGGCGTTGCCGAGCGTAACCGCCAGTTCGGACATGGACTTGCCCCGCCGGACACCCAGCGCGTACAAGGCAAACAGCACCGACAGCAACAGAGCCATGACCGGGTCGCCGAGCAGCGAGAACACGCGCTGCAAAACCGAACCGGCGGGCAGGTACAGCGTTGCAAACGCCGACACGCCCATAAGCACCACGGGCAGCAACGCCGAAAACAGACTGATGCCGAAACCCGGCATTTGCTCGGGGCTGAATTCGCGGAACCGGAACAAGTCTCGGGGCGGTGCCACGCTGACATTGCGCAGCAACCGCCCCAGCATCGGTCCGGCAATGACAATGGCGGGCAAAGCCAGCACCAAACCATACAGCAGCGTCAAATCCTGGCGGGCGTGGTAGATGACCGCAATGGCCGACGGCCCCGGGTGCGGCGGCAAAAAACCGTGCGTTACCGACAAGGCCGCCGCCATCGGGATGCCCACATACAGCAAGGGCAGTTTGGTGGCGGCCACAATGGAAAACACAATCGGGATGAGCAGTACGAAACCGGCATTGTAGTACATCGGGATGCCCACAATGAGACCCGTCAGCAGCATGGCCCACGGGATGTTTTTCACCCCGAAACGCTTCACCAATACGTAGGTGATGCGTTGTGCGGCTCCGCTTTCGGCAACCAAGCCACCAAGCATCGCCCCGAAACCCAGAATCAAGGCAACGGAACCAAGCGTACTGCCCACACCGTTTTCAATGGATTTGAGGGCGGCGGCGGGTTCCATGCCCTCGGCCACCCCCACCAGCAACGCCGTGATTATCAGCGCGATAAAGGCATTAAGCCGGAAGCCGATCATCAGCACGAGCAGCAAGGCAATACCCAAGGCAACAATCAGGAGCGGCATGGAGTTATTGGGGTTTAGGCTTTTTGAAAGATACTATTTTGGGTAGCGAGACTTTCCAAGTCCCGCAGTACAGCGTGTTTTCTTGTATCAGTTCGGATTGCCCGCCTGTCGGCGGACAGGCAAATCCGGTTGCTCTACGTTCGGAAGCACCGGCGGGTTTGGGCTTTTTCAATGATACTATTTTGCCAGTGCCGAATTATCAATCAAAAAACACCCCGGCAAACACACGCTCTAAATATCATGAAACAAAGATAAAATAAAACAGAATTATGGGAATTTGCCGGAATGCCGCAACATTTCGGTAACTTTGTGTAGTTGCCATTATCAAAACCTATTTATGGAAGCATTGAAAAGATTGGGCGGCAAACTGGTGTTGTTGACACTGGTTTTCACGCTTGCCAACTGCCGCAAAGCCG
>JANPIL010000091.1:0-16659 GCA_031424975.1 Sphingobacteriales bacterium
GACAGTCCACAGCGAAAATCATCAAACAGACAGGTTTTAAAAGTGGAAAATCTCTGTTTTTTTTGACTACAGACTTAATTCACTCATTCCGTCATTCAACATTCAACATTGAAAAAATAGTATCCTTTCAAAACCCCAAACCTCCCCTTCCCTCCGATGCAAAAAAAACTGCTCACCATCGTCGGCACGCGGCCCAATATCATTAAAATCACGCAGTTTGACCGGGTTGCCAAAAGCCATCCTAATCTTACCCACCGGCTGCTGCACACGGGCCAGCACTACAACCACAACATGAGTGAGGTTTTTTTTGAGGAACTGCACCTGCCGCAGCCCGACTACCGCGTGCAGGCCGAAACCACAACCGTAATCACGCAGATGGCGCAAATCATGCAGGGCATTGAGAAAACGGTGCGCGAATACCAGCCCGATATGCTGCTTGTGGTGGGCGATGTGACCTCGACATTGGCGGCGGCATTGGTGGCCAACAAGACCAACACGCCGCTGGCCCACGTGGAAAGCGGCCTGCGCAGCCGTGACCGCACCATGCCCGAGGAAATAAACCGCATCCTGACCGATGCCATCACGGACGAGTTTTTCGTAACCGAACAGAGCGGCGTTGATAACCTGAAAGCCGAAGGAAAATCGCCGGATTCGGTTCACTTTGTGGGCAATACGATGATTGACACGCTGGTGGCTTTCGATGCGAAAATCCGCGCCTCCAATATGCTCGAAAAACTGGCCTTGCAGCCAAACCAATACGCGCTAATGACCATGCACCGCCCCGGCAACGTGGACACCGAAGCGGGTCTGGCGCAGTTGCTGGATATTGTTTCGGAACTGACGCAAGACACAAAAATCGTGTTTCCGATCCATCCGCGCACGCTCAACCGGCTCAAGGAATTCGGCCTGCACGGCACGGTATCGGCCAACGACAATCTCATCCTTTGCGAGCCCATCGGCTATCTGGATTTCCAGAAATTGATCCTGCACGCCCGCTACGTGATCACCGACAGTGGCGGCATCCAGGAGGAAACCACGTTCCGCAAGGTTCCCTGCCTCACGCTGCGCCCCAACACCGAGCGGCCCTCCACGCTGGCAATCGGATCGAACACACTGCTGCATTTCGACAAACACAAAATACTGTCCACAGTGGCGCAAATCAACGGTGGCACATACAAAACCTGCCAAATCCCGCCGCTCTGGGACGGCAAAGCCACCGATCGGATTTTTGCGGTGCTCGATGCGCGGCTTGGAAAATAGTATCCCCGCTAAAGACGGGACTTTCAGCTTTTCAAAAGGCCAAACCCCTGCGCAAACCGCATACCGTTCGTCCGCTCATGAAGGATCCGGCGGAAAATCATGTCCTTCACATTTGCAGACTTCAAAACACATTTGACATAAACCTTATTGTCCTGTAAATTTGGAAAATGAAAAAGCAGGGAAAATCAGGTTTTGGATTTTTAATTGACAAACTTACCAATTCCATTGAAAACGTTGTGACAGGCGACAGTTTTCAAACCGAAATCTCGCTTGTTTCAACCGCTGATCTTAAAAAAATAACCAAGAAAAACCATTGGCTTTTTGATTGGAAAACCGAACACAAGCAGCCGGAAAGGGAAGTTTACAAATTGACGATTTCAGGCAATCCGAATGTGGTTCAGGGGCTGATTTGCGTGGAAGTGAAAGCCGACCATGTTTATATGCACCTTGTGGAAAATGCACCTTTCAACAAAGGCAAAAAGAAAATGTATGCCGGAGTTGCGGGAAACCTTGTGGCTTTTGCTTGCAGGCTCTCATTTCAGCGCGGACACGAAGGCAACGTTTCTTTTCTTTCCAAATCCCAACTAATCGGGCATTATGAAAAAACACTGGGCGCCTTTCATTTTGGCGGGCGAATTATGATTATTGAAACAAAAGCCGCACTTAAACTTATTGACCGTTATTTTAAAAATACGCACACATGAAAAAACAGTTGGGCGAACCGGATTTTATTGGCGGACAAGGCTCTTTGACCGAAGAAGAAACAGTTGCCTTGTCGCAGTATTTTGCCAAAAAAAAGGACAGGGAAAACAAACGCGCCGCTGTGAAACCGGCAAAGGCAAAACCACGCCGGACGGTTGCCACCTGATGTTGTAAGCCAACCCCAAGCAGTGGCGCAAATCAATGGTGGCACCTACAAAACCTGCCAAATCCCGCCGCTCTGGGACGGCAAAGCCACCGAACGGATTTTTGCGGTGCTCGATGCGCGGCTTGCAAAATAGTATCTTTTCAAAAGGCCAAACCCGGCATTGGGGCTTGCCAAGTCCGAAGGCATTGCTGCGCCACTTGGCCAAAACAGTATCCCCGCCCGAAAGCGGGATTTCGCTCCGCTCAACTTTCAAAAACACGAAACCTCCCGGAGTTGTGGAGCGGTTGGCGCAAAGTGAGGAAATCGATAGGCAGTGTCGTTCCCGTTGTAGCCTTGTGGCCGCGCGTGGGCAAGGCAATGCACGGGCATTGTTTTTTTGGGGTTTCACGCCAGTAACTTGCGGATGGACACACCCGTGGTTACGCACAATTTCTCATTTTGGAAACAAACCCTTTGAAAACATGACAACCGACTCATTGGAAACCTTGAAAGACCGGACGCACGCGTACCAGAAAACCGACGAAACCTTGGTGCGGCCCCAAGCCAGCGGCAGCAGCCAGATAAACATCGGGCAAGACGAACGCATTGCCTCGGCAGCCGTTGGCGCGGCCCTCACATTGATTGCCTTGCGTGGCGGGCGGTTTTGGCTGGCATTGTCGGGCGGCTACCTGCTTTATCGCGGACTGAGCGGCAACTGCCGCATAAACTCCCTGATTAACCGCAACACCGCCGGAAAGCAAACCGAAGACAAGCCGCTGAGTTTCACCGAAGTGGTGACGGTGAACAAGCCCCGAGAGGAGGTTTACAATTACTGGCGCAAACTGGAAAAACTGCCGCATTTCATGCACCACTTGGAAGAAGTGAAACAGCTTGATGCCAAGCGTTCGCATTGGAAAGCCAAAGTTCCGGGCGGACTGGTAAACATTGCCTGGGATGCCGAAATAGTGCAGGAAGAAGCCAACCAACGCATTTCGTGGCGTTCGGTGGCCGGTGCCGATGTGGACAACTCGGGCGAGGTGGTTTTTACGGATGCGTCCAACAACCGGGGCACGGAAGTGAAAACAACCATTATCTACCGTCCGCCGGCCGGTGCGCTGGGTTTGGCCGTGTCCAAACTGTTCAATCCGGCCTTTGAGAAAATGGTCAAGGAAGATTTGCTCCGTTTCAAGAGCGTGATGGAAACCGGCGACTTGGCCAAGGAATCTTTGAGCCAGCCAAGCCATAGTTAACGCCCATAATGGTTTCATACAGCAAGACCCGCCCAACGATAAGTTGGGCGGGTTTTGCCTTTCTGGAAGATACTATTTTGAAGGATGCTGTTTTTGCCTGCACCGCCGGTTCTCGCGTGCGGGCAATCTCAACCCGTGTCACTCCTGCACCACGCGCAGCATCCAGGCTTTTGCGAATCCTTCCCTCCGGCGCAACTTGTACACTTCGGCCCGCACTTCCCGCTCGTTGGTAGAGTTGAACACGTACACGTAATGCAGTTGTTTGGCCGTGTTGAAGCCCATTTTTGCGGGCAGTCCCTGCCGCTGCAAATCGGCGGTGTATGCCTTGGCGTTTTTCACGTAGCGGAACGAACCCACCACCAGATAAATGTCAACGTCCATCTCTAATGGGTTCGCTGCCGGTTCTACGGTTCTGGTTGCAATCTCCATTCGGATATTGGTATCGAGCCTTACCTTGGGTGCGGTGGTTTTGATTGTTTTTCCGCGCAGCGGCCTGAAGGCGGGCAGCGTCTTGGCCACCAAGGCGGGTTTCTTGCCCAAGTGGATGCCCAGTTGTATCTCGTGGGCGGGATTGCCGTAACCGGCCATCTGGTTGTTGGGCAGCTTGTAGGCATAGCCAATACTGAGCCGCTCCTTGGCCTTCACGCCCGCCGTAAAAAACATCCCGTAATCCTGCCGATAAGCGCCGCCCAGCCAAAACGCGTCCTTGTAATTGACCAAGCCGTTGAACTCAAAAAAGCCGCCGCTCTGGTATTCGTATTTCCGGTAAAGCACCATCGGATGGATAACCACATCGGGCGATGCGTGGATGCGGTAAGCGGCATGGACGGTGTAGTTTTTGAGCGGCCTGAAACCCGGCGTGATGCGTTCCTGATTGGAAACCGTGCCGTAATACGGCAGCAGCCGGGGCAACGACGCGCCGATTTGTAGGTTTTTGAGCTGGTATACCATACCAAAACGGACATCGGCCAAGAATTTCCGGTTCACATTGGCCAGCACCGGGTCGGCCAGTTCCGCGTCGCTCAAGCCGTCGGTGTTGAGCGAGTTGTGGAAGAATCCGCCCGAAACGCCCATTTGCAAATACTGCTCCCCGCCAAACTCCAGCCGGTGCGCAAAAGTGGCGTAGGCATTGGAAGTCTGCTGGATGCCCTGCCGGAAATACGACACATTGGTACCAAACGAGCTGCGGCCACCCGAAATGGGCGAATGGAACGAAACCGATGCGTGTTCGGGCGTGCCCTCAATGTTGCGGATTACCTGCTTGTGGTACGTCAGGTACACGACCGGGTAGCCGTTGATGCCCGCCGCCGCCGAATTTTCAAGGTACAGGTTGCCGAATGAATGCACATAAGGCGGAATGTTTTGCGCCGCCGCCACTGTGCATACGGCCAAGGCCGCCAACAGGAAGTATGTTTTTCTCATGCGTTGGTTGTGTTTCCGAACAAAACAGGTCCGGACAAGACATTGCTGTTACGCTTGTTTGATACTCAAGCGGTTATGTGTCATGCTGGATTACTGGAAAGCGGCAGGCTATCCGCAAGCCCCGTGTATGTTCTTGAAAAATGGGGTTTGGGGTTTTGAAAGCTGAAAGCCCCGTTTCCGCCTCTGGCTAAACCTTTGGCTTTAGCGGGGATACTATTTTGGAATGGAAAATTTCCGCAACTGTTCGATTGTCAAGCCCGAAGAAACTTCAGTGTTGCCTATCCATCCCGTTTGCCATGCCCGAACCCGCAAGATTTGGTCAACCGGGTTTCCGGCCCGTATAAATCGAGCAGACACCAAACGTGAGCGGTATGCTGCGCGTGTGTACGAAACCGACTTTTTCCAGCACGTCGGTAAACCGCTTCCCGTCGGGAAAAGCCCGCACCGATTCGGGCAGGTAGCGGTACGCGCTGTCGTCTTTGGACACGGTTTTGCCAATGAAAGGTAAAACGTGCCGCGAATAGAAATCGTATAGCTGCCGGAACGGAAATTTGCGCGGCGTGGAAAACTCCAGCACCAGCACCGTACCGCCCGGCTTGGCCACGCGGTGCATATCGGCAAGGCCGCGTTCCAGATTCTCGAAATTGCGCACCCCGAACGAGGCCATCACCGCATCGAACGAATTATCGGCGAACTGCAATTTCTGCGAGTCGCCGGTGCGCAGTTCTATCTTTTTGTCCAGCCCGCGTTTTTTGAGTTTTTCGCGGCCAAATGCCAGCATTCCCTCCGAAATATCCACCCCGATGATTTTGTCGGGATTTAGCTTGAGGGCTTCGATGGCAAAATCGGCGGTGCCGGTGGCAATGTCCAGAATGTATTTCGGCTGGGTGGGCTTGAGCAGCGCAATGGCGCGTTTGCGCCAATACACGTCAATGCCCAGGCTGAGCAGCCGGTTCAGGAAATCGTACTTGGGCGAAATATTGTCGAACATCGTGGCTACTTGCTCCCGCTTGCCCTCCGGCTGGTCTTTGTACGGCAATACGGTTTTTTGGTCGGTCATGGGTGTGTTTTTTATAGTGTGATTATCCGGCATTTCATATCTGGCTGTCCTTCTGGAAGAACCTTGTGACAAACTGTGATGCGCACAATTTTGGAAGCCGCCGGAATTGTACCAAGATCCTTTCAGGAGGACAAATTACAGGAGGACAAAATAGTATCCCCGCTAAAGCCAAAGGTTCAGCCAGAGGCGGAAACGGGGCTTTCAGCTTTCAGAAAGGCCAAACCGGCTATTGGCCGATGCTTTGGTACAAGTGCTTGATTTTTTCCACTTGCAAGTCCAATTCGTCCAGCACCGCCAGCGACTCGCGCAGGTTGGCCTCCACCAGTTCGGCCAAGGCGGCATCCACAAACAGGTTGGTGCGCAGTTGCGTCAGGGCGGCGGGGCGTTGCGCTTCGGCGTACGATTTTTGTTCGGCAATGTACTGCCGCAAGCGGTTTGTCCGGTCGTTCCAGTATTGCTGCACCAGCGAATGCGGTTTCTTATAGAAATATTCGGTTTTCTCGGTTTTGTCGGTTTGCAGCGGGAACGTAAATACCCGCGCGTTATAGCTGATAACCAACGCGTTGGGGGTGTCGGCGGGTTTGCGGGCTTTGAGCCGGTTAGTCAGGTTGCCGGCCTTGTCGTAGAGGTTCAGCGTGGATTCCTCGCCGATGGGCAACCGGTCGAAATCACCGCGCTTGATGCGGTTGCCCTCCAAATGCTGCTCGGTGTTGAGCAATTCGTAAAACTCACGGTCTATTGGCCGGGGCGAATCGGTGAGCACCACGTTGGGTATGCGGGTTTCGGCAATGACTTCGGTTTCCAGTTCCCGTATTTCCTGCCGCAACGGACTGATGTTCAGCGCAATGCTGTAACCGTGCTTGCGGATGGTTTCGGCCACGATTTCCTGTGCGGTTTCCAGTTGTTCGGGGCGGTTCCAGAGGGCGTGCGGCAACAGGAAGCAGTCCATCAAGTCCACCTCAATGCGTTCGTTCAGGAATGCGGCCGTGCGCAGCAGCCGGATTATTTTCTTCCAGCGGCGGTCATAACTGTGAAAGGGCGCGTCGGGGTGTTCGGCATCGTACTGCTCCAACCGGTATTTCACCACCTGGATCACGTTCAGCACTTCGGCGGGCACGGCTATGGCATTGATGGCTGGTTCCCAATCGGTTAGCTCCTTTTCGCCTATCTTCACTTCATCGGGCACATTATCCTCATACACATCAGCGGTGTCGGTGATCATCTCGACGAAACTGCCCGCCTTGCGGATTTCACGGATCATGTTGCGCACCAAAAACCGGTCCCACAGCGCGTTCAGACCTTCCTCGCTGGGCAGTTCATTGGAGGCTGACACCAGCGCACGGATATTGACCTTAATTTCCTGTTCGCCGTTGCGGTATATTTTCTCGTTCAGCACGGTCAGCAACGCGTTCTGGATGGCAGGACCAGCCTTCCATATCTCGTCCAGGAAAACCACGTTCGCTCCGGGCAAGTAGTTGTCGGTGAGCCGCTCGTAGCGGTCTTCGTCCTTGAGTTTTTTAATGGAGACTGGCCCGAAAACCTCGTCGGGCGTGCTGAACCGGTTCATCAGGTACTCAAACGATTTGCCATCGCGGAAGGCATACTTCAACTTCCTTGCAATCAGGCTTTTGGCCACACCGGGAGGGCCCAGCAAAAAAATGCTTTCGCCCGCCAACGCCGCCAGCAGCGACAGCCGCATGGCTTCCTCTTTCTCATAAACCCCTTTTTGCAGGCATTGCAGCAACCGGCCGATGCGTTCTTTTCTATTCATGGATGATTGCCTTTGTTACCTTTTCCAAACACGGGACGGGGGGTTTTGTTCATTCGGGAGATACTATTTTCAACCTCACCCCCGGCCCCTCTCCTGCTGAGAGGGGAGTTTTGTCTCCCCCTTCGGGGGCGGGGGGCTGCGCCAAACAAAAACCCGCAAGGCTCCGGGAACCTTGCGGGTTTGGGCATTGCCCGGTGTGCGGATTACTTAGCGGATCACGCTGAACAGCCGTTTCCAGCGCACCTTGTCGCCGATACTCAGCCAGCTTTCGGTGGGGTCAATGGAGAGCCACACCAGCACGGCCTTGCCCACCACGTGGTCTTTGGGCACGAAACCCCAATACCGCGAATCCACGGAGTTGTGGCGGTTATCGCCCATCATCCAGTAATAATCCTGGTTGAAAGTATATTCGGATATCGGCTTGCCATCCAGCACGATTTTGCCGTTTTCCTCGCGCACATCATCGTTGTGGTCGAAATACAGGATCACATCGCGGTAGAGAGCCAAGTTGCGGGCATCGAGGGTGATTTTCGCGCCTTTCCGGGGAATGTAAACCGGGCCGAAATCATCCACGCTCCATTTGAAGGCGGTGTCGCGCGGGAATAGGTAGCTTTCGGGCTGGTGTTCGGTGAGGGTCACGGTCTTGGTGAAATCCAGCTCGTCAATCGCCTTGGCGGTCTGCACCGTCATAAATGCCGTGAAGCCGCCTTCAAAGGTGCTGCGGCCTTCCATCTTGTATTTTTTAAAGAACCGGTCGTCGGGGGTTTGAGTCACGAAAACGGTGTATTCGAGCTGCATCTCGGGCGGGTTTACGGCGGCTTGCCCATTGATATACACTTGTCGGCCCTTGATTTGAAGCGTATCGCCGGCAATGCCGATGCACCGTTTGATGTAGTTGGTGCGCAGATCAACGGGATAGCCTTTGGGCACATTCAGCACATTGTTGTATTTCTGGTAGGTTCCGGGATTCTCCAGCGGCACGTTGAACACCACCACATCGTTGTTATGGATGCTCGAAAAACCGGGCAGGCGCGTTTGCGGTGCCTGTATCCACTCCACGTACGACGGGATGCCGGTTCCCCAGAACGTCTGGTGCGTGAGCGGAAACTGGATCAGCGTCTTGGGCGTGCGGGCACCGTAATGGAACTTGCTCACGAACAGGAAATCGCCGGTCAGCAGCGAGCTTTCCATGGAGGAAGTCGGGATGGTGTAGGGTTGCAGAATGAGCCAGTGCACCGCCGAAGCCACCACAATGGCAAACACGATGGATTCAAGCCACTCGCGCGCCGCACTTTTTTTCTTCTGAGCCTTGGGTGAAGTCTCGGTTACAGTTGCCATTCGTTCAATGATGGGATGCTGAATGATAGAATGAGTGGACAGCCGCCCTTGCGTTTGGCCGGACACCACGCAAAATTAACTCAAAAAAACGGGAATTATTTCACCGCCCGCCACAAAAGCAATTTTGAATGGTGGAATGAGAGAATAATGGAATGGCAGGTTTTTGTTCTTCCGAGGATACTATTTTCATTCCGTCATTCAACATTGCTCATGCTAAATTGCTCACGTCAGCATTCCGCCGTCCACCTGAATCACTTGGCCGGTGATGTAGCGGCTCATGTCGGAGGCCAGGAACACGGCACAATCGGCCACTTCGTCGGGTGTGCCGCCGCGTTTGAGCGGTATGCCTTTGAGCCATTCCTCCTTGTTGGCCAGGTCGTGCGTCATCTCGGTTTCGATGAAGCCCGGCGCAAGGGCGTTGCTGCGGATGTTGCGCGAGCCAAGTTCCAAGGCGATGGACTTGGTGAAGCCGATGATACCCGCCTTGGAGGCCGCGTAGTTGCTCTGCCCGGCATTGCCCCGGATGCCGACCACGGAAGTGAGGTTGATGATGGAGCCGCCTTTCTGCTTCATGAACGGACGCGTGGCGGCCTTGGTCAGGTTGAAAACAGATTTCAGGTTGGTGTGAATCACATTGTCCCATTGCTCCTCGCTCATGCGCATCAGCAGGCCGTCTTGGGTGATGCCCGCATTGTTTACCAGCACATCCAGCGTGCCGAAATCGGCGACCACGGCGGCCACCAGTTCCTCGGCGGCTTGGTAATTGGCCGCATCCGAGCGGTAGCCTTTGGCCCGCACGCCCAATGCCTGCAATTCCGTTTCCAAGGCTATCCCTTTCTCCACGCTCGACAGATAGGTGAATGCCACATTGGCCCCTTCGTGTGCGAAACGCAACGCCATTGCCCGCCCGATGCCTTTGGACGCGCCGGTAATCAACGCGGTTTTTCCTTGTAACAGACCCATGAAATCAATGTTGAGTGAATAAAGGGGGCGCAAAATAGTATCTTTTTCCGAGATGAAACCCCTGTCAGGCGCGGAATTTCTTCCGGTATTCACTGGGCGACGCTCCTTACGGACGACGGAAATGGCGGGTCATCCGACAAAGGCGTTTTCTGAACTACGGGTTGTTAGGCATGGAAATGCCCGGAAAATATGAATAAAGAGATGAAAAATATTATTTTTTCGGTCAATTTCGTCTGATTTTTGTCAGGAAATTTTATCTTTGGATGTGCAAAAACAGCCTGCCTGTCGGCAGACAGGTATGTTTTGAAAAGCCGAAACCTGCTTGGAAAACCATTGCCGGACAAACACCTAACAACGCCACTATGAATTACACCTTGGACAATGCCGATAAGGAAACATTTGACCGCGACGGTTATTTGATTGTACGAAATTTATTCAGTGCGGAGGAAACGGATTTGCTCTACCGCCTGTCCACCGACGAGACCGTGACGGGCAACGCCTACGATTTCAACGACCAGTTGGGCCGCAAAACCCGGCTGACGCTGTGGTTTACACCGGGCGACGACACGTTTGGCCTGATGTCGCGTTCGGAGCGGATGGTGCGCGGCGTGGAAAAGCTGCTGGGGGCTACGGCGGGCGAGGTCTGCCATTTCCACTCCAAAATCATGCAGAAACAGCCGCGTACGGGCGGCGCGTGGGAGTGGCACCAGGATTACGGTTACTGGTATAAAAACGGCTTCCTGTATCCGGAAGCGTTGATTTCGGTGATGGTGGCCCTCACCGAGGCAAACGTTGCCAACGGCTGCTTGCAGGTATTGAAGGGTTCGCACAAGATGCAGCGGATCGAGCATTTGTTTGCCGGGGAGCAGCAGGGAGCCGACCCGGTGTTTGTGGAGGAAGCCATGAAACGCTGCGAACTGGTGTACGTGGAGCTGCAACCGGGCGATGTGCTTTTTTTCCACAGCAATATTCTGCACAGTTCCAGCGCCAATACGTCCGACCAGTCGCGCTGGTCAATTATCTCGGCCTACAACCTCAGCTACAATGTGCCGTTCCGCGAAAAACACCTGTCCTGCATCGAACCGCTGGATGTAGTACCCGACGAGGCGATTCTGCAAAGCGGCGAACGAAAACTCACCAATGTCGATTTTCTGGTGAAAGAAAACGAGATTACGCTGAAGGTAAAATGAGATGCCTTGAAAATAGTATGTCTTGAAAAGGCCAAACCTCCCGTTGCGGGAGGCTTCTGGAAAATAGTATCTTTCAAAAACCCCAAACCCGCCTGCAAGGGAAAGCCCGGAAGGAAACATGGGCAGGCAATCGAAACCTTTGTAACCACAAAACCCCGCCATATTGCCAACCAACGCCGCCGCTTCGTTGTTGTGAGCCACCGGTCAGCTTGTTTGTTTCAGGTTCGCTTTTTCACTGATTAAAAACTCTTTCACCGAAGTCCATTGTATCTTTGGATATCTGTCGTTGTCATATTTCCCGAACACTATCCTGCCCTCCATCATATCCCTCATGTATTGCATTCCCTGCCAAGCCGGATAAAGTTCCTTTTTTGAAGGCGAAAAAAATCTGGCCGTTTTAATGATGGCATTCAAAAACCCAATTCCTCCCGGCCTGAATATCTTGTACTTTTCACCTGTAAGCTCCGTAAGCAGTTTCACGAAGTCGTTACAAGACAACCGGTCTCCTGCTATCCTCAAATATCTGGGCGTGTCCTCATCCATTGCCGCTTCGGCGGTAAATTCGGCAACGTCATAAGTGGTGGTGAATTCCATCTTCTGGTTGGGGTCACCCCAACAAAGGATACGTTTCTGTTTGAACATGACCAGAGGCATATCGGTAGTCAGCAAATCCATGAACGGGCCGTTGAATATGGTGGTAGCCTTGATGGGGGATTTGTCAAGATACCGGTGGAACTCCCGCCGAAAATCCAGGTTCCTGTTCTGCCCTTCCAACAAATTCGTAAAGTCAATTGAATAATCACTTGGCACAAACCTCTGTACCTTGGCTTCGATGGCCGCATCCAGAATGATTTTCTGCGCATCCACAATGGTATCTTCCAGACCGGCCAACGCGGAAACAACACAATGCGCACCGGTACAATGCCTTGCGATTTCAGCTTTATCGCGCATATCCACTTGGTGGACTTTCACGCCCTTTTCTTCCAACCCGTGTATCTTCTTTGCATCCGTTTCGGCACGCACGATTGCCTTGACATCCGCTCCCTTGGCTAACAAAGCGTGTACAATCTTGCCGCCTAAGTTTCCGGTGGCTCCCACTACGACTATTATTTTCCCCATTTCAATTGTCAGGTTTATTCGTGAGAGATTCTTTGAAATGACCGCTGGTATTCGGAACGAAACCCGTTGTGGTGGCTCGTCCATCGAGCACATCCGCCAGCGGGCCTATTGCCTGCCTGTCCGCCGGTTTATGCACCGTTGCGTGGAAACAAGCATTCCCGAACTGTGGGGTTACGGATTTGCAGTCAGATTGATGAATAGCCCATATCCCGTGCTGCGCGTGATTGTGGTGGCCATCGGAAACCGCAAGGATGTTTACGAATAAACTGCCCGAACAGCGCACCAACGCAAAATAGTATCCCCGCAAAAGGTCAAACCTCCTGTTATGGGAGGCTCCGCAAAACAGTATCTTTTAAAAACGCCAAACCTACCTTGTATGGGAAAGCCCGTTTGGCTTTTTAGCAAAAAAATCTTGAAGCCTGCCAAACTGGTGCAATCGTCCTCGCTTGCATCCGAGGCGGTAATCGAATCAATTACAGAGATTTCTATCAACATAAATCTTGTTCCCATCCGCATTAATATAATAACAACCGCCCCGTGATCCTCTGATGTAACGATGGCCGTTATAGCGCCTACCAGTTTTAGGATTCGATTTTTTGATTGTGTACTCTGCGGATTGAGCACCACTATGATCTTCCAGCGAATAACCGCCTCCCATTTTAAGAAAACTCATAGCACTCTCCTTAGCGGCTATATTCTTTACGTCAGTCAACCTATCAATTAGGTACTGGGACAAAACAAATCCGCTATGATTTCCTATTTTTATTTGAGTCCACCCCCTAACGTTCTTATTAATCACTTTGACTAAGCTACCACCGTAAATAAAGGCAATTATTTTCGCATTTTCATTTGGTGCTTGTCTTAGTCGAACTTTATCAGCATCTACAATAAAGACACCCTCCGCAATCATACGATCATTTCGCTCATAAGGCAACAATGAGTCTGCCTTCGCACGCTGTCTTTCCCATTCTTGTATTTCTAAGGATATCCTCTTTTCCGTTTCTGCCGCCGCTTTGCGTTTCAACTCTTTTTCAGCGGTGTAAACAGAGTCCCTATATCTTATTCCGGCCAGTCTTTTTACCTCATATATTTTATAGGAATAGCGTTGATAAAACTGCGCCTCTGACAAATAAGGCTCTATTTTCCACTGCTTATCAATCCGCTCAATAGTCCAAATTTTAGAGATAACTAAGTTGTAATTATAGTCCAACAGGGAATCTCCGGCCATAAAACGTCTTTTGTAATCTTCCAGTTCTGTTTCAACTTGTTTGACATAGTCAGGAACTCTAGATCTTCTTAGCTCTTTCTGTGTACTTCTTTTTGATGTCACCGTATCGCTTTTAGCAATGAGTTGCGAGTTGTCGCGTATCTGTGAGAAGGACTGTATGTGAAATAGTATTACAAGCAAGGCAACAATGGTATTTTTCATTTTCCGTTGATTTTTAGTTTCGCTTGATCTATTCAGGTCAGCAAAGTCATTATTAACTGGCATTCAATTAGTTACAAATTTCAAATTCAAAGATGCTCTGAACGCAGTTTCTCAAGAAAGCGTTTCAAGCAATTTCCGCCCGAAACGCCCCTTTGAATTCTGAATTCCTAATCCTTAATTTCATTTCACTCCCCATTCACCGGGGCAATCAGGTTGGCAAACAGCCGGTATGCCCCCGGTACACCCGCCGGAAGCTGCCGGAAAAACGCGTAGCCCGTGTACACAAACCGTCCTTTGCCGTAGTCGGCCACCAGCAAGCCGCCGTCCTGCGGCTTTTCGCCGGGGTCAGCCGATGAGAGCAGGGCTTCGTAGCGTCCGTCCCATTTCTGGGCGAAGTACAGGCCGCGTTCCTGCACCCAGCCGTCGAAATCTTGAGCCGTAATTCGGTTGGGCGTGTTCAGCAGCGGGTGCTGCGGCTTCAGGAACGTGACCGGCGTTTCCTCAACGGTTACCCGGTCGCGGGAAAGCTCGAACGGGTACGGGCCGATCTGGTCGGTCACCAAGCCCCGGCTCACGGCGTATTGCGCCACCACCACCCCGCCCCGCTCCACGTACTGCATCAGCACGGGCTGGAAAAATTTGAGGCGTTCCTCGGTATTGAAGGCCCGCACGCCCACCACCACCGCATCAAACCGTTGCAGGTAGGCGGCATCGCGCCGCAAGTCGCTGGCCGACAGCACGGTGACTTGGTAGCCGATCTGCCGCAGGGCAGCCGCCACATCGTCGCCGGGGCCGTTGAGGTAGGCGATGTTTTTCCCGGCAATTTTCACTTCCAGCCGCACCACGCGTATCTGCGCCTCCGGAAAGAGCGTCTGTTTGGGAATGTGCGCATGGCTGAGGGTGAGCAGGCCCCGACTGAACTGCTGGCCGTCGGGCGTTTGGGCAACCACTTTGACCGTTCCCTCCGCGACTTCCCCTTCCGCAAGTCCGCCGGGCGGCGTAAGCTGGAACGAGACATTTTGCTCGCCTTCGGGTTTGGCCATTTCAAAAGATACTATTTCGGGGATTGCCTTCCAGCCTTTGGGCACGTCAAGCCGCACGTTTCCCTTCACTCCGGCGGCTCCGGCTTTCAGCAGCACATCCACCGTTTTCGGCTCCGGCGAGGCAAACATGATTGTTTTCTCATCCAGATTCACCATCACGGCGGGGCGCACTTCAAACGGACGGTAGAGTTCGCCCGCCACCGGATCCGTCCATTTGTAGGTGAGCGGCGTGGTCAGTTCCAGTTCCGTGCCGCCGATGCTGAACCGGAATGCGGCCATCAGTTGCGGCGTATTTTCGGGCTTGCCGATGAGCAGTTGGTCGGTCACCATCACCATGCCTTGCGCGGGCGGGTTGGCGAGCCAGTACGGTTGCGTCAGGCTGATTTCTGGCGGTATTTGGAGCGTCAGCGGCAGGTTCAGGGCTTCATTGTCTTTCAATTCCTTGTTGATTACCGAATCCTTGGGCGTGTTCAGCATCCGCACCGACTGCCAGCGCACCGGAAAACCAGAGCGTTTCACCACGTTGGCAAACACCCGCACCGTGCCTCCCGGCGATGCGGCGTACGTGATGGCATTGGCCTCGAACCACAACCCGGCGCAGGCGGCGATAATTGCGGACAAGTCTTTTTGTTTTTGGCGCACATATTCGTCCGCTGGCATTGCGTTAATTTCCCGGTAAATCTCCAGCAACGCCGGAACCGAGGCCGACGGGTTTTCGGCATTGAAATCCTGGTAGGCTTTGGCGATTTTCCGGGATACCTGCCTGCCGGACAGGCTGGCTATTTTGCCATCCTTCACGCGGTTCCACGTCAGGTCAACGCCGTCAAACATATCGTTTACGGCTTTTTCGCCCGCTTTGTGCTGCAAGTAATCCAGGCGTTGCCCGCGGTTGCGCGCCGACCCGAAGCCTTGGCTCTTGTGCATACTGCGGCTTTCGCCCGCAATTTCGGTGTACGACCTGCCCAGCAGCGGATTGTACGTTCCCAAGGGCACCGGAATGATGCCATCGCCGGGCGGCTTTTCGTTGGTAAAGTTGGGCGTGAACGAGTTCCAGACCAGCCGTTTGGCCTGCCACGGCTGCACGTATGCCAACTGTTCGGGGTATTTTTTGGGGTCGGCGGCGGCGGCAAAGGCTTCCTCGGCCAGCACCGCCGACGCGCTATGGTGGCCGTGCCCGGCTTGGGTGGTGGGTGGAAACCGGGTGATGATCACATCGGGCCGCAGGTTGCGGATCACCCAGACCACATCAGACAGCACCGCATCACGGTTCCATATTGTCAACGCTTCTTCGGTTGATTTGGAAAACCCGAAGTCGTTGGCGCGGGTAAAATACTGTTCGGCCCCGTCAATGCGGCGGGCTTGGAGCAGTTCCTGCGTGCGGATCACGCCAATCAACGCACCTTGTTCGGGGCCAATCAGGTTCTGTCCGCCATCACCGCGCGTCAGCGACAGGTAAGCAGTGCGCACCAGCCGCTCTTTGGCCAGGTAAGCCAGCATGGCCGTATTTTCGTCGTCGGGGTGGGCGGCTACGTACAGGGCACTGCCCAGCACATTCAATTTTTTCAACGCCAGTTTCAATTCGCCCGCCGGATAGGTTGCGGGCGATTGGGAAAAGGCGCAACCCGCCGACAGGAAGCAGGCCAGAATGGACACGTACAGGCAATGTTTTCCGGTATTTCGCAAGTTCATAGACAATGTGGATGAAAACACAAGTTTAAGCAAAAACGTAGGTATAACAGAAATATGTCTTTACAGGCTTTAAACGCCTGTTTTTTTCGAAAAATGGCACTAAAAGTGGTGCTTACACAACCGGCCTGCACGCCAAGCGAATTTGATTGGCCGATCATCGGGTTCAAATCAGGGCGGCAACCGGAATGTGCAACGCCGCCGAAAGATTACGGATCATATTGAGTGTCAGGGGGCGTTTGCGGCTGAGTATTTCGGAGACAACGCTTTTGGAACCGATA
>JANPIL010000092.1:0-11246 GCA_031424975.1 Sphingobacteriales bacterium
GTAATAGTACACCCACTGGTCAACTTTTTTGAAACTCAGCAGTCCGGCATTTTTCAGGTAAATCACGTGGCGCGAGGTTTTGGCCTGCGTGAAATCCAGCACCTGTTCCATGTCCGAAACGCACATCTCCGTGTTTTCATAAAGCAAATGCAAAATTCGCACCCGCGACTCATCGCTGAACGCCTTGAATAACTGGCTGCCGAACGGAAGCGTGAAGTTTTTTAGTTTCATGCGTTGAATAGTGCGTGGAAATGGGTCTGGCCACCTGCCAATCAGCCAATTACCTTGGCTGGATTGCCAAACACCGTGGCTCCGGGCTTTACGTTTTCAACCACCACCGAACCGGCTCCCACGCGGGCATTTTTGCCGATGGTGATGCCGGGCACCACCGCTACGCCGCCGCCAATGTACGCCCCCTCCTCCACGATCACGCCGGTGCCCACCACACTGCCGCTGCCGACTTGCACAAAATCACCAATAACGGCTTGGTAATCAACAATGCAACCCGCGTGCAGGATGCAATGGCTGCCCAGCCGCGCCGCCGCATTGACCACCACCCCGGCACTAAGCAAGTTGCCATGGCCGATGGCCGCCGAGGGCGCAACGTACGCCTGCCGGTGAATGGCATTGACGGGCATCACCTTGCGGCGTTCCAGCAGCAAGTCAACCAAGTGGCGGCGGTATTTATTGTCGTCAGAGGCCACAAACGCCTCGCATTTCTTGCCAATCAGCTTCAAAAAGCCATCGTCGTCGGTGCCGCCCAGCACGGCTATGTCCATGATGTCGGTGTTGTGCAGTTTCTCGTCGTCGTCCAGAAAGCCGAAAACCACCACCTCATTACCCTGGAAAATATCCAGCGCAACCCTGCCCAAGCCGCCGCCGCCAAAAATGATAACCGGATTCTCCATGCTTACAAAAGATCAAGAATAATATGATTCACTATTTTTTCAATTCAAATACCTGTGCCTGCCCGTCGTCATACACCAGCCGGTAGTCGGCGGCGGGCAGCCCGCCGGGAAACCGGTTGCTTTGGTGCACCACCACAAAGTTATATTTTTTCCGCGCCAAAAACCGATCCGCTCCTACATCTAACTCAATGGCGCGCGCATTGGTTTCGTACGCAAACCGGATGCAGAGGCCGTATTCGTAATATTGCACGAAAATACGGTCGGCACGGTGTTCGTAAAGCCAGTTGCTCACCCCGTCCAGACTGTTGTAAATGCCCCGGCCCTGCGGGGAAGACAATTGACGGAAATCCGTCAGGCAAAAGCCCGCATACCCCAAAACCATGATAAATGCAATTACGAAATAGTATCTTTTGAAAAGCTGAAAGCCCCGCATTTGGTGGGGGCCAAACCTGCGTGCCAACAGCGCGAACGCCAGCCATTGCAACGGGAAAACATACACCAGCACGCGGCCATACAGCAATATTTTCTGCACAAGAACCACCGGAACCACCACCCAGAGGCAGCAAAGATACAGGGCAAGCCAATGTTTTTCGATGGAAGGACTTTTTCTTGAAAGGACGACGAACATAGCTATCAAACTGAAAGCCAGCGTTATGCACCACGAGAACGGCGAGTCGTGCCAGAGGGTTCGGCTGCAAGCGGCCAAGTTCGGGGCGATGTTTTTTTTAAAATCAAGCCACGGCAGCGGAGCCACCCAAGCATTGCCCGAAACCGAGTGCCAGCCGTTGAACACGAAAACTGGCAGGTACAAGACAAAAACCCCAACCGCGACCAGTGCGGCAAGGAACAGGAAATTTGCCAGTGGCAAGTATTTCCGTTTCCATGAAAAACACAATACCGCGTACACGCACATTCCGGCAAAAGGATACAGGAAAACCGGAACCGTGTAGAAACCCAAAATACTGCTGGCCACGAAAAGGGTGGCATAAAGGGGTTTGGCGTTTTGCCGGCCTGCCTGCCGGACAGGCAGGGATACTATTTTCACCAGGCCGAAACAGGCCGCAATCGTCCAGCCGAGTAGCAGGCTGTAGCCGCGCCCCTGGATTCCGTAGCCGAACACCACCGGCGTGAAGGCCAAAAGTGCGGTGGCGAAGATGGCGACACCAAACGAAAAACAGTATCTTGCCGAAAGCCAAAACCCAGCCAACGCCGCCATGCCAAACAACAGCGAGGGCAATCGCAAAACCAGCAGCGGGCTGGCCAGAAAAGCATCGCTGATGTTGCAGAGCAGCGAAAAAAGGATGTGGTTGTTGGGATTGGGATAATACGCCGCCGAAACCGCCCAACCCTTGCTCACGAAATACAGGTACGTGAACCGTTCGTCCACGTGCAGCGGCAGGCGGAACAGGAAATAAAACCGGCTGGTCAGCACCGCCGCGAAAAGCAGGCCGACCGCAAGCCTTTCCGTTTGCGAAGTCCGCCGCCACAACCCACGGATGGCGGATGCGGTGCGGGCCAATCCGGCTTGGGTTGCCGTTGCGAAAAACGGGACGCGCCGCCAGGCCACGACTACGATGGCAACGGACAACACCGTCAATGGCAGGCTTGCGTAGCGCAACAGCGCAAAACGCGCCGGGGTGAGCAGCGTTTGCCGGAAGCGTGCCAGTTTTTCGGGCTGCCCGTAGCCCCGGAAAATGAGTTCGGTGAATGTTTCGTAGGGCAGGAAGATAAATGAGACACTGGCCGCCGCCAAAACAGCCACCAAAAGCAACATTACCAGGCGGATGGCAGATACCATGTTATTCTTGCGGCGGCGCGGTTTGAGTGGTGGTGGTTGGGGGTTTTTGTTCTGCCAATCGAAAAAACCTGCGATTTTTTGCGCAAGCTAAAGCGTGCGCTACCGCGATGCAATTATTTCATCATCCTTCACGCATCATCCTTCACGGAAAAGCCCCATGTCCCGAACCGCAAAAACCTTCATAACACTCACACTCGTTTTGATTTTGCTGCCATTTGTGCTGCAAACCGACCTGTATCCGCTGTTCCGTTTCGGGATGTTTGCCGAGCCGATCAAGCGTGCGGTGCAAACGGAAACCTTTGCCCTGCGAACCATTGACCGCACCGGAAACCGGCGCATTGTATCGCCCGAAGAAGTGCATCCGGGCAACCTCGCCTATCTGATGCGCAACTATTATTACCGCAATCAGGCCGACACCTTGCTAGCAAGGCTGCAACGGATCTGCCAAAACCCGGTGCCGCCCCAAACGCCCATCCGCGAGTGGCAGTTGCTGCGCGTGACCAGCGAAGTGGCGCGTTACCGGCCAGACACGGTGGTGGTGGCGCGGCTTGAGGTGCAAACGCGTGAAACCGCGAAACCGAATGAATAGGAAAGGATACGTTTTCTGGCTGGCTGGCTGGCTTTCGGCCACGCTGCTGTATGTTTGCTGGCTGCGCGGACTGGTGCCGCAGGTTTTCCACGGCAACGCCCCGGCTTGGTTCACGGCCATTGTCAACTGGACATACCCGCGTTTTGGGGTGGAGAAGCACCGCTTTGAACTGGCCTTTTTCGTGCGTCACGCCGACCAGATTGTGATCCGTTTTGGATTGGTGAATGCAGTGGCATTGGCGTTGGTGTTTTCGTCCAATCGTTATGCCTCCGTGCGCCATTACTGGGCCGGTTTCTGGAACCTGCGTATTTCCTTTGCGCGGCTGCATCTGTACCGCATTTTTTTCTACACCGGCATCCTGTTTTTCTCCGGTGGCTGGTATCTTCAGTTGGCCAGCCTGCACCGGGCCGGGGCGTTTTACAAGCCCGTACCGCTGTTGCGGCTGCTGCACCTGCCCTTTCCGCCGCCTTGGGTTTCGGGCATTTTGTGCGCGGGGCTGGCCGCCAGTTGTCTGCTGGCGGTTTGGGGTTTCCGGCAGATACTATTTTCAATCATCGTGTCAATCATCGTGGCGGTGCTGTTCACGCTGTTGCAGGGCTGGCTGTTCAGTTTCGAGAAGATGGACCACGCCTTTGCACCCATAACCTACGCGCTGTGGCTCATGCCACTGGTGATGCGCCAGTACGAAAAAAACGAACCGTTGTGGGCCCTGCAACTGCTCCGGTTGGTTGTCGGGCTGGTGTATTTGCAAGCCGGACTGGAAAAACTGCTGGTGGGCGGCTGGGAGTGGCTCTCGCCCGACACGTTCCGCAACTACCTGTATCTGCATCCCACGGCGTTGGGCAGCTGGGTGGCTGCCCAAAACTGGCTGTGCGTGGTGCTGCCGCTGGGGGCGTTGCTGTTTCAGTTGGGCTTTGTCAGCGTGGTTTTTGTGCCCCGGCTGCGGTGGGTTTTCCTGCCTGCCGGGGTGCTGTTCCACGCGGGCACTTACGCGCTGATGCACGTGGGCGGCTACGTGAACGCCTGGGTGTGGCTGTACGTGTTTTTCATCTGAACCAGCGGAGCGCACCGGGGTGAATGGGTAGAGACGTTGCACGCAACGTCTCTACAAACTTCAACGGCAAACAGCAAACGCAAAACGAGGTTTGGACTTTTTAAAAGATACTATTCTCAACAGCCTCACTTCCAGTTCTTACGCAGCATGGCGTAGATCACCATGTCCTGAAAAACCTGGTGCTGGCGGTAGTATTCTTTCAGGATACCTTCCTGCGCGAAGTTGAGCCGCTCGGCGACGGAACGGCTGCGGCGGTTTTTTTCGGCCACCAGTATCTCAATCCGGTTTATTTTCAGCTCGTCGAAAGCGTAATTAATCAGTTGGCGGCAGGCTCGGGTAATGATACCCTTGTGCTGGTAACCGTGCGACAGCCAGTAGCCGATTTCCGCTTTCTGGTGCGTGGCGTTGATGCGGTTCAGGCCGATGCAACCCACAATCTTGCTTTCGCACCAGATGGCCGCCACCACGTTTTCGCCCCGGCCATACTGGGCTAATGAATCCTCAATGAAAGACCGCGAATCGCCGACGGTCAGCGTCGAGTCTACCCACGGCAGCCATTGCCGCAGATACGCCCGGTTGGTATGGATCACCTCAAAAAGCCGCTCGGCATCCTCGCGCTGCAGCAGCCGTAACTGGAATGTAATATTGCGGGGTCTGTCGGAGATCATGGCCGGGTTGGGTCAGGCTTGCAAGGTAGCAAAAAAATGTTTTTCATGGATTTATAGGATTAAAAATGCACAATCTTGCACAAAAACCACCTTTGCTGGCGCGAATATTTTGCGGTTTGCGATTTGCGAAACATATTATTTTGCGGCGGGCGTGTATTATCCACAAACATTTTGCTATTTTTAACACTTGTATGCTTTGGCAATCCAGTCCGCCATCCGGTTTACACAAGCTTGGCCGCACCGAACGCAACCACCCGAACAAACTACTTGCCGCATGAATATTTTTTCACGACTGTGCCTTGCCGTTTTCCTTTTGGTATGCGTGGCCAGCCACTTGCAAGCCCAGCAGACCGTTTCGGGCAAGGTAACCCAGATAGAGGATGGCGAGCCGCTGCCGGGCGTGAGCGTGAGCCTCAAGGGTACCACCACCGGCGTGATTACCAATGCGGCGGGCGTGTATATGCTGGATGGCGTACCTGAAAAGGCAGTGCTGGTGTTCAGTTTCATCGGCAAGGAAACTCAGGAAATCGCCGTCGGCACGCGCACCGCCATCAATGTGCAGCTAAGTCCAACCTCCACCGAACTGACCGAAGTGGTGGTGACCGGCTACACTTCGCAGCAACGCAAAGATATTATCGGATCGTACGCGGTGGTGTCGGACAAGCAAATCAGGGAAACCCCGGTGGTCAGCTTGGATCAGGCACTGCAAGGACGGGCGGCGGGCGTGGCCATCACGCAGTCTTCAGGTACGCCGGGCGGCGGCATTGCGGTTCGCATAAGGGGCAGCACTTCCATTGGCGCATCCAACGCACCGTTGTTCATAGTGGATGGCGTGCAGGTGGAGACGGGCGGCCTGTCGCAGCGCGATTTTGGCGGCCAGCAGGATAATGCGCTGTCGCTCATCAACCCCAACGACATCGAGTCCATGACCATCATCAAGGATGCGGCGGCCAAAGCCGTGTATGGTGCGCGGGGCAGCAACGGCGTGGTAATCATCACCACCAAGCGGGGGCGCAGCGGCAAGACGGTCTTCACCGCCGATGCGCAGCGGGGCATTGCGGACCTGACCCGGCGGCCAACCATGCTCAATGCCACCGAATTGCTGACCCTGCAACGCGAAGCCACCGTGAATGCCAAACAGGATGCCGACCAGACGGGTCTGATACCGGGTGTCACGGATGCGGTGAACACCAATTGGGTGGATGAAGTACTGCGGCGCGGCATTTTCCAGCAATACAATGTATCGGCCAGCGGCGGCAGCGACCGCACCAAGTTCTACATGGCGGGCAGCTATCTGGACGAGGAAGGCGTGCAAATCAACAACCGCATCAGCCGCCTACAAGGAACTGTGAACCTGGACCACCGGGCTTCGGACAAGTTCTCGTTGGGCACCAACCTGATTGTGGCCTACACCAAGAACGAACGGATAAAGGGGGATAATTTTCTGGACGGCGTGTATTCGGGGGCTTTGAAAAGCCTGCCTTTTTACGCGCCCTACAGCGAACAAGGCAAACTGCTGGGCCCCAATAATCCGGGCTATGCCGGTTTCCCCAACTTCAACCCCGTGGCGCAGGCACTGCTGCCCCGCTTTGAAGCCTATACGGTAAAGATACTGGCCGGATTGTATGGCGAATACCAGTTCCTGCCCGATTTGAAACTGCGGTCGAAGGTGAGCATGGATTACAACAACGTAACCGAAGACCAGTACGAAAGCTCGCGGACGGCCATCGGCGGCTTCCTGCCCAGCGTGGGTGGCCGGGGCTACGGCGTGAATTCCACGAGCATCCTTTCCACGTTCATCAACAGCAACATACTCACCTACACCAAAACCATTGGCAAGCACGCAGCTACGGCGTTGGCGGGCGTGGAGGTTTTGCAGCGCACCGAACGCTCCTCGTCGGTGACGGGCCGCCTGTTTCCCAGCGACGATTTCACCTACATCAACTCAGCGGGAATCGTGGACCAGGGCGGCTCGTACCTTAACCGGAGCGGGCTGTTCTCCGCCTTCACCGATGTAAAGTACAGCTACAACGACAAGTATCTGTTTTCCGCTTCCGCCCGTTACGACGGGTCATCGCGTTTTGGCCCCGGCAGGCGGTTCGGATTCTTCCCGTCGGCGGGTGCCTCGTGGCGCATCTCAGCCGAGCCATTCATGGAACGGTTCACTTTTCTGGACGACCTGCGGCTCAAGGCCAGCTACGGTGTCACCGGCAATGAGCGTTTCGGCGACTTCCAGTTCCTTTCCACTTGGGCTTCCGTACCATACAATGGCACTTCCGGCACGGCTCCCTCGGGCGTGGGAAACCCGAACCTGCAGTGGGAAGCCACCTCGGAGGCCAATGTCGGCGTGGAAACCACTTTGTGGAATGGCAGGCTCACGTTTGTAGCCGAAGTGTACCGCAACATCACCAACAAACTGCTTTTCCCCGAACTCGTGCCGCTGACCACCGGCTTTGGCAGCATCCAGGGCAATGCGGGCCAAGTATCAAACAGAGGCATTGAACTCTCGCTCACCACCGTGAACATAGACCGGGCGGTGAAGTGGACCAGCAGTCTGAACGTGAGCCGCAACATCAACCGGGTGGAGCAGTTATCCAGCAAGGAACCGCAGTTCAGGGGCTATACCACCAGTACCGGCCGCACGCACATTGTGCAGGAAGGCAGCCCCGTGGGAACTTATTGGGGCCTGGATTTCCGGGGCGTGGATCCGGCCACCGGCGATGCAATTTATGAAGATGTGAATGGCGACGGCCAAATCAACTCGGACGACGGAACCGTGATCGGCAATGCGCAGCCCGACTGGTTCGGCGGCATCACCAACGAAGTGTCGTGGCGCGGCTTCACGCTCAACGCGGTCGTGCAGTTTTCGTATGGCAACCAACTCATCAATTTCGCCAATACCGCCCTGCTCAATTCGGGCGAGTCGCTGGCCGACAACCAAGTGCGTGCCGCGCTGAAACGATGGCAGAAGGAGGGCGACATCACCAGCGTGCCAAGATACGTGTCGGGCAATACCTACAACAGCCTTTTCAGCAGCCGCTTCGTGGAGGACGGGTCTTTCGTACGGCTCAAAAACCTGACGCTGGGCTACACCATCAAACCCGAATGGATCAGCCGATTCAAGGTCAGCAATGCCCGAATCTATCTTACCGGCACCAACCTGCTGACGTTGACGCGTTATTCGGGCAGCGACCCGGAAGTCAACTCGCTCGACGGCTCCACTACCGCGCAGGGGCTTGATTTCTTCACGCTGCCCCAAACCCGGAAAATCACCGTTGGCCTTACCATCGGCCTTTAGCCCAAGAAAAACATGAAAAGAACATACGGCATCCTGTTATTCTCGCTCTTGCTTTCCTGCAAACCCGTGCTGGAACCCAAGCCCATCGACATATTGAGTGACGACATTGCGCTGAACGATGCGGAAGACGTGCCCACCGCTGAAATAGGCCTGTACGGCGCATTCAGGGGCATGGCCGCCCCCACCGTAATTGCCGGAGACCTCACAGCCGACATGGCCGTCAACAACGGTACTTTCACGCAGTACATTGAACTGGGAACCAAGCAGATACGTGCGTCCAATGCCAATGTCGAGTCGCTGTGGGGCAATGTGTACAACACCGTGTACAGTTCCAATATCATCTTGGAAAGACTACCCGCCATCAGTGGCGTACCGGCGCGGCAAAAGACGCGCACCTTGGCGGTAGCCAGGTTTCTGAGGGGCTACGCTTACTTCATCGCCGCCCACACGTTCGGTGATGTGCCTTTTGTAACCAGCACCAATCTGGCAGCCAACCGTAACATTGCCAAATCTGCCAAGGCTACTGTTTTGGATTCGGTATTGGCCGATTACCAATCGGCTCTCATCAATATCGTGGATTCAAGCGTGGACGGCTACGCCAACAAAAGTGTGGTGCGGGCGGCCATGGCCCGGTTCCATTTGTACCAGAAAAACTGGGCGCAAGCCGAGCAATTCGCCACCCAAGTCATTGACTCCAAGAAATACCGGCTCGAATCGCAGTTCAGGGGAGTGGTGGAAAAGGATTTTTCGGACGAATCTATTTTTGAGATGGGTTACAGCATTTCCGACGATCCGGGCACCAGTTCCACAAGCCTCAACAACATATTTGTCGGGCGGCGCGAGGCCATCCCTTCCAACCAGCTCCTTGCCCAATTGCTCAGCACTGAGGCGGGCGAACGGCGGGCCACCCTCACGTTCAACAGTGCCCAGCAGCAAGGCGACGACAATGGGCTGTCGGTGGCGAAGTACGGCACCGCCGATGCCGACAACAATAACATAACCCTGTTCCGCTTGGCCGAGATGTACCTGATACGGGCGGAGGCGCGGGTACAGCAAGCCAAGCTCACCGATGCCGCTGAAGACATAAACGTGCTGCGGCGGCGTGCCAAAGCCCCCACCGTAAACGCGACCAACCAAGCCGATATGCTGCTGGTGATAGAACGCGAACGGCTGTATGAACTGGCATTCGAAGGCCACCGCTGGTATGACCTTGTGCGCACCGGCCGCGCCAAAGCCGTCATGTCCGCGTTTTCGCCCAACTGGAAGGATGCGTATGAACGCTGGCCGGTGCCGCAAACCGAAATACAACGCAACCCGGCTTTGGCGGGAGCGCAGAATCCGGGGTACTGAAAAAAATAGTATCTTTTGAAAGCATCAAACCCCTTAGTGTCCTTGGTGCCTTTGTGGTTGATCCCCTAACACAAAGGCATTAAAGACACTAAGAAAAGCACTAAGGCAAAAGCAAATCACATGAAACCCATACTTTCCGTACTTTCCATTGCCGGGCTGCTGCTCTTCCTGGCCTGCGAGCAGGAGAACCTCACCTTCAAAGGCCCGTTCCACGTGCGGTTTACCGATACGGTGGCGGCCGTGCGCGAGAGTGCGCCGGGCTTGGTAAACATCCGCGTGCACAATGCCGGGCCGAAAATCGGCGAAACCATCACTGTCACATACACCCTCAGCGGCACCGCGCGCGAAGGCATTGATTACGCAGTAGTGGGCGGCAGAGGCACCATGACCATCCCGGCCAACCAGAGCAGCGGCAACATCCAGCTACGGCTCATCAACAACGCCAACGACCGGCTGGAGTCGCAGACGGTGATCCTGACGCTCAACGAGGTAACGCCCGCCTCGCTGCAAGTGGGCTTTGGCAAGACCAACAACATTGGCCGCCGCATGATTTTCACCATCAACGACGACTGCATTTTGGGCGGCACCTACACCGGAACCCGCCGCGTAAACAACACCACGCTCACCATCCCGGATGTGCAGGCCACCAGCACCGACTGCCGGGAATTCACGCTGTCCAATTGGAATGTGGGCTTTTTCGGTTTCGAGGGCGAGAAGCCAACCTTGCGGTTCATTGACAAAAAGGACAATTCCATTGAAGTGCCGCCGCAAAGCAACCCGTCGCTCGGCACGCAAGACACGCTCAAGGGAACCGGCGCGTGGAATCCGCTCAACGGCAACTTGTCTTTAAACCTGCAAGTCAAAACCAAAACCAGTGATGGCAAGCGCGACACGCTTTTCAACCTGTCGCCATTGGTGTTCATCCCGCAGAAATGAACCCACGCACGAGTCGCGATTTTTCGGCATTTTAACCTAAAACCCTATGCACACCACCACCCAAAATAGTATCTTCCGGAAAGCCCAAACTCCGCTGTTGGTTCTGCTGGCGTTTTTACTGCTGGGGGGCTGTTCGGAAAAGATAGAGCCCAAGCCGCTCACCTACACCCAGTTGCTGACCGGCACGGAAAGCAAGAAGTGGCGGCTGACCAGCTTTGAAATCATTGACAACGGCAATCCGCCGGAATCGGGCGGGGAGTTTGACCCCTGCGTCGCCGACGACATTTACATTTTTTACGCCGGCGAGGAGAAAAAATTCGAGACCCGCGAGGGAGCCAGCAAATGCCGGGACAGCGACCCTGACCTGTACGTGGAAGGCAACTGGTCGCTGGTCAATGCCAATGCTACGCTTGAGTTTCCGTTTGCCATCTTGGGCACCCAGCCCCTGCCCTACACCGTCAAGAAACTGACCGCAACCACGTTGGTGATTGAGATTTACCTTGCCAAATTCAACGACATCAATGGCAGTTTCCGCTTTACCCTGGACGCGCAGAAAGAATGAGGCAGCCGCCCGGAAGACGGGGGTTTGCGGGTTTTCAAAGATACTATTTTCAAGCCGACCTCCGCCAAACACCGGCATCCGTG
>JANPIL010000093.1:0-11237 GCA_031424975.1 Sphingobacteriales bacterium
GCGGCACCAGCTATTTGTTTTTTTATCAGTAGTTGTATAGCTAATTAAAGTTTCTTCCACATTTTTTGTCCATCCTTGTGGAGGAGTGAAAGTAATAAGGTCAAAGGTTTGCTTCTGGGCAAATGTTTGACCTGCAAACAAGATGAGTAGCGAAAGCAAAAACGATTTTTTCATAATTATGATTTTGATCTTTTAGTTGATTCTCAATATTTGTACGGGCTCCCTAAAATGGCCAACGCCCATCAGATCGGCGAAGTGTTTCCCGGTGGCTTTTCACTGGCTTTGCCCGCTCTCAAGCTTGCTTACCGCAATCGAAGTTAGTGAAAAACTGGCTTTTAAGTCCTCTTGAACATTGCGCATCAACGAACAAGGCTGTGTACAGGTTAGGGAATAGAATTCCGTCTGCCCAACTTGCACAAAACCCAACGTTGGCTGCTGGGCTTTTTCGGTTTAAGGGTTTGATAAATTTTTTAAGATAAATCTAATTCCATAAATAACAAATAGTCCTTAAATTCTGCTGGAATTTCCATTTCTGGATACGCTTCAATGTCACGAAATCCAAAATTTCTATACAACGAATGAGCAGCTTCCATAAACTTGGGACTGTCAAGCCGAACCTTTTTGTAACCAACTTTTTTTGCTTCACTTAAAAGTCCTTCAATTATTGCTTGTCCTGCCCCAATTCGTCTAAAGGTTGGGTCAACAAACATCCGTTTTATTTCACCGATTTCAGGATTGATACTTTTTAGGCTTCCAAGTCCGCACACTTTACCATCATAAATGGCAAGGATTAGTTGCCCATAGGGTGGCTGAAACTTACTAATCTGTTGGATGTCTTCTTCAACTGCTTCTTTGGGATTGTGAGGATGGACACCATAGAGTTCTTGCATTTTGTCGTTGCCCCAAACTAAATAGTCAAACCATAATTTTTTAACGGCTTCTAAGTCGTCAGGAATTACAATAGTTCTTGTTACTACTTTTCCTTTTTTGTCCATTATTTGAATATTTTTTGTTGTTTAATGTCAGCCTGGTAGCTAACTCGCCGATTGGCGCAACACCACTAATTATGTATCGCGTCAACCAGCCAAATATAACTGCATTGCCGCAACTACCCAAGGCAATGCGGAGCCGCAAAATAGTATCTTTTGAAAACCCCAAACCCGGCATCAATGCCCGCCGCCATCAATCATGTCGCGGATATAGAAGGCGGCGGGCAGTTAATTTGCTTGCTCACAGCGCGGGAATATAGATATCAAAGGTCGCGCCTTTGTTTGGCTCACCATCTGCGGTGATGATGCCGTTATGGTTTTCCACGATTTTTTTCACGATAGATAGTCCGATGCCTGTGCCGTGGTACTCGGCTCTGCCGTGCAGGCGTTGGAACACCTCAAATATTCTCTCATTGTACTGCTTTTCAAAGCCGATTCCATTGTCGGTTAAAGATATGTGGCAATATTTCTTACTGGGCGAAAGTTCTTGGTTGTTAAGGTTCATGCCTTCGGCAATCCTGCTTCTCACGGTTATGCGCGGTGTTGTCTGGGATGTTGAAAATTTCAGGGAATTGCTCATCAGGTTTTGTAGGAGCTGGCGAAACTGAAACGGAATGATGTGGGCATCGCCTAATCCATGCGCATCAATGGTTGCGTTTTTCAATTTGATTTCCTCGCTCAAATCTTCCTTTACCTCCTCCAGAATTTTATTCAAGTCCGTGTTTACGAATGCACGTTCTTCGGTGGTTGTTCGCGAATAGGCAAGCAAATCCTGTATGAGCGTTTGCATTCTTAAGGCCGCACTTTGCATACGCTTAAGGTGGTCCCTGCCACGATCGGATAAGTTTTCATGTTCCTTTTCTACGATGAGCGTGGAAAAGGTTTGAATTTTGCGTAATGGTTCTTGCAAATCGTGGCTGGAGATATAGGCAAAGGTCTGGAGTTCTTTATTGAGGGCTTCGAGTTGTGCATTCTTTATCTCCAATTCCGCGGTGCGTTGGCGTACTTGTTTTTCCAAGGCATTGGAAAAAGTTTTTTCACCATGTACATCGGTAAATGCACCCACCCATTTTACTATTTCATTTTCCTTGTCCCGCACCGGCTCTCCCACTACGGTGTGCCAGCGGTATTGACCCTCGCTGCTTTTAAGGCGCACGTCATGCCTGTAAACTGTACCGGTCGACAGGCTGTGCGCCCACGCGTTATTTACGTTGTCATAGTCATCGGGGTGTACAATAGCTTTCCATTCGTTTTCGCCTCCGGGTTCAAGGCCGGTGTATTCTTTCCACCGGAAAGAGGTAAACTCCTGCATTCCATTTGTATCGGTAATCCAAACCAACTGCGGCAGGGTTTGCACAAGCGAACGGAATTTTTCTTCGCGTTCTTTTGATTCGTTTTCAATCTTGATTTTGTCATCAATATCAGTGTTGGTGCCTATCCAGCGGTGAATTTTCCCGTGTTCGTCAGTTATGGGTACACCGCGGGTAAGAAACCAACGGTACTCGCCGTCGGCACGCCGGAGGGGAAATGTAAGCTCAAAGGGTGCGTTGGTAATCCACAGCTTTTTGGAAATCTCCGTGATGCTTTCCACATGGTCGGGATGATGTACTTTCTGCCATCCCCATCCTTGCATTTCCTCCAAGCTAAGCCCCGTGTAGTCCAGCCAACGCTGATTATACCAAAAAATGTTGCCGTCGCCTTCGGCAATCCATGCCAGATTTTGAATGTTGTTGCTGAAAATCCTGAAATGTTCTTCACTTTCTGCCAAGGCATCCTGTGCTAATTTCTGGTCGTGTATGTCAAAACCAACGCCAGCGTAACCCAAAAATTCACCGTCGGGCGAATAGCGCGGATTGCCTTTGAATAAATGCCACCTGTATATTCCATCATGCCGCCTAACCCTTATGGCCGGGATGAAATAAGGCTCACGGTTTTTAAAAGCGGGAACATACACATCAAGCACGCCTTGCACATCGTCAGGATGAATGATGCCATCCCAGGCCCTGCCCAAGGCTTGCTCATGGCTTTGCCCTGTGTAATCCAGCCATGTTTTGTTCCAGTAGCTGACGGTGCCTTCCGGGTTCGGGTCAATGATAAAAGACATCATCGGAATGCTGTCTATCAGTGAACGATAGCGGTTTTCGCTTTCCTGCAAAAGATCCTGTGCTTTCTTTTGGTCGGTAATGTCCGTGTTGGTTCCAAACCACTGTTGGATCATGCCCCCGCTGTCTCTGATGGGAGCAACGCGGGTGAGAAACTGCCGGTACGCACCATCGGCACCTTTCAAGGGGAACACCATTTCAAAAGAATCTCCGCTTGCAATGGCCGCTTGCCATTTTTCCATCACCGATGGAAGCCGGTCGGGGTCATGCACCGACTGCCAACCCCAACCTTCCATTTGGGCGTGTGTGGTGCCCGTGTAATCGTACCATTTTTTATTGTACCAGTAAATCCAGCCATCGGCTGTAGTCATCCACGCAAGGTTGGGAATGTTGTCGGCCAAGGCATTGAACTTGACGGCGGTTTCTTCCACCGATTTTCTTGCATTTACCAGTTCGGTAACATCCGACGCGATTGAAATTATGCCGGGTATTTTATCTCCTTCCTGTACGGGTTCGTACGTGAGGTTAAAATACAGATTTTCCACTTTGCCATTGCGGACAAGTGAGATAGGAACTTCGTTGGCGACATAAGGCCTGCCCGTGGCAATCACTCCTGCCAGCAACGCTTCAAAGCCCTGCCCTTTGCCTTCGGGTATGGCTGTGAATACCGGCAAATTCATTACCTGTTCAGCGGTTTTGCCCCAAACCTGTAGCTGTTTTTCATTTGCTATCTCCACCACAAAATCTTCCCCTTTCAAAACACATATGGCAACCGGTGCTTGTTGCACCATGTCACGAAACCTTTGCTCGCTTTCTTCTTTCACTTTTAATTTTTCAATGTCAACGGCTTGCTGTATAGTTTCCGCTTTCAGCCGTTCTGCCAGCACCATCGATTTGTTCAGCCACCAGTAGGAATAAGTAAGTATCACCAAAGCGAGCAGACCCAAGGCAAAAAGCAATACGGGTGCAAGCATGGTCTGGTTGGCAAGTTTGCTTGAGCGTTGTTGCATTAGGGTGTTTTCCCTTTCAATCATGATATTCACTTCAGTGCGCAGGCTATCCATGATTGATTGGCCCATTAAAAGTTGTGCGGTTGATGGTGCGCGCAACTTATCAGCCGCAAGCATTTCACGCATGTACGCTTCGCGGTGCCGGGCAAGAATCTTAACCATTGCCAGGCTTTTCTGTTGTTCGGGATTGTCGATGGTAAGTTGCCTTACCGCTTCAATATTTTGGGGATACTCTCTTAAACCCTTGGTAAAAGGCTCAAGGAATGTCGAGTCGCGGGTGAGCAGGTAGCCCCGCTTCCCCGCTTCGGCATCTTTCAACGCGCCAATGACTTTTTCAAGTTCCAGTGTTACTTGTGTGGCATTGTTCACCGAAGCTGCCGAATCAATGAGTGAACCGATTTTTGTGTAGGAAACAATGGAAAGAATGAACACTACGGCAATGGTGGCGATGAAAACCACACGAAGGTTTCTGTTTCGGGTTGTCATGGCAAATCTCAAATTACTGTAAGCAAAAATCCATCCCTGTCGGGCCGTTCGTTTTTCGATTGCGAAATCAACTCAAGTGATTTTAAAATTATGTTTTTCAGTTTGTCAAATTCCGGGGGCTTGCGTATGTAATAATGCGCGCCGTGTTCGTACAGGAAATCTAACGCTTCTTTGTCAAGCGAAGTCGAGAATACGATTACGGGAATCTGTTTCAGTTTTGCATCCTGTTTTATTTCCGCCAAACATTCGAAGCCGTTTTTGCGCGGCATATTCAAGTCAAGGTAAAGCACATGGGGAAGCGTTTCTTTTGCTGCCAGCAGTTGCATCAGATGCACTCCGTCGTGCGCGGTTGTGAGTTGCGTTACAACCGGTATTTCTTCCAACGCCTCTTCGAAGAAAATGCGGTCGTCAAGGTCGTCATCGGCAAGCAACAGGTGTAGCGGGGTGTTGTTCATGGCGCAAGTTTAAATGTCGGAAATTTGCAGGTGTAACGGGTGAGGCTGGGCAAACACGGCTTTTCCGGAAATGGCGTTTTTGTTCACGCTTGTGTTCTTGGTTACGCGCCGTGAATTATGCTAATCAGTGGATTATCCCGGTCAACCAAATATAATGGCATTGCCATAAATCTCCAAATCCAAGGGGGGGCTCAAGCCGTTCACTGCCGTTCCGGATTTTCGGTCGGAGTTCACAAAAATAGTATCCCCGCTAAAGACGGGGCTTTCAGTTTTTGAAAACCCCAAACCCGGCATCAATGCCCGCCGCCATCAATCATGTCGCGGGCGTGGAAGGCGGCAGGCAGGATGGCTTCCAGCGATTCCCGCACGCCCTTGGCACTGCCCGGCAGCGTGACAATCAGCGATTTGCCGGCCACGCCCGCCACCGCCCTCGAAAGCATGGCCGTGGCTGCGCGCATCTGGCCGTGTACGCGCATGGCTTCGGTGATGCCCGGAGCCTCGCGGTCGAGCAGGCCGCGCACAGCCTCCACCGTGCGGTCGCGGGAGCCGAGGCCGGTGCCGCCCGTGGTGAAAATGAACGGAATATCGCGGGCAACCCAATCCATAATCCTTTCCCGAATCGCTTCCGGCTCGTCGGGCACAATCTGGTAGTCAATCGTTTGCACACCGAAACCGTCTATGATTTCCCGTATCCGCACACCCGAAACATCCTCACGCAGCCCGGCCGCCGTGGAGTCGGAGCAGACCAGCACCGCCGCCGTGTGGTTTTTGGGGGCGTATTTCTGGTTGTCCGATTTGCCGCCCGTCTTCTTCAGCAACTTGATCGAAGTGATCTCCAATGTACTGTCGTCCAGCGGTTTGAGCAGGTCGTAGATGGTCAGGGCGGCCACCGATACTGCCGTCAGCACTTCCATCTCAATGCCCGTCCGCCCGATGGATTTGCCTTCGCAACGAATCACAATGCCGCATTGGGCTGGCAAGGGGGTTTGGCCCTCTTGAAAGCTGAAAGCCCCGTCTTCAGCGGGGATACTGTTTCCGGAACCGTTGTTTCCGTCCAGGTAACCGTAACTGATTTCCAGGCCGTCAATGGAAACCGGATGGCAGTGCGGAATCAGGTTGTGCGTGTTTTTGGCGGCCAGCATCCCGGCGGCCCTGGCAATATCAAAAAGGTTGCCTTTGGGCAGTTTTCCGGCTTTTGCCAGTTCTAAGGTGGCGGGGCTGCACAGCACCGTGCCCGTGGCGGTGGCGGTTCGGAGGGAAACCTGCTTGGCGGAAATGTCGCGCATATGCGGAATGGGATTTGGGTGTTAGTCAGGTTTCAAATCTACGCATAAGAATGCCCGCCGACCGATGGCCGGTGAATTAATTCCGCAAATCCGCCATTGTGTGTGGGCAAAGGCTTAATTTTGACCAGCGACACCCGCGCAAAATAGCCTGCCTGCCGGACAGGCAGGTATCTTCAAAAACCGGCAAACCCCTTTCTTGAAAGGAAAGCGATATATTCATGGAACAGACATTCTTGCAGCAATCGGCGGCGCATATCTTTGCAAAATACCCATCTGACTTGGAGCGGGTTACGGTGGTGCTGCCCACCAACCGGGCCTGCTATTTTTTCAAACGCGCATTGGCCATGCAAACCGACCAGCCGTTCTGGTCGCCGGCGATTGTACCCATCGACGATTTCATTGCGCAGGCCGCCGATGCCGAACTCGTGGATCCGATCCAGTTGGTGTGGCTGCTGTTCGATACGTGCCGCGAAACCGACCCCCGCATCCAATTCGATAAATTTACGTCGTGGGCACACACGCTGCTGCAGGATTTTGACCACATTGACCAGTATTTGGTGGAAACAGGCGAACTTTTCGATTACCTGTCCGAAGCCAAAACGCTTGAACGCTGGCAGCCCGATATGCCCAGCAACGGCACGCCCCAATCGCCGACAGCAACCCTGAAAACCTATTTCAAACTGTGGGACAACTTGCAGGACATTTACCTGCGCCTCAAACAAAAACTGGCCGCGCAAGGCAAAGGCTATCGGGGAATGATGTACCGGCGCATTGCCGAAAACATGGATTTACTGCTTGACAACGAGGCGGTTGTGAAATACGTGTTCATCGGTTTCAATGCCTTAAGCCGTTCGGAGGAGAAAATTCTGTCGCAGTTGGTCAAGCGCGGCAAGGGCGAAATCCTGTGGGACACCGACGATTACTACATGGATGCCAACCTGAACGTGAAGGCCGGCGACACGCTGCGCCAATACCGCGACGACAACAAACTCGGCGCGTGGAACTGGCAGACCAATAATTTGCAAAGCCAACCCAAAGACATCCACATCATCGGCGTGGCCAATGCGAGTATGCAGGCCAAAGTGGCGATGCAGATTTACCGCAAGCAGTTGCTCGACCGGCAGAAAACCAAGAAGAACGGCCAAGTTGCGCTGGATTTTGCGGAGCCGGACGTGGACGAGAACGTGACGGCCATTGTGCTGCCCGACGAAAACCTGCTGCTGCCGCTGCTGCAGTCGCTGCCCGCAGAAGTTAAGGATTTTAACGTGACCATGGGCCTGGCCCTGAAAAACTCGGGCTTGTACACCCTCGTCGAGTCACTTTTCGACTTGCAATACCTGCATCTGCTTGAAAAGCGCGACGGGCGGGCAACCCTGAAATTCAACCACCGCTACGTGACCCGCATACTGACGCACCCGTTTATCCGGCAGTATGATTACGTACACCGCAAGCAAGTGAACGAAAGCGGCGAGCAAAACCGGAGCCTGATTAACAATGTGTTGCACGAAATATCGTTCAACAACAAGGTTTTCCTCACACCCGACGAGATCATCCTCATCAGCGGCGGGCATCCGCTGTTCGAAACGCTTTTCACGCCGTGGCAAGGCGATGCGCAGGCGGCGTTGGGTTGTTTTTACGCGCTGATTGACCATTTGCGCCAAGTGTACCAAGACCGCAAGGACGCGCTGGAAATGGAATACCTGTACTTGTTCCGGCAACTGATCCAGCGTCTCGACGACATCATGAGCGAACGGGCGGCGGCGCAAGCCGAAACGCTTTCGCTGCGGTCTTTCCGGCTGTTTCTCAACGAGTTGTTCCGCCAAACCAAGATTCCGTTCAGTGGCGAACCCGTCAGCAACCTGCAAATCATGGGGATGCTCGAAACCCGCACGCTGGATTTTGAGACGGTGATTTTGTTGTCGGCAAACGAAAAGGTGCTGCCCCAAGGCAAGAAACAGCAGTCGCTGATTCCGTTTGATGCCAATTTCCAGTTTGGCCTGCCCACCTACCGCACGCAGGAGGCCGTGATGAGCTACCATTTTTACCGCCTCATCCAGCGTCCGTCCAGCGTGTATTTGCTCTACGTTTTGCCCTCCGATACGTACGGCGGCAAAGGTGAGCGGAGCCGTTTCATCCAGCAGATTGAGCATGAACTGATTCGCTACAACCCGAACATCAAGCTGCACTACCACGATGTGCAAATGGCCGAACGCGACCTGGCAACCGTTTTGCCCGCATTTGAAGTGAAAAAAACCGAGGAAATCCGCGAAAAAATGCTGGAAAAGATGTCCGGGGGGTTGTATCCGTCGCATTTGAACACGTTCGTGGAGTGTTCCATGAAATACTATCTTTCGCAAGTGCTGAACCTGCGCCTCGAAGACGAAACGGGCGAAAGCCTGGACCGCGGGCAATTTGGCGATTTGGTACACCGCACGTTAGAAGGTCTTGACCGCGAAATGGCCGACAGCCAGCAACCCACCACCAAAGACGACTTGGAAAAATGGATTCCGCAACTGCCCGAACGGGTGCGCACCGAGTTCATCAATGCCTATCCCGATTACAACCTGGAAAGCGGACAGAACCACTTGCTGTACAAAGTCGCGGTGCGGATGATCGGGAATTTCTTTGCCGGACAGATTGAAAGCGGCCCGTTTCCGATGGAAATCCTGGGTTTGGAAAAGGAATTGTATGCTGATTACCAAACGTTTGTGCGCGGCGAGGCCGTCCATGTGCGGCTCACGGGCAAAATTGACCGCGTGGACAGGATTGGCAGCCAAATCCGCATCATTGATTACAAAACGGGCAAGATTGACAAAAAGGATCTCAAATCCACCGGGCCTGAACAGGAGGATTTGCTGCTCCACAAGCCGGATCGCGGCAACATCCGGCAGTTGTGGCTTTACAAATACATCGTCGCCAAAAAGTTAGTGCAAAACGGAGGCATCAAGTTGGCCGACAAACAGTTAGCCGCCGACCAGCACCAACTCGTGGCTGGAATCTACTCGTTCCGTAACCTGAAAGAAGGCTTGCTCGAAGAACACTTGGACATTGGCGAAGGCACTTTGGATTCGTTTGTCAAGCACTCCGAAGATTACCTGGACAAGCTCATCCACCAATTGCTTGATGCAGAACAACCTTTTGAACGCACCGCCAATGTAAAAACCTGCACCCGCTGCGACTACCGCACCGTGTGCGGGCGGTGAGTTTTCTCTCTTGTGGGATACCGGAAAATAGTATGTTTTTCAACCGCCAAACCCGCTTTACCATTGCGGGGCACTAAAAATCCGGCCTTCACTTGCCCGCAAGCCCGGAATTTGGCGCAATTAACCGTCGGATTCCTCCTTCGTCGGAATGACAAGGTAAACGTTATACAAACACATTGACCCCCGTAACCGGAGCATCATGAAAACACACGGAAAAACACACAGGCGGGTTTTGCCATTTGCAGCGATACTATTTTGCGGGCTGCTGTTTTGCGGCTGCAAGAAGGAAACGCCGTTGCCCCAAGCCACCCAAACCGGAGCCAACACGCTGGGCTGCAAGGTCAACGGCAAGCCGTGGGTGGCCGAAGACAGCGATGAGATGTTCAACCGCGCTTTCGGCGTGGAAGGGGGGTATCAGCGAGCTATCATTGACAGCATCCGCAATTGCATCTGGATAATGTCGAGGAAAAATGACCGTACCGGGGTTCAGTTTTATGTCAGGAAAGTCAACAAGCCCGGTGTTTACCCGCTTAACTTTGATACAGGAATTAGTCCCGGCACTGGAGTTCCTAAAAACTACGGCTATTACTATGATGGCACTGGCCGGTATGTGACCGACAGCCAGCATACGGGCACGGTCACCATCACCCGGGCCGACACGGTAACGGGTATCATCTCGGGTTCGTTTGAGTTTGCCGTATATGATGCCAAGACCAAGCAGACGGTCACCATTACCGAAGGCAGGTTTGATCTGGATGGTGCCAACAGGTAATCTATCCGCCATTGACACTTTCCCGGGGTTGCGCAGGTTCCGGCCGTAGCGGATGATTGTCCGGTATTTCTTCCCAGGCAGGTTTGGGGTATTTGAAAGATACTGTTTTGCACACTTAATAATTCCCTCCAATCATGAAAGCGATATTGATGATTCTGCTGTGGCTGCCTTTGGCGGTTGGCTGCAAAAAGAAAAACCCCGAACCCCAACTGCCGCCCGCCACGCAGGAAGGCAAGAACACATTCGGCTGCCTGGTCAACGGAAAGGTATGGCTCCCCGAAGGACGCACGAGTACCTTCTCATCCAATTTAAGCATCCTGTATGAGCCTCCCTCTTTCAAGGGGGGGGGGACAAGCATAGAAGCCAACCGGTACAGAAAGGGAGAAATTGACCAGACTTTGGCCTTGGGGGTAGATAGTGTGGCCAAATACGGTACAGGCAGCTACCGGCTCCAATGTGTGATAAACCCACCTTATCCAACAGGAGGAGTAGGAAATTTTCAGGATCACATCCGGGGCTGCGAATATTATTGCAACCGTGACGGAACGGTGCTGCTGGAAGGCAACTGCAAACTGACCAAGCTCGACCTCGCCAACAAGATCGTCTCTGGCACGTTTGCCTTCACGCTGGCCAAGCTCGGCTGCGACACCATCAAAATCACCGATGGCCGGTTCGACATGAAACTGTACTGAACCGGGAAATAATATCTTTCAAAAACCCCAAACCCCGCCCTGTTGGCAAGCAACCGGGATTTGTTGCGGAATCCATTGTTGTTTATGCGATTGTGTGTGTACCGCCATTTTTTTATCAGGAAATATACCCTAATTTTGTTCGGCAAATAACCACCCGTAACCTACCCGTTATTTGCCATGTCCTTAGACCCCTCCAAGTTCCTGTTCGAAGCACTCACCTACGATGATGTGCTGCTGCTGCC
>JANPIL010000094.1:0-9071 GCA_031424975.1 Sphingobacteriales bacterium
ACCGCCAATTTCAACTATCGAACCGGACTCGTGGAAAATCTCGGACAAGTGTTGTTCCGGGATTTTTTATTGCCGTTTGAACTGGCTTCGGTGCTGTTTCTGGTGGCAATGGTGGGCGCGGTAATGCTGGGCAAACGCGACCCCGGCGAAGCGGTGATTTAAAACCAATTTGGAATGCGTGAATGACAGACTATTCACTCATCCCGTCATTCGCCCATTCAAAATTGAATATGGAAATACCCGAAGTCATCCGAACCGTACCACTCGACTGGTACATTTTCTTTTCCACCGCGCTTTTTGTCATCGGCATTGTGGGCGTATTGATCCGACGCAATGTGCTGATCATGCTCATGTGCATTGAATTGATGCTGAACGCGGTTAATTTACTTTTCACCGCATTTTCCGCTTACCGTTCCGATCCGGCGGGGCAGGTTTTCGTATTTTTCATCATGGTGGTGGCCGCCGCCGAAGTTTCCGTTGGTTTGGCGATTATTGTCATGATTTACCGCAACGCCAAAAGCGTGGACATTGGCATTCTGAACAAGCTGAAGTGGTAGGCGGGTTTCGCATTTTTCAATGATACTATTTTTTCCCGGCTCCGCTCAATCAGCCGAAAACGAAAAACGTTTCCAATGGACATTTCTACCATCGTCGCCCTGATTCCCTTTTTGCCGCTTATCGGCTTCCTTATCAATGGCTTAGGTTTCCGTAAACTTAGCAAAGGTTTGGCTGGTTTGGTCGGAACGGCAGCCGTGCTGGGTTCGTTTGTGCTTTCGCTGTACACTTTCAGCTATTTTCTCAGCCACAACAGTCAGCCGTTTACCGTCACGCTTTTCGAGTGGATGGCCGTCGGCGATTTCAGCATCGCGTTCGCCTTCCTTATCGACCAGCTCACACTCATCATGCTTATGGTGGTGACGGGCGTTGGCACATTAATCCATTTGTACTCAGTCGGTTATATGCACGACGATGAGGGTTTTGGCAAGTTTTTCGCTTTCCTCAACCTGTTTGTCTTTTCAATGCTACTGCTCGTGATGGGTTCCAATTACGTCATCATGTTTTTTGGTTGGGAAGGCGTGGGTTTGTGTTCGTATTTGCTGATCGGCTTTTGGAACAAGAACACCAGTTACAACGATGCCGCCCGCAAGGCATTCATCATGAACCGCATCGGCGACTTGGGCTTTCTGCTGGGTATTTTCTTGATTATCAGCACTTTCGGCAGCGTTGAGTATGCTGACATTTTCCCAAAAGCGGCTTCAGTTGCGGCTGGCGATACAGATGTCATGAAATGGATCACGCTACTGCTGTTTGTGGGGGCGATGGGAAAATCGGCACAGATTCCGCTCTACACGTGGCTGCCCGATGCCATGGCCGGCCCGACTCCGGTATCGGCCCTGATTCACGCGGCCACCATGGTGACGGCGGGCATCTACATGGTTATCCGCAGCAATGTACTTTACACGTTGGCTCCGGCCACACTCGAAATCGTGGCCGTGATTGGTTTGGCAACGGCGTTGCTGGCCGCTTCCATCGGCATTTTCCAGAACGACATCAAGAAAGTGCTGGCATACTCTACGGTCAGCCAGTTGGGTTATATGTTTTTGGGTTTGGGCGTAATGGCCTACACTGGTTCCATGTTCCACGTAATCACCCACGCATTTTTCAAGGCGTTGCTGTTTTTGGGCGCGGGCAGCGTGATTCACGCCATGGGCGGCGAACAGGACATCCGCAATATGGGCGGCCTGCGCCGGAAACTGCCCATTACATGGATCACATTTTTGGCGGGAACCATCGCCATCAGTGCCGTACTGCCATTTTCCGGATTCTTTTCCAAAGACGAAATATTGCTGAATGTATTCCAGCACAGCAAATTGATGTGGGGTTTGGGCGTGCTGGGCGCGGGCATGACTTCGTTTTATATGTTCCGGATGTTTTTCCTGGCATTTGCCGGAGATTTTCGCGGAACTGCGCACCAACGCGAACACCTGCACGAGTCGCCACTATCCATGACTTTGCCGCTGATGATTCTGGCGGTACTTTCGGTGGTTGGCGGGCTGATTAACTTTCCCGAAATTTTTGGCGGCGATGCGCGGCTGGCGGCTTTCATGGCCCCACTCTTTGAAGATGCCCGCCAAGCCAGCCCTGATGCATTCGCGCACGCGCATCTGTCTCATTCCGAGGAATATATGCTGATGGGCGTTTCCACGGGCGTGGCTATTCTGTCGCTGATTGTGGCGTTTGTAATGTACGTTTCGCGCAAGTCCGTGCCAGCGGCGGAAGGCGAAAAAATTTCGGTTTTGCAGAAACTGGTCTACCGCAAGTATTACATTGATGAGATTTACGATTTCGTCGTCGTCAAATTCGTCGGTTGGCTGTCTTATCTTTTCTATCAGGTTTTCGAGTTTTTCGTCATTGACTTGCTCGTGAACGGCGTGGGGAAATTGGTGAAGCAACTCAGCAATTTGGCGCGCCGCGCCCAAACCGGAGCCACCGGCTTCTACATTTTTGCCATGGTCATTGGCATTGTGGTGATTTTGTTGGTCAATTTCCGGGAAATACTTTTCAGATAAGGCAGGTTTGGCCTTTTCAAAAGATACTATTTTAGCCAATAGGCAACGGTCGCTGGTTTACCAAAAGAAGCCAGCCATCACGGATGAAACCGGTTTTTTCTCCCTTTCGGGGCTGGGGCTTTGTACTATTTTGAAGCAGATTTCATAACAAATGCTGACACTCACATTGATTTTGGTTCCGGCAATCGCCGCTTTGTTATTGCCTTTATTGAAAGGGCAAGGCAGCAAATACGCGGCTTTTGCGGCGGCACTGGCTCAATTGGCCGTTGCGCTGTACGCTGTCTCGCAATTTGACCCGGCTGCCGGAACGCAGTTTGCTTTCGATTATCCGTGGGTTGCCTCGTTGGGCATTCATTTCAGCGGCGGCATGGACGGCATCAGTATGCTGCTCGTGTTGCTCACCGCCATTCTTGTGCCGCTCATTATCTTGTCCACTTTCGGGCATTCCTACGAAAACCCGAATGTATTTTACGCGCTGATTCTGGCCATGGAATCGGCATTGATTGGCGTATTCACCGCCCAAGACGCATTTTTGTTTTACCTGTTCTGGGAGGCGGCTTTGGTTCCGGTGTACTTTTTGGCCGGAGTGTGGGGCGGTGAAAAGCGGATTGCCATCACATTCAAATTCTTCATCTACACCGTTTTCGGCAGTCTTTTCATGCTGCTGGCCTTGGTTTATCTGTATTTCCAAACACCGGGTACGCACTCTTCCGCCATCCAAGACATTTACGCGGTGGCATTGGATCCGGCTACGCAAAGTTGGGTTTTCTGGGCGTTGTTCATCGCTTTTGCCATTAAGATGCCCATTTTCCCGTTCCATACTTGGCAGCCCGACACCTACACCGAATCGCCCGCTCCGGCTACGATGCTGCTTTCGGGCATCATGCTCAAAATGGGCATTTACGGCGTAATCCGTTGGTTGCTGCCCATTGTTCCGGCGGGTGTGGCGCACTGGGGCACTACGGTGGTGATTCTGTCGGTCATTGGCATCATTTACGGATCGGTCATCGCCATCCAGCAAAAAGACATCAAGCGGCTGTTTGCTTATTCCTCTTTCGCACACGTAGGGCTGATGTGCGCGGGTGTGTTTTCGCTGACCCTCAAGGGAATGCAAGGCGCGGTGGTGCAGATGCTGGCGCACGGAATCAATATTGTGGGTCTGTTTTTCGTCGTCGAAATCATCCAACGCCGGATGCGCACCCGCGATTTGGATCGGATGGGTGGCATTACGCAGAATTCGCCCGTACTGACGGTTTTTTTCATGGTATTGATGCTGGGCAGCGTGGCGTTGCCGCTCACCAATGGCTTTGTGGGCGAGTTTCTGCTGCTGGCGGGGGTGTATGAATTCAACCATTGGTACGGGGCCGTTGCCGGATTGACCATTATCCTGGGAGCCGTGTATATGCTGCGGATGTTCCAGTTTGTCATGTTCGGCGAGCAAAGCAACTGGACCGGAAAGTTTGCGGACGTAACGCTGGCCGAATCCGCGGTTCTGATTCCGTTGGTGGCCATGGTTTTCTGGATGGGAATTGCCCCCGGCGCATTTTTGCAACTGACCGAACCCGCCGTAAAGCAGATTCTGGAATTGGCGGCCAGCAAGCGTTGAAACGCAAAGCAGCCCTTTCAAAATAGTATCTTTTTAGAAGGCAAAACCCGCCTTCGAACCTATACTTCACAATCAACGGTTACTCATCCAAACAATATAAATGCTTTCGCTTATCATACTTTCCGTTTCCGGAATCGCCGTGTTGTTTTTGGGCTTCCTCAAGTCGCGCTGGATATTGATGCCCGCAGCAATGCTGCTCCTGCTGGCTGCGTTGCTGGTTACGTGCCTGGATTGGAACAACGCCGCGCCCTACGTGGGAGGTTTTGAGAACATGATGGCGGTGGATAATATTTCCGTGGCTTTTTCGGGAATCATTCTTTTGTCGGCCCTCCTTATCATCCCGCTTTCGCGCTACCATGCCAGCCAACCCAACGCCCAACCTGCCGAGTATTACGCCATCCTGCTTTTTTCGCTGGTGGGTGCGCTGATGATGGTTTCTTACGAAAACCTGATCATGCTTTTTGTAGGCATTGAAATCCTCTCGATTTCAATGTACATCCTTACCGGAAGCGACAAAGACAACCTGCGTTCGGGTGAGGCGGCCATAAAATACTTTCTCATGGGAGCCTTCGCCACGGGTATCTTGCTGTTTGGCGTGGCGTTGTTGTATGGTGCCACGGGCGGCTTCAGCGTTTCGGTTATTGCCGGTTATGTGCAGGCCAATGCGGGTAACTTGCCGCCCATGCTCTATCTTGGCCTCACACTGTTATTGGTGGGCATTCTGTTCAAACTTTCCGTTGCGCCCTTCCACTTCTGGACTCCCGATGTGTATGACGGCGCACCCAGCGTATTTACGGCATTCATGTCCACAATTGTCAAGACCGCCGGATTTGCGGCCTTGTACAAAATACTGTCAGCGTCTTTCGTGGACATCTACGATTTTTGGTGGGTGAGTTTGGCGGCCATGTCAGTTTTGACACTTGTAATCGGCAATATCACGGCTGTCTATCAAAGCAGTTTCAAGCGGATGCTGGCCTATTCGAGCATTTCGCACGCCGGATATTTGCTGTTGGCAGTCACGGCTTTCAATGACAAATCGCAGATTGCCATCATTTTCTATTCCTTGGCTTATGCACTTGCCACCATCACGGCATTCGGCGTGTTGATTTTGGTGGAACAAACGGGAACTGACAAATACGACTCTTTCAATGGCCTGGCCAAACGTGAACCGATGCTGGCCTTGGTCAACACGATTGCCATGTGTTCACTGGCCGGAATGCCACTGACAGCGGGTTTTTTTGGAAAGCTGTTCATATTTTCCAGTGCCGTGGAAAGGGGAATGGTTTGGATGCTTGTAATCGCCGTGCTGATGTCGGCGGTTGGGTTTTATTATTATTTCCGCGTCATCATCGCCATGTACATGCGTCCCGTCAACGACGATGGCTCTGGAATTGTGCGGGCCGAAGTCGAGGTTTCGGGTCTTTACAAAACCGTTCTCATGCTCACCGCCATCCTGACGTTGATGCTGGGAATCATGCCCGATATCATTTCAAGGTTGTTTTAACCCTTGAATAAGCGTCTGGCGGAATAGTATCTTTTCAAAAGCCCAAACCCCCTTGTTGTTTTCGAATGCCGATACGCGGTTTCCTGTCTGCCGACAGGCAGACAGTCTGACACAAAGTGTCTGACCTGCGTTTCAAGCCTTCCCGAAATAGTATGTTTCAAAAAGGCCAAACCCGCCTTTAAAAATAATTCCGGCTTATCGGAAACAAAAAACACCCCGTCGTGGACGGGGTGTTTTTTGTTTCCGATAATGACATCCAACTGATTGTCAGCCTTTTTTCGGCGCGGCCGGCTTTGCTGTTGTGCCGCTGGTTTTTGGCTGCGGTTTGGCCGGTGCCGCTTTCTTAGGAGCAGTCTGTGTTTGCGCTGGTTTCGGGTCCAAATCCTTTTGCTGGAAGCCAAGCACGTATTTCGCATTGGCATTTGCCGGATCCAAGGCAATTATCTTATTCGCATATTCATGGGCTTTTGCCAATGATTTGTATTTCTTCAGGTTCAGGATGGCCATGTAATTATAAGCATTGATCATCTCGTTCTTATAACTTTGCTTTTTAGCGGCATCCGTTTCAGCCTCCGCCATTTGCAGGTATTTGGTGTAATTCGCTTCTGCCAACCCCTCCGAATTCACATCCTGCCGGGCTTTCGATTTCGCTTCCCATAAGTAGCCCAACGGATTGGTAGGGTCTTTCTCGGTAAGTATTTTGGTCACTTGCACAAACACCGCGTCGGACTTCGTATAGTCTTTGGCGAAATAGTAAGCCCGGCCCAGCAGAAAATAATCGTTGGCTCCGGCACCTGCACCCGACTGGTCAATGTACACTTGTGCCACTTCGCCTGCCCGTGCGAATTTTTTCTCGTCATACAATTTTTGGGCGATGTCACGCAAGCCCGACACGCGGTTGGAGTCAATTTTCACGCCCTCCACCAAGTTGGCAATTGCTTTGGCAGTATCGCCGCCCGTACACATTTGCAGCTTGCCCAAGTATTCATAATCCGATCCGGCAACGCTTTCCTTCTTGGCAAGCGTGAAAAACTTATTGAGGTATTCCAAGCCCTGCGGACACTGGTTGGTTTCGTACGAGGCGTAACCCATCAAACGGTTGTAGATGAAATTGTTGTCGTACTTGCTTTTCAACGTGGCCAGGATGTCCAGTGCCTGCTGGTGCTTGCCAACCAGAATCAGGAAACCGGCGTAGCGGAATTGCGTCCGGGGACTTTTGTCGGCCAGCGAAACGTATTTTTCCATGCTTTCCAGTGCTTTGTCGTATTGCTTGGCCAAGTAAAACAAATCGGCCAGTTTGCGGTAGGCCGGGGCGTAGTTGGCATCGGCAGCGACTGCCTCATTGTATTTGTCTCGGGCATAGTTGTAGCTTTTGCTTCGGATGAACAAGTCGCCCAAACGCAGGTGCGCTTTCAACAGACCCGGATTCAATGACACCGCGCGGTCATAATTGTTGGCTGCCATGGTTCCGTCGAGTTTCAGCAATGCGGCATCGCCCATCGGTATGTAAGCCTCCGCTTTCTTGGCATCCAGTTTCAACGCCTGCTGCCCGTGGTTGATTGCCTCCATCGGGTCGTTGGTGGTTTTGTAAGCCACGTACGCTTCGGCAATGCGGTAAAACACATCGGCGTTTTTGGACTTGCTCAGTTCTTTTGCCTTGGCAAATTGGGCCTGCGCGTCCGCTTTTTTTCCCTGCGACATCAGATAGGAACCCAAGCCGACATAGTTCAGCGGATATTTGGGATCAGCCGCAATTCCTTGGTCAAATTGTGTTTTGGCCGAATCCAATTCCTCCACAACCAAGTAATAATTACCCAGATAGTAGCGGTTTTCACCCGTAGGTTTTTGGCTCGCCAAATCTTTAAACGTCTTGGCGGCAACGCCGTATTTTTCCAACTCCAAATTTTTCAGGCCTTCAGTAATGTTCTGAGCCGCCAACTCTTGTCCTGCAAACAGTACGGCGAACACACCGACAAGAGCAACCATTGATTTACGCATCATCGTGTATGGGGTTTGGGTTATTGTTAGGATACTGTTTTTGTAATTGTGTGGCGACAAGTGGCTTGCCTTCATTTAATTTCAACCAACCTTACCGGCATGGTTGCGGGCAGTAAGCCAGCCTTCAATATAATTAACTGCCCCTTGTCGCTTGCCACGTATGCGGCAAAACCCGTGCCAAGCCCTACCCGCGCCTCCCGGCTCACAATGTACAGGTCGCGGTGCAGCGGATATTGTTTTGTTTGCAGGTACGCGGCGTACGGCTGGAAATAATCGTCAATCGTAGGGTCGTCCTTGGCGGCAATTGATACCACGGTAACATCGCGCTTGAATTGCTGCTGCTGCGGGTCATCCGAATCGCTGATCCAACTGGCACCGATTACACCGATGGCATTTTCATTCTTCTGCACGTAACTGACCACATTCCTGCTGGAATTCGCCGAGTATATCCTTTTGTCCAAGTCAGTTCCCAAATCAAATTTCCCGCGAACATACGTCAGGTTGCTTGAGTTGGCATTGTCAAACACCAACACGATATTTTTTTGCGAGCCTTTGCCGCTCACTTCGTTCCAAATTTTTGCATCGCCCGACAGAATGGTGCGCAGGCGGTTCATGGTCAGCAGCGAGTCAGGATTGTTCTTGTTGACCACAAACGCTACCGCTTCCGTTGCGATTTTCAGGGTCTTGGGAAACAGTTTCTTCGCGTCGAAAAATTGTTTCTCCTTGTCAGTCAGGCTCCGAGTCATGATTACCGAACGCACACTGTCGGCCAGCAGCAGTTGAACCGCCATGTCTTCAGAGGTGTACACCGGCTTCACGGTCGCGTACTTGTACGAGGCCGAAAAAGCGTCTATTTCCGCTTGGATGAGCGGCTGGAATGCTTCATCAACCCCAATGGATATTTTGCCACTCGTGGCGGTATCCACTTTCTCGCCCCCGCATGAGGGCAATAGGATAACAAAGAAGAATCCGAGCGAGTACGCAAGGATTCTTCCAATGTCACTGCCGCAAAACTGCCCATCAAACCATCTGCCGGATGGCGCGGTACATTCTGAATGCTCCATACACAATGACGGCTACGCCAAAAAAGGTCTTGATTCCCGCCGGAAACACGGTTTCGCCCAGCGGTGTAAAGGCAAGTGTGATACCCAAGGCCACGTACACCAATCCCATCACTATCCCCAACACCGAAAACATTTTCCCATCCAATGGATTGCGCATACGCAGTTGTGCTTAATTACATTAGTGGATTATTGCGATTCCAGTTTGAAGCTGAAAGGCAATTGGTAGCGCACTGGCACGTTGCGTCCGCTTTGCCGGCCAGCTTTCCACTTGGGCATCATCGCAATCACGCGCTTGGCTTCTTCGTCGCAGCCGTAGCCCAAGCCTTTCA
>JANPIL010000095.1:0-5409 GCA_031424975.1 Sphingobacteriales bacterium
TCGCTGCGGAGAATACCTTCAATGTACGTTTCAGGAGCGAGGCGGGAAAGCATACGTGAATTTGGATTTCGGAAGGCGGAATTCGACATTAAAGCTAAAATGGCAATCCGCAAAAATAGTATCTTTTCCAAAGCCCAAACCTGCTTATGGAAATCTATCCGCTTTATGGAAAGCTGTTGAGTTTGGCATCTACATGAAAAAATCCATCTGATCTAACACACTTTAAACACAACTCAAATGGCAGAACTAAACGCAACCTCGACAACCAAGAAAAAAGCCATCCGCATGGATATGACTCCGATGGTGGATTTGGCTTTCCTGCTGGTGACATTTTTCATGCTCACCACAACATTTACCAAGCCAAAAAGCTTAGTGCTCACCATGCCCGACAAGACCGGCGACCCTTCACATTCGGGCGACCAAGTGACAACCACACTGATTTTGGATGATGAAAACCGCATTTTCCATTACCAAGGCTTGGACGAACCCGCAGTTTTCGAAACCGATTATTCTCCTTCTGGATTGCGCAAGATATTGACGGAGAGAATCATGCGTGGCAAAGATTTGGGAGAAAATGCGGTTTTCATCATTAAACCGACTGCCCGGGCCAACTACCAAAATGTAGTGGATGTGCTGGACGAAATGCAGATTACGCAAGCAAAAATATACGCCATTCAAAAGATTTATCCTCAGGATGAAGCTTTGCTTGAACGATATAAAACAGGGCATCAATGATTCATAACCAACTTCATGAATGCATCAACTTGCAAATGCTGTAATTCAACCAATCCTGATTCAGTGTTTATGCAAGAGTATTTGTGCCAATAGCGAACAGTCGGGCTGGTTTCACGAAATTTCACAAAAAATTCGCATTTTTGACGGTTACAATTCACTGATTTGGCGATGACGAACCGGCAAGAAACATTCTGGCAAACGCTGCAACAATATGCCGGGGCGCATCCGCAAACAACAATCCATCTGTTTTTCAATACTGCCGGGGATGCGTTTGCCAGTTTGCCGCTCACGTTCCGGTACAATACCGAGCCGCGTTTGGTAATGGAAGCCGCTGTGGAACAGGCACTTGCCTTGCCGGAACCTTTCAAAACCGAATTCCTGAAACGCTACCAGCAGGACCGGTTTTTCACGCTTTCGGCGGCTTGCCGGCATTATTTCGGACCGGTGTTCCGTCCGGCCCGCACATCGCACGTGTACGAGCCGCCGCACGACTTGCTGGTGAGCGTGGACGAAATGGAACCGGTTTTTCCAAACATCCGCGAACGTTTTCCGTACGGAACGCACGTGCGGCTGGAAAAAATGATTCATTCGTATCACAGCCAATCCATTGACAACCAAGCAGGTTTGGCCGAAGAAAAAGATACTATTTACGAAACCCCCGCCCAACAATTTCCACTGAACCAGATTTTGTACGGCCCGCCGGGAACGGGAAAAACGTACCAAACGGTCAATTACGCGGTGGCAATCGTGGAGGGCAGGCCACTCAAAGAGGTGCAGGCCGAAAGCCGGGCGGCGGTGCAGCAACGCTACGAACAGCACCGAGAACAGGAACAAATAGAGTTCATCACGTTTCACCAAAGCTATTCGTACGAGGAGTTTGTGCAGGGCTTGCGCCCCGACGCGCACCGCCACACCGATTCGCTGCATTTCCGGCTCGTGGACGGCATTTTCAAGCGCATTGCCGACCGTGCCAAGGCCAATTATGAGGCATACCGCAAAAACATCAACCGCCCCAAACTGCCGTTTGAAACCCTGCTCGACCAGTTGCTGATGGAAGGCATGAACCGCGAGACGGAGGAAGTGGAGATTCCGCTTCACAATCCGGGCGGGCAGTTCAAAAGCCTGATTATCTATGAGTTGGGCGATACTTTCCTGAAATACAAACGCCGCACCGTGCGCGATGCCATCCGCGACGAGGAGCGGCTGCTGTATTTGCACAAGCTGCGCGAGAGTTTTTACGGCAAGGAAATTCGCGAAGCGATTAACCGGCCTTATTATGAGGCAATTGTGCAAGCCTTGCGCAAGTTTGAACGCAGCCTGAAACGCGCCAAATCGGAAGACCGCCTGAAACGCTATGTGCTGGTGATTGACGAGATTAACCGCGCCAATATTTCGCGCGTGTTTGGCGAGCTGATTACTTTGTTGGAAGAAGACAAACGGCTGGGCAACGAAAACCCGCTGACGGTGACGCTGCCCTCGGGCGAGGCGTTTGCCGTGCCGCTGAATTTATACGTGATCGGCACGATGAATACCGCCGACAAATCCATCGCGCTGCTCGATGTGGCCTTGCGGCGGCGGTTCGATTTCGTGTCCATGTATCCTGATTACCAGTTGATTCCCGAATTTGAACTGGTTCTGCGTCCGCTCAATGAACAAATCCGAGAACGCAAAGGCGTGGATTTCCTGATCGGTCACTCGTACTTCCTCAACCGCACACCCGAAGATTTGCCGGAGATTTTCAACCGGACAATCATTCCGCTGCTCTACGAATATTTCAATAACCGCACGGATACGATCAGGGAAATTTTGCGCGGCAGCGGCTTGGAAGTAACAGAAGAGAACTACCAGTTGAGGGTAAGGTGAGTTTTGGCCTTTGGCCAAGCGAGTCGCAGACTCGGAACCCTGTCTGCCGACAGGCAGGCAGTCGTCACGCGTTCAAAACGCGCGACAGCGGTATCGGACTTCGGGCCACACGGCGGGTTTGGGTATTTTGAAACATACTGTTTTCCGCAACTCCGGTCAGACACTGCGTGTCAGACCGGAATCACCACTCGGCTTTCAGAAGAACAAGAGGGTTTGGGCTTTCCGAAACATACTATTTTGCCACCGCGCCCTGCCCTTTCAGCCAATCGCGCAGCCGATCCATCCACGTGGCCAGCACCGGATTGTCGGGAGCCATGCCCACGCCGTTGGCCATGCCATAGCCGTGGCCGCCTTTTTCGTAGATGTGCAGCTCGGCCGGAACCTTGACTTGGCGCAGGGCCATGTAAAACAGCACCGCGTTTTCGGGCACTACGCCGTCGTCGTCGGTGGTCATCAGGAAGGTGGGTGGCGTAAGGGTGGTCACGTGCTTTTCGGTGGACATATACTCGGACAGCGTTGAATCCAAATCCTTACCAACCTGCATCTCGCGCGAAAACCGGTGCGTGTAGGGCGTTGTAAACGAAATTACCGGATAAATGAGCATCATGAAACTGGGCCGCGACGAGGTTTTGTCCAGCGCGGTTTTGGCTTTCGGGTTGCCATTGTCGAAGTGCGTGCCCAGCATGGAGGCCAGGTGTCCGCCCGCCGAAAAGCCCATCACCCCAATTTTGTCCGCGTCCAGGTTCCATTCCTTGGCGCGGCTGCGCACGGTACGCATGGCGCGGGTAGCATCGTTGAAGGCGTGCGGGTATCCGTATTTTTTGTGATCCCAAGTGTTCACGCGGTAGCGCAGCACAAAGGCCGTCACGCCCAGGTTGTTGAGCCAGCGGGCAAAGTCGTAGCCTTCGTGTTCGGCGGCCCGCATCACATAACCGCCTCCCGGACAGATGATTACGGCCGCCCCGGTGGCTTTTTCCTTGGGAGCGATAAACGGGAAAACGGCGGGCTTATCCTCATCCGTATCGCCCATTGCGCCGGGTGCGCCTTCGGGCCAGAGCAAAATCGGGGTTGGCAAGCCGGGCGGGTTGGCAGCCGGGCTTTGGGCGTGAAGGCGGGGCATAAGCCAAAGGGAAATGAAAAAGGCGGCGAAAATTTTGGGTGTCATAAATCCAAATGTTTTACTTTTAACGGCGAGTTCGCCAAAAATACGCTTCCCTCCAAATACGCCCAAATTTCAAGTGCCATGTCACAGAAAGCCAAGGAAAACATCCTGCGCAAAATCCAAGCCGCCTTGGAAACACCCACGGCGAGGCCCGTGCCCAAACCCGATTTCACCACGCCCATTTACGTGCCGCAACCGGAACACATGGCGGTCGGGTTTGTGGAAACGTTCAAGAAAAACAACGGCGAGTTTTATTACTGCGAAAACGAAGCGGCCATGCTGGAGCGGCTGCAATGGCTGGTGCAGCAAAAAAACCTGCAAAACATCTTTGCCTGGGAGCCGCCGCTCATCGAACTCCTCGCGCCGTCGGGCATTGCGTTTGCCGCCGACGATGCCGGGCTGCTGCAAGTAGACGCGGGCATCACGCTCTGCGAATGCCTGGTTGCCCGCACGGGCAGCGTGCTGGTGTCGTCGAGGCAGGCGGCCGGGCGGCGGCTCACCATTTATCCGCACATCCATATTGTGGTTGCCTATTTGTCGCAATTGCTGCCTGACATCAAGGACGGACTTACCCTGATGCAGCAACGGTATGGCACGCAACTGCCTTCCATGATTTCGATGATTACCGGCCCGAGCCGCACCGCCGACATTGAAAAAACGCTGGTGCTGGGTGCGCACGGCCCCAAGGAACTGATTCTGCTGCTGGTGGAAGATTGAGTTTTGCGTTTTCTGTTTGCCGTTCAAAAACGTTGGTTGCAAAATGTAGAGACGTTGCAATGCAACGTCTCCATCCGCACCAAAATAGTATGTTTTGAAAAGCCGAAACCCTAACCCTAACCATGCAACCCCTCAACTTTTCACCTCGCACAGTTCGATGAAATGCCCGTCCGGATCCTGAACAAAAATCTGCCAGTTGCCATCCGGACGTTGTTTGGGGCCGGTGAAGACGGCATTTTTGGATTTCAGTTCCGCCGCAACCAATTGTATGTCAGTTACTTGCATGGCAAAGTGCGTGCCGCGCGAATGCGAATGTACGGGCAGCGTACGGTTGCCGATCAAGTGGATTTCCTGCGTTTTGCCAACGGCAAACCACGCCCCCGGAAAATCAAATGCCGGCCTTGGCAATTGCGCCAGACCCAGCACATCGCGGTAAAACGGAATGCTTGCCCGCACATCGGCAACGTGGACGGCAACATGGTTGATGGCTTGTATATTCATCGGTTTAAGAATTGTTTCGGATGAAATCTCGGGTGGCTTTAAACGGCGGCAAAGTTCGAAACTTTATGATTGCCCTGTATTATCATCCGGACAGGTTTGGGCTTTTTAAAACATACTATTTCCGGACGATAGTTTGTTCCCCGCCGCACCCCGCGTCAAATTTATCCGCGCCGGAGGTTTTTGCTCCCCAAAACATACTATTTTTGTCGCGCCGCCCACCAAGAGGCAAGGAAACTTATGCGACTTATTGAGGTTACCACGCCAGCGCACCGGAAGGAGTTTCTGGAATTGCCCGCCCGACTCTACAAAAACGACCCGAACTGGATACGCCCGCTAAACCAGGACATTGAAAAAGTATTCGACCCGCAGAAAAACCTGTATTTCACGCACGGCGAATGCACCCGCTGGATTTTGCAGGATGCCGCCGGACT
>JANPIL010000096.1:0-5166 GCA_031424975.1 Sphingobacteriales bacterium
CAAAGTCGCCGGTTTTTTGGTTGAAAATCATCGTGCCGATCAGGTCGGCGGGCAGCAGGTCGGGCGTGAACTGGAGCCGCCGGAAATCCAACCGCAGCACTTTGGACAGTGTATTGACAATCAGCGTCTTGGCCAGTCCCGGAACGCCTTCCAGCAGAATATGCCCGCCCGTGAAAAGGCCAATCAGCAGCCGGTTCACCAAGTAATCGCGACCCACCACCACCTTTCCCACTTCGGCCAATACCTGCTTGATTTTGAACTGGTGCAGCTTGATGCGGTCAATATCCGTTATTTCCATGCGTCCTGTCGTTTTGCGTTTGCCCGTGAAAAAAGAGCCGGGTTTTGACTTTTGCGGGTTTGGCGTTTTTGAAACCTGCCTGCCGGACAGGCAGGGATACTATTTTGTCCGGCCATTTATCCCATATCCGTGCCCGTTTGCAATTTGAACAAGGCGGCACGGTTCATGGCAAAGCGACAAAAGTAGGGTTTTCGCCGGGAAATTTTCCGAATTCTGCCGGGCAGGAAACGCACGCACGCAAAAAAACGCCCCATCACAGGAAAACCGTCGCGGGAAAATCGCGTCATTGCCCGGAGATTGGTCATTGCGAGGCACGAAGCCTGTCTGTTCCGTCGGCCTACAACGCTCCGGTAACATATGTGTGGCTGCGTCAAGGATTGCCTCACCGGGCGGGAGCCGCTCCGCGCAAGGACGGATTTTTGCCGGTGGGTTTGGGCTTTCCAAAAGATACTATTTCGGGAAATGTAGTTGGACTTTCCAAGTCCAACGGCCAAGCCGCAAACTTTTGTTTTCGGACGGGTTTGGACTTTTTGAAACATACTGTTTTCCTTGCATGATAACCACACCAAAACACATGGCTTGGCACGACAACGACCCGGTAATGACGCGATTGGTGCAAACCCTGCCCGCGCCAACAATTTCCGTCCGTGAGGATTTGTATTTGGCTTTGATGCAAGCCATTGTATCGCAGCAGCTTTCCACCCGCGTGGCCGATGTTATTTTCGCCCGCTTTCTGGGCCTGTTCCCTGACGGTTACCCGCACGCCGCACAAGTGTTGGCCTTGGAAACTGAAAAACTCCGCTCGGTAGGCTTGTCGGGCCAGAAAACGGGCTACATCCGCAACATCGCCGGTTTCCATGGCGCAACTCCCATTTCCGTGGCTGGTTTTGCCAGCTACACCGATGAGGAAATTATTGCGCACCTGACGCAAATCAAGGGCGTGGGCCGCTGGACGGTGCAAATGCTGCTCATGTTCCCGATGAACCGCCCCGACGTGTTCCCGATTGACGACCTGGGCATCCGCCAATCCATGATCGGGCTTTACGGCCTGACGGAAACGGGAAAAGACCTGCACCAACGCCTGCACGCCATTGCTGAACGCTGGCAGCCCAACCGGACGCTGGCCTGCAAATACCTTTGGAAAGCGCGGGATACGAAGTAAACGCGGAACGCCAAAAACCTATCCACTGTCGCGCGTTTTTAACGCGTGACGACTGCCCGCCTGCCGGACGGACAGGGTTCCGAGTCTGCGACTCGTTTGGCCTGAGGCCAAGGCACAGGCCATAGCAGTTGAAACTTGAAACTCGTTCAAGTGTCCTCACTTGAACCTTGGTGCAAAATAGTATCTTCCAAAAGACCCAAACCCCCTTGCTCTTCCAAACGCCAATTTCCCCTACCGGTCTGACACACAGTGTCTGACCTGCGTTTCAAGTTTCCCCAAAATAGTATCTCCCAAAAAGCCAAAACCCCCGGCGTGGAAGCCGGGGGTTTTGCGCATGAAATATAGAATCTTGGTATCGGTTTACCGGTTCATCGAAGTCAGGAATTCCTCGTTGTTGCGAGTTCCGCGCATACGGTCGAGCAGGAAATCCATCGCTTCCGATGAGTTCATGTCGGCCATGTGTTTGCGCAGTATCCACACGCGGCCCAAGGCTTCTTCAGAGAGCAGCAGTTCTTCGCGGCGCGTGCCCGAGGCAGGCACGTCAATGGCCGGATAGATGCGTTTGTTGGACAGTTTGCGGTCCAGTTGCAGTTCCATGTTGCCGGTTCCCTTGAACTCCTCAAAAATCACCTCGTCCATCTTCGAGCCGGTGTCAATGAGGGCCGTGGCAATGATGGTCAGCGAGCCGCCGTTTTCAACGTTGCGTGCCGCGCCGAAAAAACGCTTGGGCTTGTGCAGCGCATTGGCATCCACACCACCCGACAGAATCTTGCCCGACGAGGGCACCACCGTATTGTAGGCCCGCGCCAACCGCGTGATTGAATCGAGCAGAATCACCACGTCGTGGCCGCACTCCACCATGCGTTTGGCTTTTTCAAGCACAATCGCCGACACTTTCACGTGGCGTTCGGCCTGTTCATCAAACGTGGACGAGATCACTTCGCCTTTCACGCTGCGCGCCATGTCGGTCACTTCTTCGGGGCGTTCGTCAATGAGCAGCACAATCAGGTACACTTCCGGGTGGTTTTGCGCGATGGCATTGGCTATCTGCTTGAGCAGCACGGTTTTGCCGGTTTTGGGCTGCGCCACAATCATGCCACGCTGCCCCTTGCCGATGGGGGCGAACAAATCAAGTATGCGGGTGGAATATTCGTTGGGGGCCGTGCTCAGGTTCAGGCGTTCCTGCGGGAAAAGCGGGGTCAGGTATTCAAACGGAATCCGGTCGCGGATTTCCTCGTTGGTCTTGCCGTTCACGGTTGACACGCGCAGCAAGGCAAAGTATTTCTCGCCGTCTTTGGGCGGGCGGATGGCTCCCCGAATGGTATCGCCGGTTTTCAGGCCGAACAGTTTGATTTGCGATGGCGAAACATAAATGTCATCGGGACTGGCCAGGTAGTTGTAATCAGCCGAACGCAGAAATCCGTAGCCGTCCTGCATGATTTCCAATACGCCTTCGTTTTCAATGAATCCGTCGAATTCGCGGACATTGTACAGGCTTCCTTTCTTGTTTCGCTGGTCGGGTTGCCGCTGGTCGGGCTGGCGGCTTTCGCGCGGTTCCTTGTTTTGCCGGTCTTTGGGTTGCCGGTCGGCGGGTTGTTGCTCGCCGGGTTGTTCCTGCTTGTGTTCGGGTTTTTGTTCGCGCGGCTCCTTGGGTTCGCGGGGTTCGCGTTTGGCAATGGCGGCGGTAATGTCAAAAATCTCTTCGTCCGCACCGTTGGACACTGTGCCATTGGATACCGCACCGTTGCCGGTTGGCAGCTCTTGCATTGGTGGTTCTTGGGTCGTTTCGTCAGACATTTCGGGCTGGCCGGTTGGCTGGCGGTCAATGGTTCTCACGTTTTCGCGTTTCGCGCGGATGCGTTTGCGGTCGGCAGCGGTTTCGCCCGCGTGCAAAACCGGGGGCTCAAGGATGGGCGCATCGGCTGCCAAGCTGGGTTTGAACTCGATTTCGGGCATCACTGCCTGCCGGTCGAGTATCTTGTAAACTAAATCTTGTTTGGCCAGTTTCTTGAAATTCGCTACGCTCAATTGTTCGGCAATGTCGCGCAATTCGGACAGGAGCCGAAGGTTCAGATCATCAATGGTGTACATAGAAAGGGATAAATTACGGAAAGACCCGACAAGGGCGGGAATGTGTAAAAGGGTGATTGTCAGACACTCAGGTTGTCTGCTCTGAATACAACGGATGAAAAGGGAAAACTAACAGGGCTTAAAAAATGCGGCGCGGCAACCGCAAACATCAATATTGGCATGGTGTGTGTCAAAAGGCGGCAATCCGCTCGTCAGGAACAGTACCTGAGGAGGGGATACGTAAGGGAAGCGGAAACAAGTGGATTGGATGCAGCAAAAGTAATGTTTGTTTCGGTTGTTTCCAACACCGCCCCGCAAAATTATCGGTCAGGTGTGCTATTCAATGCCTGCAAAAAACGTTCCCAGCACAAAATGGGGCCAAGTAGGGTTTCGGCTTTCGGGGAGATACTATTCTGGCAGCCATCAGCCCGGTGGTTTCGGACTCGGGCGTTTCAAATCCGGGATTTCGGGCCACATCTTTTCCTGGCTGTTTTCATTGCAAGCCGGGTGGCTTTTCCGTGGGTGGCCGGGCATTGGCGGCGGGTTATTTTTCCAGAACCCTGAATACGTTTTCCTTCTCACTTTCGTGCGCCTCCACAAAAATCGTGCGGGTGGGATAGGCAAACATCACGCCGTGGCGCGTCACGGTTTCCAGGATTTTATAGTTGATTTCCTCTTTCACCACGTTAAAATCCTCCCAAATGGGGGCTTCCACGTAATACAGGATCATGATGTGCAGCGAACTCTCGCCAATGTCCATGAATCGCACCTGGCCCAGTTCGCTGTTGGTGAGCGGGTGCGCCAGCAATTCCTCATGGATGTCCGAGCAAATAGCCTTGATGGTTTCGGGCGGCGTGCTGTAGGGCAACCCGATGAAATACTTGGCGCGGCGGTAGCGCCGCTGGGTCAGGTTGTCGAGCGGCTGGTCGGTGAGCATCTTGTTGGGCAGCGTCAGGAAACTCCGGTCCAGCGTGCGGATGCGGGTGCTGCGGAAACCCACTTTCTCAACCGTTCCTTGGATGTCGCCCACTTCCACGGTGTCGCCCACCACAAACGGGCGGTCCAGAAAAATGGTGAATGAAGCGAACAGGTTTTCCAGGCTTTCCTTGGCCGCCAACGCCACCGCTAAGCCACCAATGCCCAAGCCGGTCAGGATACCGGCCACATCCAGGCTGAAAGCGGCTCCCAAAATCACAAAAATGCCCACGATAAACAGCATCACCTTGGCCACTTCCTTCACAAACGGGGCCAGTTGCGTCTTGATTGGCGAGCCGGTGCGTTCGGCACGGCGCAGCGAGGTGAGCGTGAAAAAATCCACGAACCGCATGGCCAGCCACGTCAGGATAATGATCATGGCAATCTGGTACCCTTTTACTAGCAAGAAACGCAAGCCGAACTGCGAGCCGGAAGCCAGATTCCACCCACCGGGAAAACGCAGGAACGAAAATGCGGTGTACACGATTACCAGCGTCATGAACCACTCGACGGGCGGACGCAATAATTCGATAAAATCGCGGACGGACAGGTTTTCGGATTGTTTCCTGACCAGCCGGTACAGGATGCGGCTCAGCAGCATGGACAACACGCGCCGCAGCACCAGCCACGAAAGCAGCAGCCCGGCGCACCAAAGCACGTT
>JANPIL010000097.1:0-17285 GCA_031424975.1 Sphingobacteriales bacterium
CCCGCCACCGCCGCCACCAACAGCAGCCACAAAACGACGGTGCGGATTTTTCTGTTTCTTGCCAATTTCAAGCGGTTCAGTATTCGCCCTTGGGAAAGGGTGAGGTTTGGGCTTTCAAAAAGATACTATTTTGCCCCCCAATCCCCGAAGGGGGTGGGGGGCTGTTCGGGCTGTTTCAAGTCTTGCCATACGTTGGGTCGTAGCGGATGCCGGTGAAGAAATAAAGCCACAATACGCGGGCGTAACGGAAAAAAACGGGAGTCAGCAACACCAATGCGGGCAATATCACGGCAAAATAAACCCAAAGTTGCGGGTCGCGGCCAAGTACGAACGTGGCCACGAACAGCGTGATAATCAAGGCAATGGAAAACCCGTAGCTGACATACATGGCCCCGTAAAACGTGCCGGGTTCCTTTTCGTAGCGTAACTTGCAAACCGGGCAGTTTTCGTGCATATCCGCAAAGCGCGAGATTTTGCTGACCGGATACACAAACATATCGCCTTCGCGGCAACGGGGGCATTTTTCGTGCCAGATGGCATTTGATTGGGAGCGGCTCATGGCGTTGTCAGGGACTGTCACGGTTGAAAAATGGGAACGCAAAGGAAAATCAAGATGCCAATACCGCATCACAAACCCAACACGAGTGCGCAATCAATCGGTTCACCACGCATGGAAGGCAACCGGCGTGTGTTGCGGCAAGTGTTCGGCGGCGGCTGGCTGCATGGCTATGCCGTGGCTGTGCTGCGTGGCGGCAATGTCGCCGCTGCCATTGTACCGCACCGGTTCTACGCCGGTTGTGCCATGTTCGGTGATGAGCCGACACGGGAAAAAATCATCGAAGGGCGTTTTTTTCGTCCGGCTTTCCAGCAGGGGGAAGTAAACGGGCGTGAGCATTGGCAACCCGAAACAAGCCCGCAGATACGGCTCCACAAACAGCTTGCAGCCCGCCTGCACCGAAACCGGATTGCCCGGCAACCCGAAAACCGCCTTGCCACCCGGCGCAACGCCAAACCAAAGCGGGCCGCCCGGCCTGATGCGCACCCGGTGAAACACCTGCCGCACGCCCAGCGACTGCAACACTTCAGGCACATAATCGGCATCGCCCTTGGACACGCCGCCCGACAGCAAAATAGTATCTTCGGAAAGCAGCAAACCCGCCACCGCCTGCGCCAAGGCGGCCTTGCTGTCGGCGGCAAGCACGGCGGTTACATCCGTGATGCCGTAGCGATGCAGGAAACCGCGCATGGCCCACGCATTGGAATCGCGGATTTGGTGCGGCAACACCGGCGCACCCACCGGCACCACTTCGTTGCCCGTGGACACGATGCCGACTTTGGGCAGCCGGGCAACCTCCACTTCGTGCTGACCGGCAACGGCCAAGACGCTGGCTACCTGCGGTGTGATGAGCTGGTTGCTGGCAATCAGCAGGTCACCTTGCCGTGCATCCTCGCCGCGTTTGGCAATGTTTTGCCCCGCTTTCACGGTGCCCACACTGAAAAAAACCCGTCCGTTTTCGGCACGCGCATCTTCCACGCGGATTACCGCATCAGCTCCGGGCGGTACGGCGGCCCCGGTCATGATTTTGCTGCAAGTGCCCGCCCCCACTTCAAGCAACGCGGCACTGCCCGCCGGAATGTATTCGATGATTTGCAAGCCGGACGGGTTTCCACCGCTGAAATCATCCGCCCGCACTGCATAACCGTCCATGGTGGCGCGGTTAAACGGCGGGTAGTCGCGGTCGGCCCGGATGGGCTGCACCAGCACCCGGCCAAAGGATTGGCCCAGCCCAACCCGCTCATAACCAAAGGTTTTGGCCTGCTGGCGGATACTATTTTGCGCCTCGGAAACAGTAATCATGAGGAATGTGAAAGTTGGATTCGGGAGTGCGGAATACCCCGCCAAAAGATGCGTGCATTCACGAACCGGGCCGGAATATTTTCAACTGCTCGCGTTCGGCCTGTTCCTTGCGCTGCTTTTGGATGAAAGACACATCGGTAAGCGAAACATCAACCAAGAGCCTGTCTTTCAATAACTTGCGGCCCAGCAATACCGGAAATCGCATGGTTTCGCGGTCTGAAAGCGAGAATTCAGTCAGTATCTGCTGCCCGAACAGCAGCACGTGCGCCTTGATGAAATACCGCTTTTCCACGTGCCCCGACGAACTGCGCACTTTTTTACGCTTGAACTGCGAGGTGACGTAACGCCGGCGTTCCAGCAGCGCAATGTGCGAGTCCAGAATGCGGAAAACAATGTATTGCTTGCCGTTTTTGCGGCGCACCTTAACCTTGGAGCAATGAATGGCCGACGTGTAGGCTCCCGTGTCCACCTTGGCCTTAATGTCAAACACCCCGAAACCAGGCAGGTCTATCCTGTCTGCCCTGCCGATGATGTGTTTTTCCGGTTGCGTCAAAGGCGTTCTGCGGTTAACGGTTAACGTTGGGAAAAGGGTTTCGTGCTTTTGAAAGATACTGTTTCCGACGTAAAAACGCTATGCCTCCCTGATGGCTCCGGCAATTTGCAGCGAGGTATCCAGAAAAACAATGCGCGGGTTGGCGTTGCGTTCCAGATGGAACACCGCATCGTTAAAATACGCAAACAGCCGCCCGGCCTTCTGCTCGGTCATGACCTTGGAAAAGTTCTGCACGAAGGCCATTTCCTCGCCCTCCAGCCGCACCAAACCCGGTTCCTGAAAGGTACAAAGCAACGCCTCGCGCACCATATTGATGCCGTAGTGCAGCAGGTTTTTCTGCGCCTCGCGGGGCATGGCAGCCAGTTTGTCGGTGGTGCGCACCAGGTCGGGCAGTTTTTTTTCCAGTTGGAAACACAGCCGCATCCAGTTGCCAAAGCTTTCGTGCTGGTTGTCTTTCACCTCCGCATTCAGGCGCAGGGCTTCGTTCAGGTTGCCTTCGGCCAGATAGGCTATTTGGGCGGCGCGGGCCGGTTCGGTATTTCTGCTGCTCACCAGCATTTGCGCAATCTCAGCGTCGGCAAAAGACCGGATGCGCACCAGTTGCGTGCGCGACAATATGGTGGGCAGCACTTTGTCGGGGGCTTGGCTCACCAACAGAAACAGCGTGCGGGCGGGCGGCTCCTCGAGTATTTTCAGCAAAGCGTTGGCCGAGGTTGTGTTCAGCGTTTCGGGCAGCCAAAGCAGCAGCACCTTGTATTCGGCCTCGTAGGGTTTCAGGCTCAGCCGCTGGATGATGCGGCGGCTCTCCTCGGCTGAAATCTGCGGCTGGCGGTTTTCGGTACCGATAAAATCCAGCCAGCCGGTGAGGTTGGCATACGGGTTGTCTTTGAGGAACACGCGCCAGTCGGGCAGGAAATTTTCGCTGAGCGGATCTTTGGCGACCTTCTTGGTGGCCGCCACCGGAAAAATCTGGTGCAGGTCGGGATGCGCCAGCTTGCCGGTCTTTGAGCACGATGGGCACTGGCCGCAGGCATCGTCGGCTTGGCGGTTTTCGCAGTTCACGTAGGTGGCGTAGGCCCAGGCCATGGCCAAGTTGCCGCTGCCCTCACTGCCAAAAAACAATTGGGCATGGTGTATCTGTCCGCGCCGCACGGCTTGCACCAGCGTCTGCTTGATGTCGTCCAGTCCCGGAATTTCCTTGAAAAGCATGGTTTGGAAAGAAAAGCCCCAGAAGCCTCCCCCAACCCCCTCCGAAAGAGGGGGCTTTTGTACCAGGCGGGTTTAGGGTTTTGAAAAGATACTATTTCTTAAAGCCCCTTCGGGGTTGGGGGAGGCCGTTTCTCACCTTCCAAACCCAATCGGTTTCTTGTGGCCGTGCGTCAGTGCAAATAGGTGCGTCATCAGTTCGCGATCGGCATCGGGCAGGGACAGGGTGCGGCGTTGCAGCACCCGCTCCATCACCTCCAACGCCCTGTCGAGGCGGTAAATGTCCAGTCCGGCCGCGCCGCCCCACGTAAACGAAGGCACGAATTTGGGCGGAAAATCACCGCCGAACACGTTGGCACTCACGCCCACCACCGTACCTGTATTGAACATCGTGTTGATGCCCGCCTTTGAGTGGTCGCCCATGACGAGGCCCACAAACTGCCTGCCCGTGTCTTTGAAAGCGTGCTCAGCGTAATTCCACTGCTTCACGTTTCCGTAGTCGTTTTTCAGGTTCGATGTGTTGGTGTCGGCCCCGAGGTTGCACCATTCGCCCAGCACCGAATTGCCGAGGTAGCCTTCGTGGCCTTTGCTCGTGCAGCCAAAAATCACGCTGTTGCTGACCTCGCCGCCCACCTTGCAAAACGGCCCCACCGTAATGTCGCCGCGCATTTTGGCCCCCATCGCCACCACGCTCTGCTCGCCAATGGCAAACGGCCCCCGAATCAGGCTGCCCTCTTGGATGTCGGCACCGGCACCGATGTAAATGGGGCCTTTTTCGGCATTCAGTACGCTGGCACGGGTTTTTGAGCCTTCCTCCAGAAATACCGCCGACGGGTTGTACACGATTGTATGCGCATCGGTTATGGGCTGGGAAACCCGGTTGGCGGTGAGCCAAGCAAAGTCGGCGCGGATTTGCGCACCGTTCAATAAAAAAATATCGCTCAGGCTGCCCAACACGGCAAAAGGCGCGTGGTAGGCGCGGGCGGGTTTGGCACTTTCAAAAGATACTATTTCGGCGGGGCTGTTTAGCACCGCATCCGTCCGGAAGGCAATGAGTTGGTTTTGACCCGAAAGTTTCTCGCCCGGCCGCAATTGCATGACCGCTTCGAGCAGCGCAGCATCGGGACAAACCGCTCCGTTGATATACAGGTTGTCAGGGCTTGGCTCAAACGGGAATTTGTTTTGTAAATACGGTTCGGTCAGGAAAGATACGGGGGCGCGTAAGAAATGCCGCCATTTGTCGGCAATCGTGACGATTCCGAGGCGGATTTGCGCCACCGGACGCGTGAATGTGAGCGGCAGCAATGCGCTGCGCGTGGCGGGATAATCGAAAAGGATGAAGTTCATGCCCACAAAAATAACATTTATACCAACCGCTTGCCGGTTGCACCGGTAAAGAAATATGCAGAACCCGGTTTCTGCCCCCACGCTTCAATTAAGGGGTTTGTGGTGCATTCCTGCGCAACCACGTGCGTTTTCAAAGCCAAATTCGGGAAATGCGCGAGGATTTTGCTAAAATCGAGTTCATCATGAAGGCAAAAAAGACAATCCGCTGATTCTCAAAAAATTAGGTATAAGTACTTCGATTTACTGATGGCACTTTGCCGCCAAATATTTTCATTAATCCCATATAAATGATGTCATTTACCCGTAACATTCACGTGCAATAAATCGTTGAATTACAAACCGCGTTTCATCAACGCACGCCTTACTTTTACATATTCTCTCATTTATCCACCTTTAGGTTATCCGGCCATGATCATGACCCTTGAATACATAATTGTTTGTTCGCTTTGCATTGCCTGCGTGGTATGGATGATTTGGCACGTACTGCTGACCAGCAAAAACCCCGGCCCCAACGGTGGCGGCGGTGGCGGTGGCGGCGGCATCCCGACCGATTTTGTATTTCCCTCGTTCGATCCGCCCAGCGGCCACGGCTTGGATGCGTGGCTCACCGACCGGATGCCCGTCGGGTTTGAAGACGAAACTCCGTCCGTTTACCGCTACCAACTGCAAGAGCAGGAATGAACAGGGCGCGTTTTCCGGAAATCCGGCAAAACGGTGTGTTATGAAATAGTATCTTCCGGAAAGCCCAAACCCCGGGGCTTCCCAATCCCTTCCCGCAACAAGCCTCGCGCCTGTGCCGGAAGGGATTTTTTGTTTCGGGCATTTTCAAGGTTTTCGCCACGGTTATGAAAATCCGCTATCTTTGAAGCCTTTCATCGGCCAACCAACATCGTATCTTTTTGCAATGGAAAACCTGACCCTGACTAAAAACGGCTCCGTCCTGACGGTGACCATCAACCGACCTGAAAAACGCAATGCGCTGAACATCAAGACGCTGGACGAGATCCGCACCGTCATGCAGCAAATATACGACGATGCCTCGGTGCGCGGCGTGATTATAACCGGCAGCGGCGACAAGGCTTTCGTGGCCGGTGCCGACATTGCCGAGTTTGCCAATGTGGATGAACTGAACAGCCGGAAATTTGCCGAAAACGGACAGGAGATTTTCGCCATGATCGAAAACTGCCCCAAGCCCGTGATTGCTGCCGTCAATGGTTTTGCGCTGGGCGGCGGCTGCGAATTGGCCATGGCGTGCCACCTGCGCGTGGCCGTGGAAACCGCCAAATTCGGCCAGCCAGAGGTGAACCTGGGCATTATTCCGGGCTACGGCGGCACGCAGCGGCTCACGCAGTTGGTGGGCAAAGCCAAGGCGTTGGAATGGATGATGACCGGCGACATGGTTACAGCCACCGAAGCCTACCAATACGGCTTGGTGAACCACGTGGTGGCAACCCACGATTTGCTGCTGGCCAAGGCCGGCGAACTCATGGCCAAAATTCTGGCCAAGGCTCCGGTTGCCATTGAAATGGTTATCAGTTGCGTCAATTCGGCGTTCATGAAAGACAAGAACGGGTATCAGATTGAAGCCAACGCGTTCAGCATCTGCTGCCGCACCGCCGATTTCAAGGAAGGAACCACGGCATTCCTGGAAAAACGCCAGCCGGAATTCCAAGGAAAATGAGAAAAAGGAATGCGGATTGCGGAAGTGGGAATACGGAATAAAGCGGCATCGCTTTGGGCTGCGTTTCCAAAACAGTATCGTTGAAAAAGGCCAAACCCGCCGGTATTCCGCATTCGGCAATCCCCATTCCGCACTCGGGAAATAGTATCCCCGCTAAAGACGGGGCTTTCAGCTTTTGGAAAGGCCAAACCCGCCGGTTATCCTGGAAGACGATTTCCCGTTCCGGTCTGACACACAGTGTCCGGCCTGCCGTTTTTTTTCCAATCCCCATTCCGCATTCCCACTTCCGCATTCAAAACCATGTCCGTTTTAAAGAAACTGGCTTCCGAAACCGCACTGTACGGCTTGCCCAGCATTCTGGGCCGTTCGGTGTATTTTCTATTGACGGCCTTGCACACCTACGCCTTTGCCGCCGATGAGTCGGGCATCCAGGTTTCGTTGTTTGCGTACGTGGCTTTTTTGCAGGTGATTTACACGTTCGGCATGGAAACCGCGTTTTTCCGTTTTGCCAACCGCGAAAACCCGAAAGTGTATTACAACCTGATTTTGAGTGCGGTGATAGTGGTGAACGGGGTTTTCACTTTTTTTTTCATAGTATTTTCCACGCCGCTCACGAATGCGCTGGGCTATCCGGGCAAGGAATGGTACATCATCATGCTGGCGTTGGTGGTGGCCATTGACGGCATCGTGGCGATTCCGTTTGCGCGGTTGCGGCTTGAACACCGGGCGAAACGGTTTGCCGTGGCGCGGATGGCCAACATCGGCATCAACGTTTTTTTCAACCTTTTTTTCCTGCTTTTCTGCCGCGACATTTACCAAGGCAAATATTTGACTGTGCTGCAACCGATTGTCAGCCAGATATATAACCCTTCGTTCGGAGTCGGCTACATTTTCCTGTCCAACCTGATTGCCAACGTGGCTTTTTTGCCGATGCTCTGGGATTTGCTGCGCGATTTCCGTTTCCGGTTCAACCGCCAGCAGTTCAAACCCGTGTGGATTTACGGCTACCCGATCCTGATTATGGGCCTGGCCGGCGTGACCAACCAGATGTTCGACCGCGTGGTGCTGAAGGCTTTTCTGCCCGATGGCTTTTATCCGGGACGCACACCGGAGCAGGCGTTGGGCATTTACGGCACGTGCCTGAAACTGTCGGTTTTCATGAGTCTGGCCACGCAGGCTTTCCGCTACGCCGCCGAGCCGTTTTTTTTCAGCCAGAGCCAGGATAAAAACGCTCCCGGCACGTTTGCGCTGGTTATGAAGTGGTTTGTGATTGTGTGCTGCGTAATTTGGGTGGGCGTGAGCGTGAACCTGGATTGGATCAGTTTGCTGCTGCGGCGCGCCGAATACCGCGAAGGCTTGGCGGTAGTGCCGTTTTTGCTGCTCGGAAACCTGCTGTTGGGCGTGTATTACAACCTGTCGGTGTGGTTCAAGCTCACCGACCGCACGCACTACGGCACGTGGCTCACGTTTCTGGGCGCGGGCGTGAACGTGATTCTGAATGTCGCGCTGATTCCGGTGTTGGGCTACATGGGCTGCGCGGTGGCGTTTCTACTGTCGTGCGCCGCCATGACGGTTGCCTGTTATCTGCTGGGAAACAAGTATTTTCCCGTGCCGTATGCGTTGCGGTCGGCGGCGGCCTACATGGGCAGCGCGGCGGTGGTTATTTATGTTGTGAGCCAAATCGGTTTTGCGAGCCAGTGGTTTGCTTTTGCGTTTCACATGGCCGTGAGCCTGACGTATGTGGCCGCAATTGTGTATGCCGAAGGATTGCTGAAACACCGGCGGTTGGCAGAAAAGTGAGCCGGTTGGCGCGGAGATGATTGTCGCGGGGGTGGCAACTGGCGCGAGGTTCCTACCTCGTGCCGCCCATGTTCCGAGATTCTTATCTCGGTGGCGGCGATGCCAATCCAACTCCGGCAGATGGGAATCTGCCCGCATGGGCGGCACGAGGTAAGAACCTCGCGCCAGTTTGGTTTTCAATCCACTCATTCCATCATTCAAAATTCAATATTGCCAAAATAGTATCCCTGCCTGTCCGGCAGGCAGGTTTCAAAAAGCCCAAACCCCATTTAATCCGATTACCATGCAAACCATTTCCGTCAAAATCATCAATACATCTGCCAACGAACTGCCTGGCTACCAAACCGAACATTCGGCGGGCATGGACTTGCGTGCGCATCTTACGGAAGCCATCACGTTGCCGCCCGGCCAGCGCAAACTCATTCCGACCGGCCTGTTCATCGAGTTGCCCGAAGGCTACGAGGCGCAAATCCGTCCGCGCAGTGGCTTGGCGTTAAAGCACGGCATTACGGTTTTAAACAGTCCGGGCACGGTTGATGCCGACTACCGGGGCGAAATCATGGTGCTGCTCATTAATTTATCAGATGTGCCATTTGCCATTGAAAACGGCGAACGCGTGGCGCAAATGATTGTGTCGCCTTACCAGCAAGTGCGTTGGCAAGCCGTGGATGTGCTGACCGAAACCCGGCGCGGCGCGGGTGGCTACGGCAGCACGGGCAAGCAATAAAGAAGCCTCCCCCAACCCCCTCCGAAGCTGAAAGCCACGACTTGGCGTGGGAGGGGGCTTTTGAATCGGTTGGGTTTTTAGTTTTCAAAACATACTATTTTTTAAGCCCCCTCTTTCGGAGGGGGTTGGGGGAGGCTTTATATGTGCGGCATCCACGTCATTGTTGACAAGCAAAACCGCTTGGACGATTCATTTGTGCGGCGCATGGCGGCGGCTACCGCCCACCGTGGACCCGATGCCACGCAATGGCAAGCCATCCGGACGGCGCGGCAAACCGTCTGGATGGCACACAACCGGCTCAAAATCACCGATTTGCGCGATGAGGCAAACCAGCCCATGACCTCGCCCGACGGGCGGCACACGCTGGTTTTCAATGGGGCCATTTATAACGATGCACAACTGCGGCAATCGTTAAGTCAGGAATTTGCCTTCCGCACCAGCACCGATACCGAAACGGTTCTGCACCTGCTGGCCAAACACACCGCGGCTGGCTTGGCGCAACTGAACGGGATGTTTGCCTTGGCCATGTATGACCGGCAAACCGAAACCTTGCTGCTGGCGCGCGACCGTTGGGGAATGAAACCGCTGTATTGGTTTGAAAATGAGCGGTTTGCCATCGTTTCCTCCGAAATCCGGGGCATTCTGGCTTCGGGCTTGGTGGAGAAAAAGCCGAACTTGGCGCAGATTCCGCATTACCTCGCTTTCAAATTCGCCCGGCGGCCCGCCACTTTCTACCAAAATATTTATGAACTCGAACCGGGCAGCATTGTTGAAGTATCGCCGGACGGGAAATTGCGGGAAACCGGATGGATTGGCGGGCAGGGTTTGAGTCTCTCGAAAGATACTATTTCGGGAAAGCCGGATTTTTCGGTTGATGCGCTGGAACACGCCTTGGAGCAAGCCACGCTGCGCCACTTGCAAGCCGATGTACCCGCCGGAATCCTGCTCAGTGGCGGCGTTGACTCCACGCTGCTGCTGGCCAGTGCGCACCACGCGGGCATCCGCAAGCTGCCTGCGTTCACCATTGCCTACCAAAGCCAAGATTTACTGTATGCTACCCACGACCAAACGTATGCCCGTGCCGCCGCAAAGCAGTACGACGCTGACTTGCAGGAAGTCACGGTTGGCAGTAGTCTGCTCGGCCGGTTTCCCGAATGGCTGCAAACCCTGGATCAGCCCATCGCTGACGGGGCGGCGTGGTTGACGTGGCTGCTGGCGCAGGAGGCGAAAAAATCCGTTTCGGTACTGTTGTCGGGAGCCGGAGCCGACGAACTTTTTGCGGGCTACCACCGGCATTGGGCATTCGGGCAGTACTTGCGTTTCTATCCGCTCCTGAAAAATAGCCTGCCTGCCGGACAGGCAGGTATCTTTCTGTTGCGCCACACCTCCTCCCTGCTGCCCGAGCAAAACCGTTACGGGCGGTTGTGGCGCAAGGCCGCCGCCCAACTTTCGGTCTCGCCCGAAGAGACTTTCATCCGTTTTACGGTGCAGCAGGCCGGTTTCCGGTTCAACAATCCGGCTTGCCAAACGGAAAGTTCTGCGTTCAGTTTTTTGGACGACAGTTTGGGTTTCACGGAAAAATACCTGTCCGCCGCCCTGCGGTTTGACCAAGACCGGTATTTGGTTTCGGATGTGCTGGCCATCACCGACCGCATGACCATGCAGCACGGCGTTGAGGCGCGGCTGCCCTACTTGGACGACAGCATTACGGCTTTGGCGCAATCCGTGCCGGCCACGTTTTTGCTACGGCACGGACGCAAATGGCTGTTGAAAAAAATACTATCCCGCAGGAATGGCAAACCCTACGTGCAGAGACCCAAAGAAGGCTTCGGGATGCCATTCGGGCATTGGCTGCGCACACCAGCCGGAAAACCAATGGTGGAAATGCTGCAAAACAAACACGCAATGGTTTATGAAACGGTTGCGTATGCACACACGATGCAACTGCTGGCCCAACACCTGCAAGGCCGCGCCAACCACGCATCCGAACTATGGTCGTTGGCGGTTTTGACGGCTTGGCTGGAAAAAGAATTTTGACGGCAAAGCAATTTTCTCCCCGAAAAACCGTAAAATTGCTTTACCCATGTCCTTTTTCCCCAAGCAAAGCAGCCGGATTGCAGTGAAGGTTATCTACATCCACCAGTATTTCAAGACGTATACCGAGGGCGGATCTTCGCGTTCCTATTACCTTGCCAAAGCATTGGTAGACAGTGGTTTACAGGTAGAAATGATTACCTCGCACAACCAAAAACAGTACGTTTGCAAGACGGTGAGCGGCATCAGGGTTCACTACCTGCCGGTGTATTACGACAATAAACTGGGCTTTGCGGGCAGGATTTACGCGTTTCTCAGGTTTGCGTGGCAGGCTTACCGGCTGGCGAAAAAAATTGAGCATCCAAGCTTGTGTTATGCCACTTCCACGCCGCTAACGGTAGGCATTGTTGCTTTGCTGCTCAAATGGCGCAAAAACATCCCCTTTTACTTTGAAGTGCGAGACTTGTGGCCGCTTGCGCCAATCCAGATGGGCACCATCAGAAACCGGGGGCTGCAAAGATTGCTGTTTGGCTTGGAACGGAGAATTTACCGGCAAGCCGACAAGATTATCGCACTCTCGCCGGGCATTGCCCAGCACATTGGAAACCAAGTGCCCGGCAAGGAAATACATTTGCTGCCGAATATTTCGGACTGCGGGTTTTTTCAAAATGAAGCCAAAAAACCATTGCTGGCCGGGAAATACGGGGTTTGCGGAAAATTCACAGTCACGTATTTTGGCGCGGTAGGCCAAGTGAATCATGTGCGGAGCCTGTTGGAAATAGCCCGCGAAGCCCAAGCCCGCAACTTAGACCAACTGGTGTTTCTGGTGGTCGGGCAGGGCAACGAATGGACTGGCTTACAGCGGCTTGCCGACGATTACGGCTTGAAAAACCTGTGCCTTATTCCGCATTTGGACAAATACCAACTGCGCGAAGTACTCAATGTGACCGATGCGGTTTACGTGTCGTTTGCCCGGAAAAAGGTACTGGAAACCAGCAGCCCCAATAAGTTTTTTGATGCGCTGGCTGCCGGAAAGCTGTGCATCACCAATACGGGTGGCTGGCTGGCCGACTTGGTGGAAACCGAAAAGTGCGGCTTTTACGCCGACCCCCGGCAGCCCGGCGAGTTTCTGCGCCGCATTAATCCTTACCTTTCCAATCCGGTGGCGTTGGCGCAAGCCCAACAAAACGCCCGCACGCTGGCCGAAACGCGGTTTTCAAGGGTGCGGCTTACCGGAGAATTTGTGCGGCTGTTTAAAGGCCGGATTGCCGCGCCCACTGCCCGTGAAGCAGCCAGCGTTGAAATATGAGCGGCGCGTTGCCGTTACGTTACGCAAATGTTATTCTTTTGTTTCCATCACCGCCAAATGCATTCTTTTTGGAATGCGGTGCATAAATTCCGGTCAATTTTCCGATTTCCACTATGAAACGGCGTGTCTTCCTGAAGGCTTCACTCGGAGGCTTCACTTTTTTCTCATCGTATTCTGCATTTTCCCGCCCGGCGGATGAGAAAGCGGTTTTCCGGTTTGCCGTTGCTTCAGACGGGCATTACGGCCAGCCCAACACGGCGTACGAAAAGGACTTCGCCAACCTGAACAAATGGCTCAAGGCCGAAAAAAAATCCAAAGGGCTGGATTTGATTTTCCTGAACGGCGACCTGATCCACGACGATCCGGTTTTTCTGCCTAAAGCCAAAGCGTCTTTCGACCAACTGCCTGTAAGCTACTACGTTACGCGCGGCAACCACGACCGGGTGAGCGTGGAAACGTGGCGGCAACTGTGGGGCTACACGCCCAACCATGTGGTTGAGTTGGGTGACCATGCTTTCATACTGGCGGATACTTCCAACGAAAAAGGCGAATACCTGTGCGCGGATGCCGATTGGCTGCAACTGCAATTGCAAAAATACGCCGCCAAAAAACAGGTTTTCGTGTTCATGCACATTCCGCCCGCCAAATGGACGGACAACGGTGTGGATTGCCCGCAAATCCGCTCCATTATTGAGAAAACGCCCAATGTTGCGGCGGTTTTCCACGGCCATGAGCACGACCAAGACGACAAGCGGATGAACAACGGCAAGCCGCACTTTTTCGACGGGCACTTTGGCGGCAACTGGGGAACGGTTTACAAGGGCTACCGCATAGTGGAAATATACGCCGATGGCAGTTGGAATACCTACCAGTGCAACCCGGCGGCCTCGCCGATTATCAACGCGTACCAAGCAAAAGCGAAACAATACTGAAAAGGCAGATTACTGGCGGCCAAACGGTTATGCTTCCGGCTTGGGTTCATTCAGTTTCTTTTCAATGTAGTCCACAGCTTGCCCTACGGTTTTGAGTTGCTCGCCTTCGGTGTCGGGAATGCGGATGTCGAACGCGCGTTCAAACTCCATGATCAACTCGATATAATCCAGCGAATCAATCCCCAAATCCTTGATGAAATTGGCGGCGGGCGTTACCTGCGAAGGCTCGATGCCCACTTTTTCCACCAGCATCGAGGTCACTTTTTCCTGTACGTTAGTCATGTCTTGCGGTAGGTTTTAATTTTCCTGACATTTTGCCCTGCCCCGGCAAATAAACTTCAATCAGGGGTAAAAATGCTGTTGCCGCGAAGAAATCGCCGCAAGGGTTCGGGTCTTTTCAAAGATACTATTTTGCCTTTGCCATTCCGCCGCACACCGGAGGCAAAGGGGGTTTGGTGCTTTTGAAAGATACTATTTTGCGGCGCGTCTCTGGCCTTTGGCCACGCGAGTCGCATACCCGGCGCACCTGAGTCCGTGCAAAAACCGCGCTACGGCAAATCCCACACAAAGCCGCCCTTGGCACCAAAGGCAAATATTTTCCTGCCCGCCACCACCGCGAAGCGGGCAGCGAAAGGCAGTTTCACTTTCCTTTCGGCTGCGGTGTAGATATTGTAAAAATGCAACACATCGCCATCCGCAAAATACAATTCGTCGCCCGAAAAATGGAAAAATTCCACATTCGGGAAGGGCAGTTGCGTGCGGTAATTACCCAGATTGTCGAATACCATAATGCCCGAATTCCTGTCATTTACAAATACTTGGCTCTGGTATTCGCGCATGAAATTAATGTGGTAATCCTTGGCATCCAAGACCAAACCCATGGGCGAATGAATGGTAACGGACTGTGATTGAGGGTTGTATTTTTTCAAACTGAAATCCGTATCGTCAAAAACCCAAAGCTGGTCGTCAAAGGCAAGCGTGAGTACGCGGGCAAAGCCGATGCGTTCGGCGGGCAGCCGGGCCGGATACGGGTAGCCAGCCAGCGGCGTTAAAAAACGGTCGAGCAGCACGTATTGCTGCAAATCACGGTAAAATACCAGAACTTTCATGAAACGCCACGCCTCCAGCAGCGTCACATCGGCCACCATTTGTGGCGAGTAGCTGGCCAAGGCGTTGCCCAGCGTATCGTAGGCCGTAATGTTTCCCTTGGTATCGGCGGTGACCACACGGTTGTAATTGTCCACCGATACGGCAACCACTTGGCTGCCAGTAATTTGGCGTGGCGAACTTGCCGTTTGGGCGGGGGCTTCCGCAAAGCTCCAAAATGCCGCCAGCACCGCAAGGATTTTCATTTTCACGGTCGGGTTTGGTCGTTGAAAAAGCTGAAAGCCCCGTTTCCGCCTCTGGCGGAACTTTTAGCTTTAGCGGGGATATTATTTTGCGGGTTCAGCTTTCAAATGTGTGCAGGCCCACGTTTTGGCCGTCGAAAACCGCGTAGGTGCGATAATTCACCCACTCGCCCAGGTTGATGTATCGCGAAGTTTCGCCCACGGGCAATTCCAGCGGCAAGTGCCGGTGGCCGAAAACATAGAAATCGTGGTGCTGCTGCCGCTCCATTTCCTGGCAATACGTCCACAGCCACTCGCCGTCTCCCTTGAATTTCTCCTCGTCTTTGGCCGTGTTGGTAATCCGGCTGCGGCGCGACCACGCCGTGGCAATGCCCACGCCCAGGTTCGGGTGCAGCCGCGCAAAAAGCCACTGGCTCAGCGGATTGGCAAAAACCTTCTTCAATAGTTTGTACGTGCCATCGCCCGGCCCCAAGCCATCGCCGTGGCCCACAAGCAGGCTTTTGCCATTGACGAGGTATTGTTGCGGCTCGCGGAAAACGGGAATGCCCAGTTCGCCGGGGAAGTAATCAAACATCCACATATCGTGGTTGCCCGTGAAGAAAACCACCGGCACGCCGTTATCCACCAGTTCGGCGAGTTTGCCTTGCAGCCGCACAAAACCCTTGGGAATCACGTGTTTGTATTCAAACCAGAAGTCGAAAATATCGCCCACCAGCAAAACCATGTGCGCCGAATGCTCGATGCTTTCCAGCCAACGCACAATCTTGGCCTCCCGTTGGCGGCTGCCCGCCGCGTCGGGCACGCCCAAGTGGAAATCGGAGGCGAAATACAGGTTTTTGCCCGGCGGCAGGGTTATTTCTGGGTGCAAGACGATGGGTTGTGGGTGGTTTTTTCCAAGCGCAATTTGCTCAAAATTCCCGACGAAATAACGGTGAAATAACACCAGCGGCAGATTGCATGGGTTTGGGTTCGGAAAAAGATACTATTTTCGCACCCGCTGTTTTAACACTTTGTTGGCCGGAATGCCCGCCAACATCTGAACCGGAGGCACTGGCGGCTCGTGAAGACACGAGCCACGGTTTGGGCCGGATACAGGTAAAGGAAGCGGAATATCGTACAGCCCGACAACCAACCATTTGACAACCAACTTTTTAACCATTCATCTATTGACACAATGATACAACTGAAACGAGTAGTGGTGACCGGATTGGGAGCCTTGACACCGATTGGCAACAACGTGGCGGATTATTGGGCAAGCCTCATGGCCGGAGCCAGCGGGGCCGCGCCAATCACCAAATTTGACACCACGCTCTTCAAAACCAAATTTGCCTGCGAACTCAAAAACTTCGACGTGTACCAACACATAGATAAATCGGAAGCGCGGCGCATGGATCCGTTTTCGCACTACGCGCTGATTGCCGCCGACGAAGCCGTGAAAGATGCCGGGCTGGATTTGGAGAAGATAAACAAAGACAAAGTGGGCGTGATCTGGGGGTCGGGCAACGGCGGGTTTTCCACGTTCCAAGACCAAGTGAGCGAGTTTGTGGAGGGTGGCCGCAATCCGCGTTTCAACCCGTTTTTCATTCCGCGCACCATCGCGGACATTGCCTCGGGCCTGATTTCGATGAAGTACGGTTTCCGGGGAGTCAATTTCGCGACCATTTCGGCGTGTGCCACCTCCAATACGGCCATCATTGACGCATTCAATTACATCCGGCTTGGCAAGGCCAACATCATTGTGTCGGGCGGCTCCGAAGCCCCCATTTGCGAGGCGGGCATTGGCGGTTTCAATGCCTGCAAAGCCCTTTCCACGCGCAACGACGACCCGGCCACGGCCTCGCGTCCATTCGATGCCAACCGCGACGGCTTTGTGATGGGCGAAGGCGCGGGCTGCCTGATACTGGAGGAATACGAACACGCCAAGGCGCGGGGAGCCAAAATTTACGCCGAACTCGTGGGCGGCGGAATGTCGGCGGATGCCTACCATCTGACAAGCACGCACCCCGAAGGAGCTGGAGCCGTGCTGGGCATCCAAGCCGCGCTGGAAGATGCCGAAATCACGCCCGCCGACATTGACTACCTGAATATGCACGCCACGTCCACTTCGCAAGGCGACCTGAGCGAACTGCGGGCCATTGCCACAGTATTCGGCACGGAATCGGAACTGCGGCTGTCGGCCACCAAATCCATGACCGGGCATTTGCTGGGCGGCGCGGGTGCCATCGAAGCCATTGCCTCAATCATGGCCTTGAAAGAAGGAATGATTCCGCCCACCATCAATACGCAAAACCTGGATGCCGCCATTCCGCAGGGGCTGAACATTGTGCTCGGCAAGGCTGAGAAGCGTCCGCTGCGCTACGTGATGAGCAACACGTTCGGCTTCGGCGGCCACAATGCCACGGCGATTTTCAAGCGGCACGAGGATTGAAACAACCTCACCCCCGGCCCCTCTCCTGCTGAGAGGGGTGAAAAAAGAGCTCTTTCCCTGC
>JANPIL010000098.1:0-2937 GCA_031424975.1 Sphingobacteriales bacterium
GAGTTCAATCCCATTTGCAGGGTTTTTCCGGGATCGGAGAGAATTTGGTCTATTTTCTGGTACAAGTCATCCTCGTTGTCATTCTTGAAAAAATAGCCGTTGCGGCCTTCTTCCACCAGCATTTTCTCTGTTCCATCCGCAACCGAACAGACAATCGGCTTACCGAAACACATGGCATCATTGATGGAAAGTCCGCCCACCCCCGCCAGCACGTACACCGTGGAAGCCAGAAAATACCGCCCCAGCGTTGCCGTATCGTGGATGGCTCCCGCAAAAATAGTATGTTTTCTAAGGCCCAAACCCGCCGCCTGTTGTTTCAGGTTTTGCTCTTCCGGTCCGCCCCCAACCACAACCAACTGAATGTCAGCGTATTTTTCCCGGAGCCGGTGCAAGGTATTGATGAGTAGGTGTACTTTTTTCCATTTCACCAATCGGCCCACATGAATCAGCCGGTGCGGGTGCGGCGGCAGGATTGGCGGCTCCTGTTCCACTTGCTGCCGGATTTTAAAAATCTCATCCGTATCGGGCGAGTTATAGGTGACAAAGATTTTTTCCGGCGCAACACCGTAGCTTGCCAATATCTGGCGGGCATCTTCTGTATAATTTACGTGGGCATCGGCAAGGTTGTAATAATATTTCCGCACTTCGGCCAGCAGCCTGAAGCGCAGCCGGTTGAAAATACTCTTTTTTGGCTGGCCGGATAAATCCTCCGTTACAAAAATGCCGCTGAAATAATAAGAAACCGCTTCCGTGTACAGTGGAACCTGATAAGGGATTTCCTTGATGATGGTTTTGATATTGTGCTTTTTACAATGCCGCCGCAACGGAAAATCAAATGCAAAGCTCAAGGAATAAGGATAAGACAACACCATGATGTCGGGTTTTTCGCGTTCGAGCAATTGCCGGATTCCTTTAAAAAAAGGCTTGCCCAACCCGGCTAAATTGGCTTTTTCTTCCAACTCGAATTTCTTGAAATGGATGTCCCGCTCCGTTTCAAACACGCCCGAACCCAAGGTTTTCCCTTTTTCGGCTGGTACAACCACCGATACATCTAAATTCTCAATCGAATTCAATCGGTTCAGAATGGCATTGTAATAGTGTGGCAAGCCGCCAAAGAGAAAGAGCACTTTCATGGAAGGCGTATTTTGAAAGGTGATTTCGGTTTTCCGCAAAAAAGCATGGTGCGAAGGTAAGTGATTTCCTGGCAGGTGCTATGCGTGGGGAAATTCTTAGCTTTGCCCCGTTCTGTCTTTATCCAACCCATGACCAAACAGCGAGAAGAAGGCATTGAGCGGCTGCATCCCGGCTGGCTGAACCCGCGCTTTTACTACCTTATGCAATTGCGCAAGCAAGTGGAAACGGTGGTGCGCCAGTATATTGCCGACCAAAACATCGCGCAACTGGCCGATTATGGTTGCGGCAACACGCCTTACCAGCCTTTGGTAGCTCCTTACATCAAGGAATACATCGGCATTGACTTGGCGGAAAATCCCAGGGCAGCCATCCACATTGACCCGGCGGGAAAAATAGCCATGGCCGATGCCACGGTGGATGCCGTGCTGTCCACGCAAGTACTGGAACACGTCGTGGATCCGCTGTTTTACCTGTCCGAATCCAAGCGCATCCTGAAGCCCGGCGGCTTGCTGATCCTGACCACGCACGGCTACTGGATGTTCCACCCCGACCCGACGGACTACTGGCGCTGGACATCGGCGGGGCTGCGCAAGATCATCAGCGAAAGCGGTTTTGAAGTCGTGTATTTCCGGGGCATCATCGGGCGGGCGGCCATGGGGCTGCAATTGTTCCAGGACGGCTTTTTGTTCAAGATTCCCAAATTCATGCGTCCGGTGCTGGCCTTGTTCATGCAGCCGCTCATTGCATTGTTCGACCAAACCACCTCGCAACGCAGCAAGGATGCCGATGCCTGCACGTTTGTGGTGGTGGCAAGAGCGAAGAAATAACAAAGAACCTCACCCCCGGCCCCCCTCCTGCTGAGAGGGGAGCAAAGGCTCCCTTTTTTTTTCACCCCTCTCTGAAGGAGAGGGGCCGGGGGTGAGGTAAAAAACGTAATCCATGACGAAAATCTGCATTGCCCATCCCAACCGTGACAATTACTCGGAAACATTCATTTACAACCATTTGCGGCACTTGCGGCCCGCCGTCAGCTTGTCGGGCGGGTGGCGGCCTTACCTGACGCAGCACAACGAAAACATCATCAATATCCCGCTCGGCCAGCCCGTCAGGATACTCACCAAACGGTTGCTGCCCGCGCTGTATCCGGCGTTTTACACGCATTTCCTGTCCGGCTTCCTGCAAAGGCAAAGATTTGAGGTGGTGTTGGCCGAATACGGCATTACCGGCGTGGGCGTACTGGAGGCTTGCCGCCGCACCAACACACCGCTGGTGGTGCATTTCCACGGTTTCGACGCGTCTGACAAGGCCACGTTGCGGCAATACCGGGCTGGTTACCAACGGGTTTTCGCCCACGCCAAAGCCATCATCGCCGTCTCAACAGACATGAAAGCGAAACTCGTGGAGTTAGGGGCGGATGAACACAAGGTGTTCAACATACCGTATGGTGTGGATGCGCGGCAGTTTCAAGGCGCATCGCCCGAAACGGCGGAAAAAATCGTGTTGGCCGTGGGGCGGTTCGCGGGCAAAAAAGCCCCGCACCTGACCATCCGGGCGTTTCACCAGGTTTTGCAGGCCCACCCCGATGCGCGGTTGGTGATGGTTGGCGGCGGCGAACTGCTGGAAACGTGCCGCCAACTGGTTGCCGAACTGCAAATCGGCCATGCGGTGCAGTTTGCGGGCGTGCAAACCGCCAGCGAAATTGCCGTCTGGCACTGCCAAGCCCGGCTGTTTGTGCAGCATTCCATGGTCAACCCTGACAACGGCGATTCGGAAGGCACGCCCAACACCATTCTGGAGGCTTCG
>JANPIL010000099.1:0-8613 GCA_031424975.1 Sphingobacteriales bacterium
GTTTGGGGTTTTGAAAGGATACTATTTTTTCAATGTTGAATGTTGAATGACGGAATGAGTGAATTAAGTCTGTAGTCAAAAAAAACAGAGATTTTCCACTTTTAAAACCTGTCTGTTTGATGATTTTCGCTGTGGACTGTCGCCTATGGACTATCGACTATTTTTTGCTTTTCATTTTCCTTTTCAGCCAGCGGTAGGGGCGGGTCAGGCGGCGGATGAGGGTGTTTTTGGGCTGGTCTTCTTCATAATAGCCGTAACCGTAGCCATATCCGTAACCGTAGCCATTCCCGTAGCCGTAGTTGTAGCCGTAGCCGGTGATGGTTCGGAAATCGTTGAGCACAATGGCCAGGTTATTGGCCGCTTGGTCTTGGTAAAGCTTGTTGATTGTCTCCATAAATATCTTTTTCGATTTCCGCTGCCTGACCAGATAGATGGTGACATCGGCATACTTCATGGCAATCAGCGCGTCGGTGACCAAGCCCACGGGCGGCGTGTCAATTAAGATGTAGTCGTATTTCTGTTTCAGGTCGCGAATCATCTCATCCATCGGCGCACCCATGATCAGTTCTGACGGGTTGGGCGGCACCGGGCCGGAGGGCAGGATGTCCAAGTTCTCGACCGAGGTCTTGAAAATCACATCCTCCAGTTTTGCCTTGCCAATCAGCACCTGCGTGATGCCCTTGTCGCGCGAGAGGTCAAACTCCAAGTGCAGTTTGGGTTTGCGCAAATCCAGGCCAACCATGATCACTTTCTTGTCGGACAGGGCCAGGATGGCACCCATGTTGAGCGTGAAAAAAGTCTTTCCCTCGCCGCCGATGGTGGAGGTGACCAGCACCACGTTGCAATCCTTGTTGGTGGCCAAAAACTGGAGGTTGGTGCGGATGGAACGGAAGGATTCGGCCAGTGCCGATTTGGGTTTTCGGGTCACCAACAGGCTGGTTTCCTCCGTTTTGGCCATGTGGCTTACCATGCCCAGAATAGGCACACGGGTGGCCTTTTCTACTTCGGCTCGGTCGGTGACGGTGTTTTTCAGGAAGTCCTTGGCGAAAATGAAGCCGATGGCGGTGGTCAGTCCGATCAAGGCGGCCATGGTATAGGCCGAGCCGGGCTTGGGGCGGTTGGGAGTGCCGGGCAGGTAGGCCTGCTCAAGCACTACCACATCGGAGAGGGCGGCGGCCTGGGCAATGCTGTAATCCTGTTTTTGCGACAGTAGCCGCTGGTAGTTGCCCGCATGGATGGAATACACGCGCTCTATGTTGCCGCTTTCGCGCTGGGTGGCGGGTATCTTGTCCAGCGAGGCGGCGTATTTCTGGATCTCCTGGTTTACGGTGCGCAGGTTGTTTTTCAACGCCTCCTTGTAGCTTTCAATGTCAACGGTGAGGTTTTTGCGGGTCAGGTCAATCTGCCGGTCTATGATTTTGATGTTGGGGTGGCTGTCGGTGAGGGTGGCCTTGAGGCTGCGGCGGCGGTTTTGCAAGTCGTTGAGCTGGGCGATATTGCTGCCGAACCGGCTGTCTTGCGTGCCGAAATTGGTGGCTGAAATCAGGCTGGGGTCTTTGCCCCGGCCAATGGCGGCATTCAGCGAATCCAGTGCGCGCAACTGCAACGCCATCTCGTTGCGGCGCGTATCAAAATCGATGAAACGGGACAGGGCAAAGTCGGGCGTGAGGTTGGTAATGCCTTTGGCACGCTTGAAACGCTCTATTTTCTGTTCCGATAAGTCAAGCGAATCGCGGCTGGAAGCCAAAAGTTCGTTGACGATTTTGAGTGTGTTGCGCGCCACTTTCGTCTTTTCCTCAATGGTGTTTTCCTGGTAGGCGCGGATCAGGGCGTTGACAAAATCCATGGCGCGTTCGGGCACATTGTCGCTGCACGAGAGTATGAGCATCGGCGTTTCCTCGCTGGCGCGCCCCACGCCGGTGCTGCCCCTGAATTTGCCCACCATTGCCCACGGATGGTGTACTGTGAACGAATAAACAACATCCGGCGCAAGGCTGGTTGGACGCGCAAGGTTTTTGCGCACCGTAAAGACACCGAATTGGTTGGTGATTTTCTCACTGAAGTGGTGCTCGCTGCTTATTTCCTCCTCGCCGCGCAGGTAGCTGAACCTGAACCGGGTGGTATCGGCAAAGCGGATGTTGAAGAGTTGCTCTTGGGCGTAAAAAGTGTCAACGTCAACGACGAACGGCGTGTCCTTGTAAAGTTCGGTGGTCTTGAACCGGCCCTTGGCAAAGTACGACACGCTCACAAAATCCATCAGGCCCACGGCGTGCTGCACCACCGGATTGGATTTGATGATTTCCATTTCGGTGGAAAGGTTCTTTTTGGTCTGGAACATATCAAAGCCGTCGAGCTTGGCCGCATCCGCCCCCAGCGATGACGACCCCTCGTCCTTGATGATGATTGAGCCGCTGGAACTGTAAATGGGTTCGGTGTAGCGGATATACAGGTTGGCGGCCAGCAGGCCGATTGCCAGGCAAAGCACTATCACCCACCAATGCCCGAGGATGAGCCGGAGTATGCGCTTGAAGTCAATGTCCTGGTTGTTCGAAAGGTGGGGGAATTCCTGGTTCATGGCGGAGTGGTTCCAGTACGGGTGCTTGGCTACGGGTTTCTGGTAAGTGAGCGAACCAACGCGTAGGTGCTGATAAGGAATGTGGGGACGCTGATGAGAGTGCTGATGAAACCGATGGTTTGTGCGGCCGTGCCGAATTGCTTGCGGCGCAAGGGGTCCACCACGATAACATCGTCGGGCTGAAGGCGTGAGAGTATCGGCGACACGGCCGTTTCCTGCGTCAGGTCGAGCCGGTAGGTGGTTGTGCGTTTGGTGAGCCGGTTCACGCGGATCACGCGCACCGTCTTCATGTTGCCGAACGCCGTCACACCGCCCGATTTGGCCAAGGCTTCGGTCACGGTCATGAATTCGTTTTCCGCCTTCAGAATGCCCTGCGTAGCTACTTCGCCCAGCAAAGTCACCGAATAGTTGAGTATTTTCAGGTTCACGGTCACCTCGTTGCCCGTGTCAATGATGTACTTGGACAACGCCCCCCGGATGGTGTCGGCGGCCTGCGGCAGCGTCAGCCCCGCCAATTTTATCTTGCCCGCATACAGCAGCTCTATGTCGCCGTTCTTGTCCACCAAAATGCCGCTGGCGTAGGCTCCCTGTCCGCCGCCTGCCGCCGTGATAGGCGTGCTGAACGGGGCCGCCACGTTCTGGCCCTGCTCGTTGGCAAGCCCCGTGATCTGGAGCGACAGCACATCGAACGGGGCGATGAAAAACTCATAATCCTGGTTCAGGTAGGGCAGGTCGGGAGGGGCGGTATTTTTGTCTTTCTGGAAGAAAACGACGTTTTTCTGGGGGATGCACCCGGCAACGGAGGCCAGAAGCAACAGGAAAAACAAAACGGAAGGCCACTTCATGGGGTTTTTGGAGGATATTTGCACCGACAAATTTAGCAAGAAAAAACGGTTTGTCCCGGCTTGTGCGCCCCGGGGCGGCGCAAGGGCGCGGCTGGCCGGTGTTTTTTCCGTTACTTTGCCCGCAACAACAGGCGGGGTTTGGGCAATCGGAAAGTTGAAAATCCCGATGAAAACGGGAATACTATTTCCAAACCGTGCGCTTTAACAATTTCTTCAAGGCAACACAAATCCTAACGAACACACATCCACGCATAGTATGGAAACTTCGCGCACCGAATTGAATGAACTGGGCGAGTTCGCGCTTATCAGCCGCATCACCACGGGCTTTGTGCTGCAAAACCCCGAATCGCTGAAAGGCATTGGCGACGATGCCGCCGTGATTGACAACGGCACCCATTGCACCCTGATTTCAACGGATATGCTGCTCGAAGGCGTGCATTTCGACTTGGGCTACACGCCGCTGACACACTTGGGCTATAAAGCCGTGGCCGTCAATGTCTCGGATATTGCGGCCATGAACGGCATACCGAAGCAAATCACGGTGAGCCTGGCCATGAGCAACCGGTTTTCGGTGGAGGCGGCCGAGGCGCTTTACGACGGCATCCGGGCGGCCTGCAATGAATATAAAGTGGATTTGGTGGGCGGCGACACCACTTCGTCGCGGTCGGGACTGGTGATTTCGGTATCGGTGCTGGGCGTGGCCGACAAGGATAAAATAGTATACCGCCACACGGCCAAACCCGGCGACATTGTCTGCGTGACCGGCGACTTGGGCGGGGCTTACGTGGGCTTGCAGATACTGGAACGCGAAAAACAGGTGTTCCTGCAAAACCCCGAAATGCAACCCGAACTGGAAGGCAACGACTACGTGCTGCAACGCCAGCTACGGCCCATGGCCCGCATGGACATTATCCACGAACTGCGCGACTTGGACATTGTGCCCACGGCCATGATCGACATTTCCGACGGGCTGGCTTCCGAAATCCTGCACATCTGCCAGCAATCGGGTACGGGAGCGGCCTTGTTTGAAGACAAGCTGCCCATTGATGCGGCCACCTACAACACCGCCGTCGAGTTGAACCTGGATCCGGTTACGTGCGCCCTGAATGGCGGCGAGGATTACGAACTGCTCTTCACAATCAGGCAAAGCGATTACGAGAAGCTCAAGAACCACGCCGACATTTTCTTCATTGGCTACGTGCACGAGGCCGACAAGGGCGTGCATCTGATCACCAAATCCGATAACCGCGTGCCAATCCGGGCACAGGGCTGGAAGCATTTTTAAGCTTCATTCCCCGTAATGGCGGGTTTGGGCTTTCCGGGAGATACTATTTTGTCCCCAATCCCAAAGGGGAGACACCCCACCCCCGCCGCCCCCGCCTTCGATTTACGTTCAAAAGCCCCCACCATCGGAGGGGGTTGCCTGCCTGTCGGCAGACAGGGGGGAGGCTGTTGGGTTTGGCCTTTTTGGAAGATACTATTTTGGCACGGTCATTTTTTGTGGGCCATCAGCCTTTTATCTGTTTTTTCCAACCGTTCTGTGCGGTTCAGCAACCGGTTCAGGTCGGCCTCCATTTTTTCAAGCCGTCCGCGATAATGCTGGTTTGAGTCTTGCTGTTCAGCCAGTTGGCGTTTCAACTCATCCATCTGCTGCTGTTGTTCCTTAATGGCTTGGATGGCCAGCACCGCAAAGTCGCTGTAATTCAACGATTTTTTGCCATCCTTCTCCGTCACCAATTCGGGGAATAAAGCCTCCACTTCCTGGGCGATGAAGCCATAAGACTTGGGCGACTGGTTTGGCGCATCCTTGAAACGGTATTCGGATGGCCGCAATTCCGTGACTTTGCCCAACACCGGACCGATTGGCCGGATGTCTTTTTTCAGTGTGCGGTCCGAATAGGTTTTATAGGCTCCGTCGGTTCCCTCAATATAAGAGCGGGGGCTGCCATTGTAGAAAAACGAAAGGTCGTCCGTCTTCCCGTTATTGGCCAATGCGATGATTTCCCAAGTCGAGGTCACATTGCCCTCATTGGCTTCCAAGACCAGCCCGGCACCGCCCGAACTTTTCTGCTTGAGGTGCAACTGCCGCCGTGGATTGTCGGTATTGACCCCGACAGAGCCACCGTATTGGCCGTTGTATTTAATGGTGGCCAAGTTGGTGGTTGTGCTGCCATTGAAGAAATTAAAGCCGAACAGCCCGACCGGCTCAATACGTCCGTCATTGTTATATTCGCTGTTGAGGCCATCCAGCAGCCAGTATGTCTTGTACCCGGTGCTGCGGAAAGCGGCTCTCGCACCGCCCGACTTTTCACCTGTCAGCAAAATATTGATTGGCGACACCCGCGCTGCCGGGGCGAATATCTCCAATTGGGCTTCGGGCGTATCCGTGCCGATGCCCACAAAGCCCTTGCCAAGATTGGAATTATACAGGTTGTTGCCTTTTTGTAGCCACAACTCATTGCCGCTTCCGCCGTTATCGGGCGAGGCAATCCAGTATTTGCCCCGCTCACTGTATTTCAGTACTTGTCCGTCGGTGGGGGGTGTTTTGTCATATACCGGAATGCCGGTGATTTTGGCGGCGTTCCAAAGCTGCTTGTCAAAGAATGCACTGAAAGTGTTGGTTGTCGTATTCAATGTGAGGCTGTTTTCATCGGCCTTGTAAACCAATCCGGGCGTGCCCGGATCACCCTTGTCGCCTTTTGGGCCAGGCAAGCCAATCGGCCCCGGCAAACCCGGCGCGCCATTGATACCCGGTGTTCCCGCATCTCCCTTATCCCCTTTCACGCCTGCCGCACCGTTTTCGCCTTTAGGGCCTTGCGGGCCCGGAATTCCGGCATCGCCTTTGTCGCCCTTCGGTCCGGCTACGGCGGCGGTTTCGAGGGTGAAATTGGGATAGCTGCCGCTGATGGTGGTGGCTCCCTTGGCGGTGATGGTGACTATCTGGTCGGGGGCGGTGTTGCTGATGGTGGTGCCCGCAATCTGGATGCCGCTGCCAGCCGTGTAGGTGCTGCCGGTTCCGCCACCGGCCGGCCCGGCGGGGCCTTGCGCACCGGTGTCGCCTTTGGCTCCCGGCGCACCATTCTCGCCTTTGGGGCCGGGCTGGCCGTTCTCGCCTTTGTCACCTTTCAAACCCTGTGAGCCAGCCTCCCCCTTGTCGCCTTTATCGCCCTTGTCACCTTTCGGTCCCGGACTTCCGCCGGTTTGTGTGGCATCAACAATGAAATCAGGATATGCGCCGCTTACCGTTACGGTTCCCTTGCCGGTAATGCTGACCGGACGGTTGGGCAGGGTGTTTTTGATGGTTGAACCCTCAATCGCGATGCCTTCGCCCGCCTTGTACGACACACCTTCGCCGTTGCCCGCTGGGCCTTGTGGGCCAGCCGGGCCGGTGTCGCCTTTCGGGCCGGGCTGGCCGTTCTCGCCCTTGTCGCCTTTCAAACCCTGTGAGCCGATGGCTCCCGGCAAACCGACATCACCTTTAGGGCCAGCATCGCCTTTTGGGCCGGGAATGCCGTTGGCGGCAATGGTCTCCACCACAAAGTCGGGATACGTGCCGCTTACGGTCGTTGCGCCTTTGCCGGTGATGGTGATGGCTTGGCTGGTGGCCGAGTTCATAATCGAATCGCCTTTGATCTGGATGCCTTTGCCCGCCTTGTAGGCAATGGCATTGCCCGCCTTGTCGGCATATAGCGCGTAGGGCACGGACACCAACTGGCTGGTGCCCGACAGCGTGAAGTTACTGTTGCCGTTGGGGTCAATCTCCACTTTCAGAAAGAGCTGGCCTTTCTCCCAGGCCACATCCGCAAATTTGCCGCTGGCGGGCGTGCCCGTACCGATGCCAAGCGTGAACAGCCCGAACTGGTCGGTGACGGGCTGGTGCGTTTCGGTGTACAGGACGGTTCCGCCAACGGAGCCTTGCACAATGCCGAGCCGCACACTAACGGTTTTGTTGGCGATTGCCTCGCCGGAGGCATCGCGGGCAATGGCTTGGTAATTGACGCTCTTGGGTGCCTGGGCCCATGCGTAGCCAGTTGCCACGCAAAGTGTAAGGAGAAGCAGGTTGATTTTTTTCATGGTGTGCAACAGGTTGAAATAAACAGCCCCAACCTTCGGAGGAGGGAGCAAAACAAAATAGTATCTTTTGGAAAGGCCAAACCCGCCAAATCTAAAAGCCCCCTCCTTCGGAGGGGGTTGGGGGAGGCCTCTTTACTTTTTCATAATCTGGAACGAATGCAGCCGTTGGCCCTCCTTGTCAAACGCATTGACGATGTAGATGGCCTCGGCCAGCATTTCCAGGTTTACGGTCACCGTGCGCTGCGGCTTGCCCAACGCCTGCCCGAAAACCTGGCGGCCCGCCACGTCATGAATTTTATAGGAAGCAATTTTTTCGGCATTCTCAAAGTAGAGTTTGTCGGCAACGGGATTGGGGTAGAAGTTGAATTCGCTGCCTTTTTTGACGGTTTCCGGCTGGATGAAACCCTGCGTGAGTATGTCGCTGGGGTTTTTGAGCACGGTAATCATCGGCTCGCCCACCGAGTAGGTGAGTTGGAAAGTGGCGTTGCGCAGCGTCTGCCCGGTGGCATTCAGCACTGAGGGCTTGGTGGGTTGCGCGTGCAGCAATACGCTGGCTACCAAAGAAAAAGCGAGGATTATGGTTTTTTTCATGGGTTAAAATAGTATGTTTCGAAAATGCCAAACCTCTTTGTGGTTATTGCAAACCCGCCGGATTTTGCAATCCGCCCAAGCGTGCGGAGAGTCCCGCGCCGGGTAGCGGGACTTGGAAAGTCCTGCTACGTTGCCCTGCAAAATAGTATCTTTCAAAAGCCCCAAACCCGCGATTTTCCACGGACTTGACAAGCTTCACCTGCGTTTCAACTGCCGGTTGCGGTATTGTGGCGGACGTTGCTTGCGGTTGGGGCTGCGCTGTTGGCGGGTTTGCCGCGCCACTTTCCGGGCTTTGTCCGCAAATTTTTCTCCTACGTCCAGATTGAGCGAAAACCGGATGGTTTCGCCCAGCGGATGGTTTTGCTGCATGGGAACCAAATACGCCAGATCCAGCCCGACCAACCCCAGCCGCGCCCCGGCCCCGGCCGAAAAATACTCGCGGCCACCCTTCTCCGGCGACTCGTAGAAGTAGCCCAGCCGGAACATGAGCATATTGTTGAACACATATTCGCCGCCCGCCGAAACCAT
>JANPIL010000100.1:0-2095 GCA_031424975.1 Sphingobacteriales bacterium
TTGGCCGCCGACTGTTGACTATTTACAATTCATTCATCCGACATTGAAAAAACACATTCCCAACTTCCTGACTTGCGGCAATTTGTTTTGCGGTTGCGTGGGCATTGTTTCCGTTTTCCAGAACGACTTGGTTTTTGCGGCGTACATGGTCGGTTTGGCCGCCCTGCTCGATTTTGCGGATGGTTTTGTGGCGCGGATCATGAACGCCTACTCACTGATTGGCAAGGACTTGGATTCGCTGGCCGACTGCGTTACCTTTGGTGTGCTGCCGTCCATGATGCTTTATAAACTGCTGCAAAAAAGCCTGATGGGCGATGGGTTTGCGATAGAACTGTTTGTGGTTCTGCCTTACCTGGCGTTTCTGATTGCCATTTTTTCGGCTCTCCGGCTGGCCAAATTCAACAACGACACGCGCCAAAGCGAGTCTTTTATCGGTGTGCCCACGCCCGCCAACGCCCTGCTGGTAGGCTCGCTGCCACTGATTATGTGGCAGCATCCGGGCTGGATGCACCACATTCAGAACCCGTACGCCCTCATTGGCTACATATTATTGATGAGCTACCTGTTGGTTTCGGAGTTGTCGCTGTTCGCGCTTAAATTCAAGGATTTCTCCTTGGCCAACAACCGCATCCGCTATATCTTCCTGTCAATTTCGCTGGTTTTGCTCATTTGGCTGCAATTTGCCGCCGTGCCACCCATTATCCTGCTCTACATCCTGCTGTCTTTCGTGCGCCGCTACTGATATCCGGACTGCCATTTCCTTGCAATCCCCCCTTTTTTATTACTCCTCCGGGTTTGGGTGGCTTTTGTCAGTGTTTTCCAAGGCTTTCACAAAAGCACAACTCATTTCCAGTCCTTTAAACATGAATGCCCATACGGCATCCGTATAGGGCAGTGGGAGGTTTCGCCTTTTCAAAAGATACTATTTTCATTTCCGACCCGGCTGGCTGCAAAGTTACAAGCCGCTGCGCGGGCGGGGTTTCACGTTTGCCCGGTTTGCCGTACTCATCTCAGACAACAAACAGTAGAGCAGACAAAATCAAGTCTTAACCGGTGTAAACTACGTAAAAATGCAAGAGAAAATCTTAATGATCCAAATGGAAGCCGCCGTTGTGAGAGCCATGGAAACGGTCTTGGGCAATGCCTACCAACTGATTGCCAAAAACGACGGGCTGGAAGCGATTGACTGGCTTGAAAAAGGGAACCAACCCGACATAATCGTGGCCGATGCCGCCATGCCCTACCTGAGCAGCGTTGATTTCCTCCGCGAGTTGCGCTCCCGCCCCATGTTCAGGCATATGCCCATCCTGTTGCTTTCCGACTTGAACCAAGTGACCGAACGCAGTTATTACATCAATGCCGGAGCCAGCGACTTTGCCGTGAAACCCCTGCCCAAAGCCCAATTGAAACAGCGCATACGCTTGTTGTTGGACGGGGCAAAGGCAAGCCACCAGGAAATAGCCGCCTGAGCCGGGCAACCTGCCAACAAATGGTACAACGTGCTTTCACGAGTGGAAGCACGTTGCAAGAGAACGCCCCGGCCCGTAGTTTTAGGCTGTGAATCATCCATTCTCCCATATCCATGAAACGCATTCTTACCCTGCTGGTTGCCTTGTGCGTGGTGTCGGCCTCGTGCACCACCATTGATCCGGCCCACCGCTCCCGCAGTGGCAAACGGGTCTACGCATCAAAGGCACCGAAGAACAAACTGCCTTGGAAAAAATAGCGGTTTGTAACCGCCGAGCCGCTAAAAACGGGTTCGGGCTTTTCAAACCATACTATTCGGTTGGCTAACCTGCGGGCTTCTACCCTGCAAGCCGCCCGTGTGCAGCGAAACAACGGTTGCGCCGCGCCCAAAAAACCCCTTGCGCATTAAGTCTTCGGTGCCGGCAAGCATTTTGGCGGTGTAAACCTGCTCGATCAGGAAACCGTTTTCCCGCTCAAATCCGTGCATGAACGCCCGCAGTTCAGGTGTGTGCCTGGCATATCCGCCAAAATGATACCCCGTTTCAAGATGCCAGTTGTCATGGACGACCGGGTTTGCCCCTTCCGAAACATAGTATTTTGCCAGTAGGTCTTGCACCTCTGCCGTTAA
>JANPIL010000101.1:0-9871 GCA_031424975.1 Sphingobacteriales bacterium
ACCACCACCGGAACCACCTCTGATGCCAACGGCAAATACACCCTCGGTTCAGTACCCGACAATGCGACGCTGGTATTCAGTTTTATCGGTTTCACCTCGCAGGAAAGGGCGGTTGGCGGCCAAAGCGCCATAGATATAAAACTGATATCCGATGTGAAAGCCTTGCAGGAAGTAGTGGTGACGGCCATCGGCATCCAGCGTGATAAAAAGGCACTCGGCTACGCGGTTTCCACCGTCAAGGGTGAAGACTTGCAGCAACGCTCGGAATCCGATCCCATCCGCGGCCTGACCGCCAAGGTTCCCGGCGTAAACATCATCAGCGGCGGGGGCGCACCCGGCCAAGCAACCAAGATTAACATCCGTGGCAATTCATCATTGACGGGCAACACGCAGCCCCTGTTTGTGGTGGATGGCATACCGTTTGACAACTCGACCAACGGCGGCGGCGCAAGCGATTTTGCCTCCAACACGGCCATCTCCAACCGTGCCTACGACATTGACCCCAACAACATTGCCTCCATGACCGTGCTGAAAGGTGCGGCGGCTGCGGCACTGTACGGTTCGCGTGCAACCAACGGCGTGGTGGTGATTACCACCAAGTCGGGCAGCAGGAACCTGAAGAAAGGCATGGAAGTCAATTACGCCACCTCGTACTCGAACGAGAAAATATCCTCCATCCCCGACTACCAGGACAAGTACACGCAAGGTTCAAACCAGAACTACAACGGCGGCTTCATCGGTAACTGGGGTGCCGCATTCCCTGACTACGTGGATCAACTCAACGAGCAGTTGGGTGTGAAGTATTACACCAAGACCTACGGACTGTTCAGCAAAGGAGCCAATAAGGGAAAGGCTTATCCGGACGGTTTCGCCGAGAACCCGCTGGCTCTCCGCAACGCCAATTTCTGCCAGTTGTATCCCGACCTGTGCGATGCCGACGGAAACGGCAATCCCTACCCGATAAAAGCATACGACAACATCGGTGGCTTTTTCAAGACGGGCCACCTGATTGAGAACTCGGTCAACATCAGTTCCACGGGCGACAAGACGAGCCTGAACGCCGGCGTGTCGCGCATGACCAACCAAGGCATCGTGGAGAACCTGAAATCGTCGAGAACCACGCTCAACTTCGGCGGCAGTGCCACCTTGGCAAACAACCTGACCATCAATGGCGGCGTGCAGTACATCAACACCACTCAAGACTCGCCACCCCTCGGAGCCGGTTTCTACACGGACTACGGCGGATTCGGCAATGAAGGTTCCATTTATGGCCGCTTGTATTACCTGCCGCGTAATTTCGACCTGAACGGGCTGCCGTTTGAAGATCCGGTCACGGGCAACAACCTGTTCTACCGTCCGCTGGACAACCCACGTTGGAGCACCAAATACAGCCGCTTTAACAGTAACGTGAACCGGGCGGTGGGCAACCTTGCCTTGTCGTACAACGTTACTCCTTGGCTGAACCTCATGCTGAAAGGCGGGATAAACACGTATTCTGAAAAAAGGAAAAACACAACCCGCAAGGGCGGGGTGGCCATTCCGCTGGGAGCCATCACCACCACCGACCTTACCTACACCGAGCAGGACTACAACTTCATTGCAACCGCCAATAAATCGTTGGGCGAGAACTTTGACTTGGTTGCGCTGGTAGGTGTGAACGCAAACGAACGGGTGCGGAACCGCAAGGACGTGCGCGGAGCCAACATCATCCAGCCGGGCTTCGACTACACGGCCACCCAGCTTGACTACACTTTCAGCTCAACGGGCTATCCGTCTTACAAGGAAACCCGGAGACTGCTCGGCTTCTTCGGCGATGTTTCATTGTCTTATAAGAAGACTTATTTCTTGGGTCTGGTGGCACGCAACGACAATGCCTCCACGCTGCCCAAGAACAACCGGAGCTATTTTTATTCCGGTGCCAATGCTTCCGTGGTATTCACCGACGCGCTGAACATACCGGCCAATATCCTGAACTTCGGCAAGGTACGGCTGGCCTACACCAAGGTGGGCCGCGAAGCCGATCCTTACCAACTGGCCACCACCTACAGTCTGGGGCCGGCCTACACCAACTTTGCGGGCGGCACTTTTTTCAATGCTTCCTTGGGGAACACGCTGAACAATCCCAACCTGAAACCCGAATCCACGGTGGAGTTTGAGGCGGGTACCGAACTGCAGTTTTTCCAGAACCGCATCAATCTGGACTTTACCTATTTCGACCGCAACTCGTTTGACCAAGTTGTGACCCGTTCCATTGCGGGTTCGTCCGGCTTTTCAAACCAAGTAATCAATGCCGGCCAGATCCGCAACAGCGGCATTGAAGTCGGTTTGAACGTGGTTCCCGTACGGTTGGCCAACGGATTTGAATGGAATTCCTTCTTTGCCTTTACCCGGATTCGCTCGGTCATTGTTGACGACGGTGTGGGTGGTGGCATTGACGAGAAAGGCAACGTGAACGGCGGCATATTTCTGGGAGGTACCGGCTTGGTGACATTGGGCACCATGCACGTAACCGGCCAACCGTATGGCATGATTTTCGGTTCCAAAAACGCCCGCGATGCCAACGGCAACCTGCTGATCAATGAAGACACGGGTCTGCCGTTCCAATTGCCCCAATCGCAACTGATCGGTAATCCGCAGCCCGACTTTACCTTGGGTTGGACCAACAGTTTCTCGTGGAAAGGTTTTACCCTGAGTGCCTTGCTCGATTGGCGGCAGGGGGGGCAAATGTTCTCCTCTACCGCCGGGTCGCTGCTGCTGAGGGGCCAGTTGAAAGTGTCGGAAGACAACCGCGAAGGGGTGAAGGTAGTGCCGGGAGTGTATGGTGACCCATCCACCTTCGAGCCTATTTTGGGTGGCGACGGCCAACCGATCAAGAACACGACCGGTGTGACCGCATTCGACTATACCTTCACCGATGGCTTTGGCGCGTATGGCCAAAACGAAGTGAACGTGTATGACGTGACCACCATCCGTCTGCGCGAAGCCACCCTTGGCTACAGCCTACCCAAGACATTACTGTCCAAGACACCGTTTGGTGCCGTGCGGTTGTCGCTTTCGGGACGGAACCTGTGGTTCAAGGCACCCAATATGCTCAAAGGTCTGAACTTCGACCCCGAGGTGCTGGGCACTTTCCCCAACTCCAACATACAGGGCTTTGACTTGGGCGCAACCCCATCCACCCGCCGCTACGGGGTGAACCTTTCCCTGACCTTTTAACCAACACTTCATCCCAAAATCGAACAATCAATGAAAATAATATATAAAACACTGCGAACCCTGTGCGCAGCCGCCTGCCTGAGTGCGGTGGCGAGTTGCAGCATCACCGACTTGGACATCGCCAACGACCCCAATAACCCGTTGGAAGCCGCACCGAGCCTGATTTTGGCATCGGCTCAGTTGAATACAGTTAACTTCTTTGAGACGATCACCGACGATGCGCAGGCGTTTGTCGGGATTCTGGCCACCCAAGGCACGGATGCCTACAACCTGAACAACGGCAGCTACGGCGGTGCCTGGAATTATTTCTACCAGACTCCGGGCAAGGATATTGATGGCCTGATCCGCAGCACTTCCGCTGCCGGCAACAATCCGTTTTATCTGGGCATTGCGCAGGCGATGAAAGCCTACACGTACAGCCTGATGGTGGATTCGTTTGGCAACATACCGTATTCGGAGGCACTATCCGGCGATGTGAACGGCAACATCACGCCCAAGATGGATGAAGCAAAGGATATATACCCCAAGCTGATCCAGCTTTGTGATTCGGCGGTCATTAACCTGAGCAAGACTTCCGCCGTGGTGGTGGAGGGCGACTTGTTCTACGGCGGCAACATCAGCCGGTGGAAAAAACTGGCCAACACCGTGAAACTGCGTTTGTTAGTCAATTCGAGCCGGGCGGCGGGAGCCAACAATACGGCCGCCATTCAGGCAATCATCACCGGTGGGGATTACATTAAAACGGCCGCCGAAAACTTTGAGTTCCGGTACAACCGCCTCAACGCCCCCGAAGGCCGCCACCCGTGGTATCAGCAGTCGTACGCGGCCACCAACAACAACTTCACGTATTTCTCGCACCAACTCATGTACGAAATGGTGCGCGACGATGACCCGCGCCTGCCTTATTACTTCAAGCGGCAATTTGGCGCAATCTTGAACCCAAATGACCCCACGGACAAATCCACGATTCCCTGCTCGCAGACAGTGGGCTGCAAGTATTCGTACTGGGTGCTGAATCCGTTCATCTGGAAAACGCTGTACACCGATAAGGGCAAGACAGCCACCAAGGCCGACAGCACCTACATAGCCGGATTTTTCGGCCGCGACCGGGGCGATATCTCCGGGGTGCCTGCCGATGTGGATTTCCGTACCGTGCCGGGTACCTATCCGGCTGGCGGGCAGTATGATGTACTCAAGGCCAGCAAAACTGGTGGCGTGAACACGCGCGGCACCGGCGACGGCATTGCTCCGATCATCATGACTTGGATGGTGAAGTACTACCACATTGAGTCTATCTTGGCACTGGGCGTTTCGGGTGATGCCAAGGCATTGTTCGAGGCCGCCATGCGCGAGCAGATAGCCAAAGTGCAGGTAGTTGGTAACACCGCCGACCCCGCCAATGTAGTGGCTATGAGTCCGGCAGCCATTAATGCCTACGTGAAACTGTACCTGGACAAGTACGATGCCGCCCCGACCAACAGCGCCAAACTTAACCTTGTGCTGAAACAAGCGTGGTTCAGCAGCTTGGGCAACGGCTACGAGACTTGGAACGCTTTCCGCCGCACCGGTTACCCCAACGATATTCAAGTGCCTTTGCAGCGGATTAAGAACTTTGCGTTGCGGCTGCCCTTCCCGACTTCCGAATTGTCGCTGAACCCCAATGCCAAGGATCCGGGTGCATTCGACAGCCCGGCGGGCAAGCTGTTCTGGGATCCCATCGGATTTAATTTCTAATCAGGCATCTTTTTTCCAACCTTGAACAATCATTTATATGGATATCTTTAAGAGAAAATACGTGTACGCGCTGGTGCTGCTGGCCGTGGGCTTGGGTTCGTGCCGCGATGAGGAATTGAGCCCTTACGTGGAGCCGCTACCAGGAGTGAATGGCTTTGCTTCCAAAGATGAAGCTTCCAGTGATGCCGGATCGGGAACATCCAACTCCATTGGCCTATCTTACAGCAAATGGAACACAAGCGGCTCACCGTTTGTATTCCGTTGGTTCTCTTTCGACAAGCAGGTGGCCATAACCAAAGTGGAGTTCTACGCCTATTTCAGCGAGCCGTACACGGATGCCGATGGTAACCCGGCAGTTGCCAACCACGGTGGTGCCACACCAGCGGGTGGAAAACTGATACCGGCACTCACGCTCTCCAATTTGGAAAACGGTAAAAAAACCACGGTCACCGTGACTATGGCGCAGGTCTATGACCTCTACAAGGATACCGAATTTGACTACAACGGCGACAAGGTGAAAGAGAAGGTATTCGGTGCCAATCGTCCGGCCACCGCCCGATTCCTTGCCGATGATGTGATTCTGATTCGTTGGAAACTCTATACCGCCGACGGAACCATGTACCGGAGCTGGAGTCCGAGTATTGAAAGCGGAGAGCCTAAGTTCGCAAATGCTTCTTTTGACTGGACTGTTGAGTAAGGTATTTCAACTTTCACATTTCTAAAAGCAAAAACCGCATCCAAAAGGTGCGGTTTTTGCTTTGCGGGAGAGGAACGTTTAGTGTGAAAAAAACGGGCGTTGCCCAATGATTTTCTATGGGTTATTTGCAACGTCTTTTAAGTATTTACCTACTGGTGCTGTCGCTCTGCTGCCTTTGGGCGGCGGCTCAGACACCCATGCCCAACCTGCACCTGGCGGATTTGCGGAATCGCCCGTTTTCAATCACCAATGCCGGACCTCATACGGCCACCGTGCTGGTATTCATCAGCCACGAATGCCCGATAACGCAGCAGTACGCGCCCTTGCTACGGCAGTTGCATGGTCAGTACCAATCCAAGGGCATCGCCTTTTACGGGGTATTTCCCCAAGGCAAGTACAAGCCCGGAGAACTGGCAGCTTTCGCCGGGCTTTACGGCATTCCTTTCCGTTTGCTCATTGACCGGCGGGGCAAGTGCGCCGAATGGCTCGATGCCCGCGTGGTTCCCGAAGTATTTTTGCTGGATTCCGGTAGCCGTGTGCTGTACAGCGGAGCCATTGACAACCGGTTTTATGCCATCGGCAAACGCCGCCCCGAAGTGACGGAAACCTATTTGAAAGACGCGTTGGATGCGGTGCTGAACAAGATGGCGATCAAAACGAACAAAACCGCCGCCATTGGCTGTTTCATCCAAAAATGAGTACCTTGAAAATTATCAGGCAAAAGTCGGCATGAACAGTGATTACCGTTGGTGGCGTGCAGCTAAAAGGGGGGGGTGGCTCTTTTGGGGGATACTATTTTCCCTGCCCGTCCAAGCGCAGGATGCTCCCAAGAAAGTCACCTATTTTGCCCACATCGAACCCATTGTCCGTACCAACTGTGCGCCCTGCCACCAGCCGGGCAAGGCCGGGCCGTTCAGTCTGCTCACTTACGAGGATGTGGCCAAGCGGGCAAAATTCATTGCGCACGTAACGCAAACGCGGTATATGCCGCCTTGGCACGCCGACCCTGGGTTCCGGCACTTTGCCAATGAACGGGTGCTGACCAACCAACAAATCGCACTGATTCAACAATGGGTGAAAACAGGGATGCCCGCCGGACGCAAACGCCGCGAAACGCCCTTGCCCACCGGCCCGTATCCGGCGAGGAAACCCGATTTGACGGTGCGCATGAACCAGTCGTTCAACGTTCCAAGCGATAATTCTGAGCAGTTCCGATTCTTTCACTTGCCCACCAACTTGCCGGAAAACAGTTACGTGGAAGCCATTGAATTCATTCCCGGCAACCATGCCGCCGTACACCACAGCCGCGTCATGGCCGACACGACCAATGCCATCAGTGGCATTGACGGATTGTCGGAAGACGACCCGAAAGCCAAGGATTTCCAAGCCAAGCCCTTGGCCGATGCATTCATGTACGGCTGGGTTCCGGGCAACTTCCCGGTGTTTTTTCCGGCCGGAACCGCCAAAAAACTCCGCGCCAATACCGATATTATCTTGAATGTACACTACGCGCCTTCGCCAATTGCGCTGACCGACCAGTCGGCGGTCAATTTCTATTTTGCCAAAGGCCCGGTCGGCCGCGAGGTGCAAACCCTGACCATGAACGAAAATTACATCACCAACCAGCCGTTCATGCTCAAAGCCGAAACCAAGCCGACCTTTTACATGCACACTGCCCGGCTGCCGGAAGCCGTTTCACTCATATCCGTCATGCCCCACATGCACCGGCTGGGCAAAACATTTCTGGCCTACGCCATCACACCGACGGATGAAGTGATTCCACTGATTAAAATCCCCGCTTGGGATTTTAACTGGCAAACTACTTACCAGTTCGATACATTGGTGCATCTGCCCAAGGGAACGGTAATCTTTGCCGAAGCCAGCTACGACAACACCGCCCAGAACCCGGAAAACCCGTACCACCCGCCGCAAGACGTTACCTACGGCTGGGGCACCAAGGATGAGATGATGAACCTGATATTCTATTACGTGAAGCACCAGCCCGGCGACGAAAAAATAACGGCCACGAAAAAATGAACCGCCCGTCTTCCAGCGCATAATTCTCCAAAATTTGCGCACGAGCATTTTTGCCGGAATTTTATAGGCCGGGTTTCGTACTTTTGCGGCATACTATTTTCCTGGCCACCTTGTACCACGTTCCCGTTTTGCTTGCTGATTGTACCGAAGGGCTGGCCATCAGGCCCGGTGGCGTGTACGTGGATGTCACGTTTGGCGGCGGCGGGCATTCCAAGGCGATTCTGGACAAACTCACCACCGGCAAACTGTTTGCCTTTGACCAAGATGCGGATGCGGCGGCCAATGCCTCGGCCATCAGCCATCCGGGTTTTCAGTTGGTGAAAGCCAATTTCCGGCATTTGCGGCGGTATCTGAAACTCTACGGCGTGCAGAAAATAGACGGCTTGCTGGCCGACCTTGGCATATCGTCGCACCAGATTGATGCGGGTCACCGGGGATTTTCCACGCGGTTTGCCGCCGACCTGGATATGCGCATGGATCAGGCTTCGGAACTGACGGCGCAACGGATACTGAACACCTACCCCGAAGACCAACTGCACCGCATTTTCGGGATGTATGGCGAGGTGAAAAACGCCCGCACGCTGGCCGCCGCCGTAACCAAAGCCCGCTTTTCAATGCCAATCCAGACAACCGACGACCTGAAAGCGGTGTTGCAGAAACTGGCTCCGCGCGGCAAGGAATTCAAGTATTTCGCGCAGGTGTTCCAAGCGTTGCGCATCGAAGTGAACCAGGAATTGTCGGCCTTGGAGGAATTGCTGCCGCAAACGGCGGAACTCATCAAACCCGGCGGGCGGCTGGTGGTCATGGCGTACCATTCGCTGGAAGACCGGCTGGTGAAGAATTACATCCGCAATGGCAAACTGAGTGGCGAGGCCGAAAAGGACATCTTCGGAAACATGAATGTCCCTTTCCGGGCAGTCACCAAAAAAGCCGTTGAGCCGGATGCCGACGAAATAGCCCGCAACCCGCGTGCCCGCAGTGCCAAGTTGCGCATCGCCGAAAAAATCGCCTAACCTGCCGGTTTTTACCGGCTGAAATGATACATGATTGTTTGAGATTGTTTTTCAAGTAGGTTTGGGCTTTTCAAGACATACTATTTCCCGTGTTCCATTCTGTCCTCGTGTAAAGAACCTGTGACAAATCCGACGGCTTACGGCTGGTGGCGCATGGTTTTGGAAAGCTGGCAGGTTTTCAAATACGGGCATTGCCCCGTCTGTCACAGGATTCTTCCAGAGGGACATTTGAATGTGAGATGCCGGGAAAATAATATGTCTTGAAAAGCCCAAACCCGCCCGCCTAACTCACCGCCTGCGTTTGCAGTCATGGGTTGACAGCGGTTTCTTGGGAAAACAAAACTCGCCGCCATTCCTTTTCGGCCAAAACGGTATCTTTGCAACGCAATTTTAATCCTGAAAGCGATGGCCACTAATACCTACAAAAAGCCGCAAAAGCTGGAAACCCGGCGCAAACGAATCAATTTCTTCAGTTTTCTGGAGAATTATTTGAACTTGGGCGGTGTTTTTGAGCAAGGGCTGCCCATCCGGTACATTCCGCACATCTTTTTCCTGACGCTGATGGGTATTGTGTACATCGGTAATATACATTATGCTGACCGGAACACGCGCAAAGCCGACCGCTTGAAGCGCGAAGTGGACGACCTGCGGGCCGACTACACAACCCTGAAAGCCGAATACATGTATGCCAGCAAGCAATCGGAAGTGTCGGCCAAGGTGGTTGGGCAGGGTTTGATTGAGAGTTCAGTGCCGCCCTACAAGATTGTTGTCGGCAAGCGAAAAGATGAGCCGGAGAAGTGAGGTTCGGCATTTTTGAAACATACTATTTCAAACAACCCCACCCCCCGCCCCGCCCCATCAGGGAGGGGTGCAGGAACGGAGCCGTTGCTCCCCTCTCAGTAGGAGAGGGGCCGGGGGTGAGGTTTTCCCAACAAAACCATGAGCAAGTTCCACACGCCGAGCGGCGTTATTTACGTGTGTGTTGGCAGCAAATGCAGTAAGCAGGGCGGCAAGGAAATGTGCAAGATATTGAAACACCTTGCCAAGGATGCCCACCTGAAAGACACGCTGGAAATCGTAAAGACCGAATGTACGGATCGTTGCAAGTTTGCGCCGGTGCTTTCCGTGCAGCCCGCCAATGCGTGGGTGAAGGAATACCGCGAAAGCGATGCCC
>JANPIL010000102.1:0-14195 GCA_031424975.1 Sphingobacteriales bacterium
TGCCGCACCGGCGGGCTGTCGTCGCACAGGAAAACCCCGGGCCCGATTTTCTGCCAGCAAATTGTATTTGGAATGGTGTCCATGTTCAAAGCCATAACCGTGCGAAAACGCCCCCGGCTACTCCGGGAGCCTTGCCTTCAGTTTGTATGCCTGAAGCACGCACATAAAAAACGTGTGCCACTGCCCGCAAACAGAAAGGCCGGTTCGCAAGAACCGGCCTTTCTGTTTGCGGCAAGAATGCAAGGGGCTTATTTTTCGCCCGTACCCTCTTGCAGCGCCTGCAGGTTCACGAACGAAGTGGCAATGCGGGTTAGGGTCTCGTCCGCATCCTTCTCCTCGTCGAGCGTGGCTTGCAACAGTTCGGCAGCTTCGGTGTAGCCCAGCATCTGGGCCACGGTGCGCAGCGAGCCATACGAGGCTATCTCGTAATGTTCCACTTTCTGGGCCGCCATAATCAGGCCGCAATCGCGCACCATCGTGCCTTCTTCGGTGCTGTCAATGATTTCCTCGCCTTCCTCGATCAAGCCTTCCATGGCCTCGCAGGTTTTGGCTTCCACATCTTCGCCCAGCAGGCTGAAAACCTGTTCCAGACGCTCCACTTGCACTTCGGTCACATCCAAGTGTTCTTCAAAAGCCTGACGCAACTCAACAGAGGTTGCCTCGCTGGCCATGGTCTGCAAAGTGTCGGTCAGGTGCGTTTCCGCCCAGTAAATGTCTTGCAATTGCTCCACGAACAAGTCGCGGAGAGCCGAGTCTTCCTGTTGGTTTTTCATGAGTCAAATGGATTGGGTTGGAATAATGTATTACCGATGAGGGTTCGCCGGATGCAATGGAAAGGTTAAATTCCCGTGCCAGCCGCCCGCATTTGCCACAGGGCGCGGCCACCCCGAAAACACCACCGGCGCATTGAGGAAAAGCCGCCCCGGCCACCGCTTCCGCATTTGCGCCGCATAGCCCGAATACTGAAAAACAGCGTTGCAGACAGTGTTTTGGCACCGGCAAATTGTGCGTGGCACTGTAATTTTACTGACCGGCAAAGGCAGGTTTAGCCTTTTTGAGGGATACTATTTCCAAGCTAAGCCTTTTGTGGCGTTTACTGTAGAACAAATCATATGATTGTGACATCGCATCCCCAAGGCTGGGAAATTATTTTCCAACATTCGCACGGTTTGTTGGCGGCACAGATCGGTTTCCATTGGCAGCAGTCGCAGCGACCCGCCCGGTGGCTCGAAACGCTGGTGGCCATTGCCGAACACGACGATGCCCAGGAAGATTTCACGGGCAACCACTACATTACCGAAGCCGGTGCGCCGAAAAACTTCAAGATGGACGCAATCTCGCTGGAGCAGCCGCGCAACATCACCGATTACTCGTACCGCAAGAGCCGTTGGGTGGGATTGATGGATTCGATGCACGTTAGTTTTATCTACGAGCCGAAACGGGGCATGGACAAGGCAATGGACAAGCTGCTCGACGAACAGCGCGAAAAGCAGAAACAAACGCTCAAGGCATTGAAAATCAACGCGAAGGAAGCCCAATACGCCTACGAACTTGTGGAGTGGTGCGATGCGTTCTCGTTGCTGCTGTGCCAGAATTTGATCCAGCCCGAAGAGCGGAAAATGGACATCAGCCGCGGGCCTGATGGCACAATGCACCAAGTGTGGCAACGAAACGCCGACCAGACGCTGGCCGTGGAGCCGTGGTGTTTTGAAAGCGATGAATTTGAAGTGACCTTGGAAAGCCGGTTGGTGAGGCAGTTGGAATTCAAGGACGACCTTGAATTGGAAAAGGCAATCAGGGAAGCAGAAATCAGTGAAAAAACGTGGAGATTCAGGAAGTAAAACCGCCAAGCCACGAACACCGGAACACAGCGCATCCACAACAAATTCGCCAAGGTCAAGCGCGACCCGCTGCTGCTAATCGGCGAAGAGCAACTGGCCTGTTCCCATAACCCATCCATGCCGAAAAACGCCGCGTTTGACTACGGAATTGATTTCAAACAGACCGATTTCCGGCAGCATCCCGAACTGTACCGCGTGGGCAAAGGCGAGCAGGGCGTGCTGTTGGTGGAGCCTTACAAGTCGGAAATCCTGCCGTTCTGGCGTTTCAAGACCGAGGAAATTGCCCGCCAATCGGCCGGGAAAATCTACGCGTTGTTTGAGGAATACTTGAAGCAAGACGACTTTGCGGGGGCCGACATGGCCCGCAAATTCCTGCAAATGGGCTTTACCCGTGCCCGCCGCTATGCCAACTACAAGGGTGGCAAAAAATACGTGGATGGGGCCGCAGACAAAACCACCGGCTTGGAATACCCGCATTCGCAAGGCAGCCGCAACAAGGGCAACGCCCGCAACACCCGCCAGCCCGATGCCTATACCAGCGAAAAGGCCAAGGCCGCCGAAGTATTCAAACAGTACTGGGACAAGGCCAAAAGCAACCCCGAATACATGGCGCAAAAACAGGCCTTCACCGAAAAATACGTGGATGCCAACTGATGGGTTTGACCTTTTGGAAAGATACTATTTTGGCAAGGGTAGTTGGACTTTTCAAGTCCAACAGAAAGGCTTTCGGGTTTGGGCTTTTGGAAAGATACTATTTTGACCGGAACCGACAACGCCCCCGTGGCACAAAGCGGTAAGCTTTGCGCCACGAGGGCGTTGGTGAATTCCCGTTTTTCGGGAAGGAAAAAAACGCTTATCTGGAGGCGGAAGCCGAACGCAGGTACGTGCCGATACGGTCGCGGCTGGATTCAATGCTTCTGAGTTGGCGCGTCAGCACTGATTTCAGGTCGGTTGGCGTGTCCTCGTCGTTGATTGCCTTTTCGTAGGCCGCAATTGCCGCGCTGTCGCCAAAGTGGCACGATTCCAGAATGGCTTCGCGGTCATGGCCGGTTACGGCGGCTTTCAAATCCATCCAAGCCTTGTGTATCTGCCCGCTGATGGTGGTTCCCTTTTCAGGCTCGCCACCCAAGCGCAGCACTTCGCTCTGCAATTCCTCACGGAAAGAGCGGCTTTCCTGAATCAGGTTTGAAAACATCATTTTCAGGTCGGTGTCGCTTATTTCCACATCGTTGGTGGCTCTTTCGTAACCTTCGATGCGGTCATTGATGATTTCGACCAAGTCTTTAACAACAGAAACTGATTCGCTGGTGGTTGCCATGATAATGTCAGGTTTAATGGTAAAATTTATTGGACTTTAGCTTTAAACCCAAAAGAACCATACCAATGCCGGGTTTCGGGCTTGAATCGCCGTATTGCGGTGGCGGCTGTGGAGGTGTGGAAAATTGCGGCTAAACTGTGCATTGCCCGCCCCGGAGTAGGCCACGGCTGCCTCAAAAAAATAAAGCCGGAAAAGTTTCCCGGCTTTATTCACTGTTACCTTAACCTATCTAACCTACGTAAAGATTTACCATACGTATTCTCTTTGTGCATCTTGCGGGCGGGTTTGCGCACCGGTGAAGATACTATTTGTCTTAAAAATATTGTTCGTCTTTTGGTCGCCGTGAGGGTGAGCCAACCGGAAATTCGCCTTTCACTTACCGTGTTTTGCTTTCCGCTTCTGCTCCTCATTCGGGTTTATAGTTTCGTCTTCGCGCATTTCGTTGTAGCCTTCACGCTTGTTCATGTTCGTTTCCTCCGAATGCGAAACCGATTCCCTGTCGGTGGAGTGGGGGATGTCACTCTTTTTGTCCGCATTCGCATCTTTTCGCGCCGGCTGCATTTGGCTTGCATACACTTGGTAATATCCAATCAGACTGTAAACCGATAATTCCATTTGACCTTGCCTTTTGCGTTTACAAAACTTCCTTGTGGATAACACCTGAAAAAGAACCGTGCCAGCCGCCCGGATTTTTTCGCTTTCACCGGCCAAAGGCAAATATTTTCTCGTCGGTGTTGCGTTTGCCAAGGTAACTGTCGCGGATGAGTTCGGCACTGATTAGGCTGAACGTGATGCCGTTGCCACCAAAACCCAGCGCAAAATACGTGTGCGGCATCTGGCGGATGGTTCCGATATACGGCAGGCCGTCTTTAGTTTCGGCGAATGTGCCTGCCCAGTAAAAATCCGTGGCAAAGGGCAAATGCGGCAGTTTCTTGGCAAATGCGTTTTCCAGTTGGCGTTTCTTCCTGTCCAGCAGCGCATCGCGTTTGGCCGGGTTGTAAAACGGCTCGTCCTTGCCGCCAATCAGAATGCGCCGGTCGGCGGTGGTGCGCATATACAGGTACGGATGCGCGGTTTCCCATACCAGCGCGTCGCCCTGCCAGAATTCCGCCCGTTGCTCATCCACGATGGGTTTGCTGATGATGGCAAACGTGGAGTTGAGCCGGATTATGCTCTTGTCGGGCAAGTGATCCCGCGATTCGTAGCCCGATGCCATGACCAGCCGCCGCGCCTTGATGGCGAACTGCTTGTCGGTTTTCAATTCCACGCCGCGCCGGTTGTGCGTTATGTCGGTTACGGCGGTAGTGTCATATACTTTGGCTCCCATGCGCAGGCACGCTTGCAGCAGGGCTTGCGTCAGTTGGTAGGCATCTACTTGGGCGGCTAAGCCGGATAGCAACGCGGCGGGAGCCGCAAAGCCGAACTTGTCGCCGACCGCCTGTTTGTCGAGCCATTCAATGTCCACGCCCAGTTTTTTGCGCGCCGCAAATTCGTTTTCCAACAGTGGCAAATCCTTGCGTGTGGAAGCATGGAAAAGACTTTTTTTGCGTTCAAAAGCCACATCCTGTTTCAGCTCGTCCTCACAGATGGTTTGGAGTTTTAGGATGGATTCGGCGCACAATTCGTAGCTTCGGAAAGCATTTTGCGGGCCTATCATACCGGTCAGTTGGTGCAGCGGCGTGTCTATCTCATATTGCAGCAGGGCGGTGCTGGCGCAAGTGCTGCCCATGCCCGCGTGCCGCCGATCCACGAATATCACCGCAACGCCCGCCTTGCACAAGTGGTAGCCAACCAAAGCTCCGGTAATGCCCGCACCGATAATGGCCACTTCGGTGTCGGTGTCTTCAAAAATGACCGGATAGGTGTGGGCAAACCCGTTTTTGAGTAGCCAATAGGGATACTGCGAACGTAAATCCATGGATGCGGGTGTGTAAGGTGCGTACGGGGGTTTGGTCTTTTTGGAAGCTGAAAGCCCCGTCTTTAGCGGGGATACTATTTTTGAAGGGCGCTGTTTTGCAACATCCGGTGTTCTCGAAGCACAAGCCTGTCAGTAAAGGCTCCAACGCTTGGCCCGCGCCGCCACCATGAGGGCTACCAGCACAATGCCCGCCATTGCCGCGTAGGCCACAATCCGCGAAGGGTCTGCGGACTGGTACTGCCGCATGGCGATGCCAAAATAAGCCCACATGACCACCAGCCCGAAAAACACGCCATTGGTGACCAGCACCATGTAGGCCGTCAGGGTAATGCCCACCAGTATCAGCAATACCGTCCATATACTGGCGGTGAAACCGAAACCGCCCCAGCGCACATCTACCAGCCAAGCCGTGATGTTGGCGATGGTGGCGATGGAAATCCAGCCCAGATACACCGAAAATGGCACGTGGACAAACCACTTTTCGCCCCGGCTGAGGGCATTGAAACCGATGCCCAGCCGTTGGTAAATGGTTACCAGTGTGAGCAGGAACGCCAGCATGATGCCCACCGAAAGCAGCGTGAACTCGTAGTGCCACGCCACAATCCACGCCATGTTAAGCACGCAGCTCAAGATGAACAGGCCGCCCATGCGCGAAACCACGGCATCGGTAATGCTGGGGATGCGGCTGAAAAGCGGACGGATCTGGTAAATGCAAAACGCCAGCAGCAGTGTGTAAATAACGCCCCATATCGCAAAAGTGAATCCGGCGGGCACGAACAGGTTCGGGTATTGGCCGGAAAGCTCGCCGGTTGTCTTGCCGTTGATGGGCAGGGCGTTTGCCAGGTAATTCACCGCCACCATGAGCAGGAAGAAGATGAAATTGAGCACTTGCAGCACCTTGACTCCCGGACGGTTGGCAACGGGGCGGGCATCGGGCTGGCTGTTGGAAATGTTCTGTTCGCGGATCATGTGGATGGTAAGGTAAGGTGGCTGGTTGTTTTCTGGCGGAAACCAAGAAGGAAGGCGGAAGAGGGTTTGGCCTTTTTGGAAGATACTATTTTGCAGCGGAGCCGTCATTAAAAAAATCCGTCATTGTGAGGAACGAAGCAATCTGTTCGTCGCCGTCGGCCTGAACCGTTCCCGTTCAGGCGTGTCAGGCTTTGAGCAAGCCTTGCGGGGCGGCTTTTGGCGCGCCTGCCCGTGGACGGATTGCTTCGTTCCTCGCAATGACGAAAATGCGGGCGGGTTTGGCGTTTTTGAAAGATACTATTTCGTGGCGATGCCGCCCCGCAAGAAACTCATTTTTCAACCGGCTTGGCCACTTTCGGGCGACTTTCCTTTTCCACTTCGCTCCGCACAATCCTGACCGCATCCTCGTCGGGTTCAATGCCCTTGCCAAACTTGTGGGCGTATACTTTTGTGAATTCAGCCCCGAAATAAAGGATGGCCGACGTATAATATATCCAGACCAGAATGACAATGATGGAACCGGCCGCACCATAGGCCGAACCCATGTCGGACTGCGACAAGTAGGTGTTTATCAGGAACTTGCCAATCATGAAGAGTAACGCCGTGAACACCGATCCGGCCAGCGCGTCTTTCCAGCGCATCCGCACATCGGGCAGCACCTTGAAAATGACCGCGAAAAGCGCGGTAATCACCGCAATGACAACCAGGTTGTTGATGACATAAAACGCCACCACCGCCACGTCGGCCAGCAACCTTTCGAGCGTATCGCTGAACACGTTGAGCAACGCACTCACCACCAGCGACACGAGCAGCAAAAACCCGATGCTGACCAGTATCGAGAAGGAAAGCACGCGGTTGATGATGATTTTGAGCCAGCCCCTCTTGGGTTTCGCCCTCACCGACCAAATGGTATTGAGTGAATCCTGCATCTCGGTGAAAACCCCGGTGGCACCGATAAGGAGCGTAATGATGCCGACGGTGGTTGCCAAAGGTGTCTGTCCAGAAAATTCCACACTTTTCAGCATTTCCTGCACTTGTATGGCGGCATCGTTGCCCACAAAACCGCGTATTTGGCCATACACACGCCCCTGCACGGCCTCGCGCCCGAAGAACACGCCGCACAGGGCAATGACTATTACCAGCATTGGGGCCAGCGAAAAAATGGTGTAATAGGCCAGCGAGGCACTCATTTTCAAGGCGTTATCGTCTATGAATGCGCTGAAAGAGTCTTTCAGGAGCATCCACGCATTTTTCAAGCGGAGTTTCATAGGGTTCGGGTTTGTGAGCATATCACGTACTATTTCAGTGCCAAATGACCCGTGCACTTGCAAGTAGCGAAAATACCAGCAGAATGGGTACGGATTTCCGCACTTCTCCCCAACTCCGGAAAGTTTGCCGGTTGCGGTTCAATGGCAGGATTATTTTAGGCCGTGCTTTCCGGTAATAAACCACTTACCCTGAAACTTTTCCCCAATACCGCTTTGCCATGAAAAACCTGCTTTACATCGTTGCTTTTGTGTTGTTGATTGGCTGGGCCATCGGTGTGTTTGCCTACAGCCTCAGCGGACTTATCCATATTGCACTCATCATTGCGGTGATTGCCATTGTGTTGAGTCTGGTGCGCGGAAACACCAAAGCCTGACAGTCGAAACCACAAACCCAACCCGAAAAAAACATGGGAATCATGCTTGCCTTATTAGTCTTTACTTTGTTGGTGGCAACCGGCCTGCTGGTGCGCCAAGCCGTAAAAGACCGTCGGCGGGGGTTTGGCAAACCCATGATGGGCGGCGATGCCCCAATGCGCGATGTGCTTGCCCGCCTGCGGCGGCAGTCTGTGCGCATGGGCCGCATCTGAACGGATCGCCCGCGCCCACATCCGTGTTGCGGGTGGCAAACAAATCGTGATTTTTTATCTTACCAACAACCGCCGGTTCCGCTATGAAAGCAGTCCTGACAGGATTTGAGTTTTTCTTATTGCTGGCAACGGCACTTCCGTTTATCCGCCGACCCTACTGGTGGATCCGCATTTTCGATTTCCCCCGCTTCCAGCTTGCCTTCCTGCTGCTGCTGACCATCGTACTCCACCTGTCGTTCTTTTATCCGCACTCGTCCGGCGGCTTTGTGCTTGTCGGTCTGCTGTCGGTCGCGCTGCTTGTCCAAATGTATTTCATCTACCAGTTCACGCCATTTGTGGTCAAGCGGGCACTGGCGGCAACCAAGACGGACAAGCAAAACCGGATCCGCATGATGATGTCTAACGTGAAGATGGACAACACGAATTACCGACGCTTGCTCGATATTGCCCGCGATACCAACCCCGACCTGTTCCTGCTGTGCGAACCCAACCGCCAGTGGTGTGAGGGTACACGCGAACTGGCGGAAGCTTTCCCGCATTCCGTGCTGCAGCCCTTGGAAAACACGTACGGAATGATGCTGTATTCAAAGCTGCCGCTTGAAGATACGGAAGTGCGGTTTCAGGTTATGGATGGTATCCCCTCCATTTTCACTACGGTGGTGTTGCGTTCCGGGCAGCGCGTCCGGCTGTATTGTCTGCATCCGCAGCCGCCGCAGTTCAACTCAAACACCGAAGATCGCGAGGCCGAGTTACTCATAACTGCCCGGATCGTGCAAAAATCGGGTGAGCCATCCATTGTGGCCGGCGACCTCAACGATGTGGGTTGGTCTTACACCACCAAACTGTTCCAGCGCATCAGCGGCCTGCTCGACCCGCGTATCGGGCGCGGGTTTTTCAATACGTACAGCGTCTTCGTGCCGTTTTTCCGCTATCCGCTGGATCATGTGTTCTATTCGGAACATTTCAAACTGGTGGATTTGAAAAAATTGCCCAGATTCGGTTCAGATCACTTTCCGGTCTGCATTGAGTTGCAATACGAGCCGGCCGCCGCGCAACAGCAGGAAGTCCCCCAAGCCGATGCTGCCGACCAAGCCGAAGCCCAAGAAATGATTGAGGAAGGTTTGGAAAAAGCCGCAGAAAAAAGTGCGGAATGATACAAAGCCGGGTTTAGCGTTTTTGAAAGTTGAAAATCCCGACAAAGGCGGAAATACTATTTTCCAGTCCACGGCCAACAGTCCACAGGAAAAAGCAATACGGGTTTCGTCTTTTTGAAACATACTATTTTGCGGCGAACTTTCGCCGTGATTTCTCCGCAGCAAACACTGAACTGAAGGCATGAAAAGGGGAACCCGCCAAAAACAACCCCGCAATTACCCAACCCCGAAGGGGTGAAATGATTGTAGGAAAACAAGCAAACAAACCCCAAACCCCGGAGGGGTGAAATGATTATAGGAAAACAAGCGGACAAACCCCAAAACCCCGGAGGGGTGGCATATTTGCCGCACACGTGCCGGGGTTTGGCCTTTGCCAGCCATACTATTTTCCACAGTACGCACACAAGCAAAAGCCCCCGCCGGTAATATCCGGCGGGGGCTTTTGCTTGTTACAGATACGGCTGTTCTTACTTCTGGTTCAGGGTTCCGTCCTGGGCATCCTGCTTCAGTTTTTCGTTGGCCCAGATGGATACTTCCACGCGGCGGTTTTGCTGCTTGCCCGCCTCCGTACCATTGTCAGCCACCGATTGGGTTTCGCCCAGTCCGCGCGTTCCCAAGCGTTTCTTGGTCACGCTCTTGTTTTGTAGGTAACGCGCCACCGCTTGGGCCCGCTGCACCGAAAGTGTCTGGTTGTATTCGTCGGCTCCGCTGTTGTCCGTGTGGCCGTCCACCAAAACGTAAGTTTCCGGGTATTTTTTCAAGGTTTCGGAAAACTTGGCCAGGTTTGCTTCCGCCGCCGAACTAAGCTTGTCAGAATTGACGGCAAACAGCAGTCCCGAATCAAATTTCAATTGGATGCCTTCGCCCACCCGTTCCACCTTGGCCACGGTACCCAAGTCTTTTTCCAAGTCGTTTTTCTGCTTGTCCATGTATTTGCCAATCACGCCACCCGCCACGCCGCCCACGGCCGCGCCAATCAAAATGCCACCGGCGGTGTTTCCCGCCTTGTTACCAAGTATGCCGCCCAGTGCGCCGCCCACCGCTATTCCGGCTCCGGCCCCGATAACGGCGCGTTTGTTTTGCTTGACCGAATTACAGCCAATAGCGTAGAATGCAAGTAGAAAAAGTACCAGAATGCGTTTGGATTTCATAAACGTGTTGTGTTTGAGGGTTGATAATGCAATAGACTTTGCAAAAACCATACCGTTAACAACAGAAGGCTGCTTTGTATATCCAGCGTTGTCTGGCAAAGACCAAAAATGGGAATCACACAATGAACTGGGGAATTTTCACCACAAATACAAAAGTGCCTTGTGGTGAAATAGCTTTCAGGCACGGTTTGGTGTACTTGGTCTGTTTTTTGATGGGTGTGTTATCGTAAAGTTTTTTCTGAACCAATCATCTCACCAAACCAAAAACAAATCATGAAAAATGTGAAAAAATCGGCTGTGCGCCTGTTTAGTGGCATTGCCTTGGCTGCCACGTTGCTTGTTGCTACTGCCCAGACTGCCACCGCCCAAATGGAATATCCCGAATCTGCTTTCGGCATCAAGGGCGGACTGAACCTGACTAACTTTTACAAGGACGAGATTACCGATAAGGATGGCAACATCGGTTTCAATGCAGGCCTGTACGGGCGTTTTGTGATTAGCGAGGGAATCGCCATCCAGCCCGAATTGCTATACACCACACGCGGTGCCGAAGCCACCTACAACAATTTGATCGGAACCAGTACGAATCGTTCATCCGTCAACTTGGGCTATGTGCAAGTGCCGGTATTGCTGATGGTCAACATCCTGCCTTTCCTCAACATTCACGCCGGCCCGTATGCCAGCTATTTGGTTACTGCCAATAGCAAGTACCAGTCCGGGAATTCTGATTTTCAAAATCAACTCAACAAGGACAACTACAACCGGCTTGACTACGGTTTGTCGGGCGGCATTGGCTTGGATTTTGCCAAGTTCCATGTTGGTGCGCGTTATGATTACGGCTTGGCTACGGTAGGTAAGGAGCGGACTTTTGCGAGCCAGACTTACACGTTTCCCAATGTGAAAAACTCCGCCGCGCAGATATATGTGGCATTTGACTTGAAGTAACGGGTTTCTGATTGAATTGCCCGTATTCATGCAAATTACAAAACCCGCCGGAAGCCCGGCGGGTTTTGCTGTTTATGGGGATACTGTTTTCAAAACCGGTTTTATCCGGGATGCCGGTTTGCGTTCAAGGTATTGCGTGGAAGCAGCCTTTCCAAAATAGTATCTTTTCCAACTGCCAAACCCCCTACAACCCTTTGTTCACCAGTACGATTTGCGATTTGTCCGCCTTGGCGATTTTCTTGGAGAAATCCACCCATTCATTGTAGGCACTTGCCGGATAACGCCCCTTATTAACGGTCAGGTGGCGCGTATATGAAATTTGGCCTTCACTGGCCCGTACCGATGCGGCATACGTGCCAAACTTGGATTCCATGCGCACATCGTCGGGCAGAAACTCCACTCCGTAGCCCTTGGGCAGTTGGTAAACCACCGTATCCGCAGTCTGATAGCTGGAATACAGCATGAATTCCGTTTTGCGATTTTCGGCTTTGGGCGGCAATGGCGGGGTGGCGTTTATCAGGTTGGGCACCACAAACAGGCGCGTGCCGCTTTTGGAGGCGCACTGCCGTACGGTCAGGGCAAGTGTTTCGGTGACGGACGGGATACGGTCTTTTTTCTGCGCCAATGAAAACTGGTTGATCTCGAAACTCGGGATATTTATGCGCTTGTACAACGCTTTTTTCTGGTCTTCCATGTTCAATTGATGCATGATCTGTTCAAGGTCTTCCTGTTGCTCGCCCGTGTAGAGGCTGGTCACTGTTGCCTTGGCGTTGCCGGTTTCGTCCATGGCCACGCTGATGCGGCGGTTCCGCACATTGTCCGAAGCCTTGTAGCGTGTGGTTTCCACCAATTTCCCTCCGGTCGGTGTGATCAACAGTGCGTGGCGGTTGCCCGTAAAGGAGCCTTGATAGCCGAAAGCGTTTGTCTGGCTGGTGCATTCCAGCCAAATAGTGTCCTTCGGTGTGGGTACGCACAGGGTTTCATGGTTGAAATAGGAATTCGGGAAATCGGCCATCACGTCCGGTTCATCCTCCCCCGCCTTTACAAGTGCGCAGTAAGAGTCAATGCCAACCACTTTGAGCATGGCCATGGTGTAATTGGACAGTGCCTTGCAGTCGCCATAGCCTTTGTCGGCCACTTCAGCCGCCGTGAACGTTTGCCAGCCACCAATGCCCAACTGAATGCCCACATAACGGGTGTTGGCTTGCAGGTATTCGTAAATCCTCTTTGTCTTTCCGGCTATGTCTGTTTCGCCGGCCACAAGTTGTCGGACTTTCTGCTTGACATTTTCCGGAAGTAAATCACGGTTGTCATTGAGTACATGGTAAAATTTGCCGATCCCCGCCCAAGTGCGCATATCCCCCTTATAACCCTGAACTTCCACGTCGGTTGGGGCAGTGTACACCACTGGAATCTGCCCATGGTCGGAGGGTGAATGTTTTTCCCATTGAAACGTGTGCAAGTTGCTCACGCCCCAGGTGTACTGCTTGCCGCTGGCAATGGTTGTCACCACTGCTTTCGCGGGCACATTGAGTTCCTTGTAACGCAAATCCATTCCAGCAGGCATCAGCACCGCGAATGAAGCCTTTTCAACGGATACCTCATCATCTATCTGGGGTTGCCAGACGGGATAAAAGATCAGGTTGTAGGTAGTCACCTCATATGCAAACTCCACAGTGTACGGGTATTGCGTACACGCGAATTCGGCCATTTTGGCTCGGTTGTCACCCACGAAAGTGCCTGCATCCTCCAACCCGACATCATGGATGTCCGGTTTTTTCAGACGGCTGGTTTGCCTGCCAAACTCATCGTATAAAGCCCCCTGCACATTTTCCACCCGGTGGAGTTTGTCGTAGAACACATTCATCTTCGCCTGGCCTTTGCCGCGTTCGTTTAGAATCGTAACCACATAATGCACTTTTTTCACCGCCTCGCCCGCCGATTTGACGGTGAACGTGGTTTCGTGCAGCCGGATAACCGCGTAGGCATTGCGGCGCATGGCTTCGGGGATAGCCGCCGCCGGATACAGGCCATCGGCTTGTGCTTGCGCGGCACTGGTTAAAAGAATCAGGAGGCAAGCGAACCGTATCTGCATGGTTTTGAAAATTACTGCCGTTTATTTTCGGATTATGTGGTCATTTCAATTGGCCTGAAATATCAATCTGTTCAAGCGTTCCCGATTGAGCCGCACGGAAAATAGTATCTTCCGCAAAGGCCAAACCCCACGGCTTGCCCGATTTTCATCTTTTACAAAAACCCGGGGGTTTGATGTTTCCGGAAGATACTATTTTGGATCACGGAAAAAAGGCGGTTTGCGCTTTTTGAAACATACTATTTTGCGCAACCGTTTTCTTTTGCGGGCCGCTAACTTTCGGGACGGCCACCAATAACCCGTCATATTTTCTTCAATACAATCTGTTCGGCGTGTTTGCTCACAATCAGGCTGTAGAACTCACGCAGGGCGGCGTATTCCTCCGCATAAAAAACGGGCTTGCGAATGGAAATCTTGCTGTTTACCTGAATCACATTGCCATTGACGGCAACCATGAACGAAAACCGCCCCGACTGCTCGGGCAGGCTGATGAACGCGTTTTTGGGCATTTCCTCCACCTTGTAGCCCGCCGGTATGGTGAAGCTGGCAATGTACGTGTCGTCCATGCCGGTGGCAAAATCCACGGGATATTTGCGTTCGGTCAATTTGAACGGGTTTTCCCGCACGCCCTCGGTCAGTATCGGTTTCAGGTAAAGCGTATTGCCCGCTTTCTGGGCCGCTTCACTGATGGAAAGTTCGTAGCTGGTTCCCAATGCTTCGGCGCAGTTATCCAGGTTCTGCAATTCCACTTTTGAAATCTGCCAGGCCGGATTATCCTTTTTCAGGTTTTCCGTGTGCTTGTCCTTGCCGGCGGCCAGTATCTTAGTGCGGTGCGTCCAAGCCTCATAGCCGGCACATGATTTTTGCAGGGTTCCGCTCAAATCCCCGTTCTCGTCCAAGGTCATCTGCACGGTTGTCAGGCCGGTCGCCTTTTCGGTGGTGCTCAACGGAA
>JANPIL010000103.1:0-13120 GCA_031424975.1 Sphingobacteriales bacterium
ACCACGGCAATCACGCCGTCGTACCATTGCGCGCCCACCACGGTTTCAATCGAATCGGCGATGATGTCGCGGCTGGGTAGCGAATAACTCATGCCGTCGTTGCCGTTGGTCATGCCATCAGATACGCCGATAGTGTTGAAAATCAGGCCGACCATGCCGTTTTCCTGCACGCCTTTCTTTACGTAAACCGACAGCCCATTCAGGTGCATATTGCAGGGGTTGCCTTCGTAGCCCGTGCTGGCAATGCCGATCTGGGCTTTTTTCATGTCCTCTTCCGTCAGCCCGATGCCGTAAAGCATGGCTTGTGCTGCCGGATTTGTCACTTCTTGGGTCAGGGTTGCACTGTATTTGTTCAAAGTCATGGCGGGGGGATAGAGGGTTTGGGGGTCAGGGAGGTTTGTCGTTTTTCAAAGATACTATTTTGCCCATTCTGGCGGGTTGGTTTTGACAGATGTCAGGAACAAAAAAGACCTTTCCGGTGCGAGAAAGGTCTTTTGCAGTCATGGTGCGCCTTTCTCACCCACGTTGGCCGGAGAGCAGAATCAGCACCGCAAAAATATTTTGGTTGAGTATTTTCACTTAGCATTATAGGGTTGTTGCACAAGTAAAGCAATGCCAATTACCGCACTATTTTCTGTTTCTCCAAAAAAAGCCGGGTATTTTGTTTCACGGGGTTTTTCAGCCGTTTGTTTTTTGTGGTGCGCCTTGCCCGACTTTTATTTGGGTTTTCCCACCCGAGGCAGTTTGAAACGGGTTTGGCCGTTCGCGCAGATACTATTCCGGTTCGTGCCAGCCCGGATGGTTCACGTGTGCATTGGTTTTCGGTTTGGCGGCTACTCAAATGGTATGGTTTTTTTGGACGAAAAGTATTTTCACCGCTTCAACCATTTACTATCTATGAAAGCATTGGTATTTCACAACCCGAAAGATGTCCGCGTGGAGACCGTCGAAGATCCACGCCTCGAAAAAGCGGATGATGCCATTATCCGCGTCACCTCCACCGCCATTTGCGGTTCCGATTTGCACATTTACAACGGTATGTTTCCGCAGCCGCGCAACATGGTGCTGGGCCATGAGTTTATGGGCATCGTGGAAGATATTGGCAGCGGTGTGACCAAACTGAAAAAGGGCGACCGGGTGGTGATTCCGTTCCCGATTGCCTGCGGACACTGTAATTTCTGCTCGATGGAAATGCCCAGCCACTGCGAAAACTCCAACCCCGACCATTACGGGCCGGAAGGCGGCTTGCTCAAGGGCAAGGGCGGCGCATTGTTTGGCTATACCGATTTGTATGGCGGCTACGATGGCGGGCAGGCCGAGCTGGTGCGTGTGCCGTATGCCAACAACGGCCCGCGCGTGGTGCCCGAAGGGCTGACCGATGAGCAAATCCTATTCATGACCGATATTTTCCCCACGGGCTGGTCGGCCATTGACTGGGCCGACTTGAAAGGCGGTGAGGTGGTGGCGGTTTTCGGCTGCGGTCCGGTGGGCATCATGGCCATGAAATCGGCTTGGCTGCGCGGAGCCGGCCGCGTGATTGGCGTGGACATCCAGCCGTACCGTTTGGAGATGGCCCGCAAATCGGCCAATGTGGAAACCATTAACTCGGCGGAGGTGGATGCCGTGGATGCGATCCGCGCCATGACCGGCGGCTACGGTGCCGATGTGTGCGTGGATGCGGTGGGCATGGAAGCCGACCGCAGTTTTCTGGACAAGGCCCTGAACGTGGTTCAGTTGGAAAAAGGCTCGATGAAAGTGCTGGAACGCTGTTTTGATGCCGTGCGCCGGGGCGGCACCGTAACGGTGGTGGGCGTGTATGGCACACCCTACAACAATTTCCCGCTGCACCAGTGGTTCGACAAAGGCATCACACTCAAGGGCGGCCAAGCGTGGGTGCACCGCTACATTGACCACCTGATTTCGTTGGTGCAGGACGGCAAGGTGGTGCTCGACGACATCATCACGCATTCGGTGCCGCTGAGTGAGGCTCCGAAAATGTATGACATTTTCAACAAGAAGGAAGACAATTGCGTGAAAGTGGTATTGAAGCCATAGACTTACTTGGCCTGAAAAGTACTACCCGCAAAATACGAAACCCCTGCTTTTTGGAAGGCGGGGGTTTCGTGTTTTTAAAAGATACTATTTTCAAAAAGCCGTTTCACATCGTGTTGTTAAACAGTTCCAGCGTGAGTAGCTTGGCGTAGTATTTCTTGTTTTGCGTGGCGTGCAGTGATTGTATGTGTTTCATTGAATGGCAATCAGTGCCGGCAAAATGCACCATGCGGTTGTCAATCAGTTTTTCGGCAATCATCTGGGCCGGAATGGAATAGTAGCCCGACAGCGAATTGATGTTGATTTGCAAATAAACGCCCATCTCGTAAATCTCCTTGAGCCGGTCAAAATTATCGTGCAGGTAAATGTAACGCTCCGGGTGAGCCAGCACGGGCTTGTAATTCTGCGATTTCATCAGGAAAATGGCTTCCTGCAATTGTACCGGCTGGTTGATATACGAGGTTTCAAACAGCACGTAACCATCGCCAAAAGTCAGGAGCGGCTCTTCGCGGCGCAGTTTTTCCATGAACCACTCGTCCAAGTAATATTCGGCGGCGGCCTTGATGTCAATGTTCCACTTGCGCTGGCTTACGGCAAGCTGCACTTTAATCAGTTTTTCGTGGATGATGGCAGGCGTGTTCTTGTAAAAGTCGCCCATGATGTGCGGCGTTGCCGTCAGGCGGCGGTATCCCATGTCATACAGTTCCTTGATGAGTTCCAGCGACTGCTCAAGGTTCTTCGCCCCGTCGTCAATGCCGGGCAGGATATGCGAGTGCATATCAGCCACCAGCGGCACCGAACGCAGGTAGGTGTTTTCGTCCTTTAAAGTTTTCCTGAAAATAGAAATCATTTGTTTTTCACTAATAAGCCCCGCAATTTATCAAGACGCTTGCCCGGCTCCGGTTCGTCTTCGTAATAGTCGTTGTAGCCATAACCATAATTATACCCGCCGTAGCCATAGCGGTTCACGTTGCGAAACGCATTCAATACGACAGCCAATTTACTAAAGTTATTGCTTTTAATGAGTTTGTTGATGTTTTTTAAAAACACGCGCTTCGAATAATCCGCCCGCAGCACATAAACCGGCAAATCTGCTTTCCGCATCACCAATATCCCATCGGTAACCAAGCCAATCGGGGGCGTGTCAATGACAATGACATCGTAGGTTTGGTGCAGTTCCTTCAACAGGTTATCGAACTCGGGCCGCAGAATCAACTCCGACGGATTGGGGGGCATGGGGCCGGCGGCGATGAAGTCCATGTTTTCGATGGGCGTTTTGCGCAGGCACTCGGCCAGTGTGTGTTTGCCTATCAGCAGCGTGCTGATGCCGTTGTAATTGTCCTCCTCAAACGCCTGATGAACCTTGGGGCGGCGCATATCCAAGTCCAACAATACCACTTTATGGCTCGAAAGCGCAATGACTCCCGACAGGTTCAGGGCCACAAACGTTTTGCCTTCGCCGCTGATAGTGGATGTGACGGCGATAATCCTCTTTTTCTGTTGCATCTGAAACATGAAGTCCATGTTAGTGCGCACCGAGCGGAATGCCTCGCTCATGGTAGATTTGGGGTTTTGGTACACTACCAGGCGCGAAGTATCCAGTTTTTCTTTCTGGTACATCGGAATCACGCCCAACAGCGGTGCGGTGGTGCCGCTTTCCAGTTCGCGCTGGCTTGAAATGGTGTCGTGCAGAACGTATTTCGTGCCAATCAGCAGCACGCCCAGCAACAGGCTTATGACAAGGCAACTGCCATAAACCAGCATTTTGTTGGGCGAAATCGGAAGTGAAGGCGAGCTGGCGGGCGAGAGTATGACAAAATCCTCGCGGGTGCCGGCAGCGGCAATGCCCAGTTCGGCTTTTTTGTCCACCATCAGCGAGTGGTATTTCTCCTTCAGGTCGCGCATCCGCTTGATACGGTTGTACTCCGTTCCTTGGGCGGGCAGACCGGCAAAAACAGCTTCAGCCTTGGCCAGTTCGGCATTCACCAAACTGCTCTTTTCATTTACAATCCGGCGTTTCTGGCTGATGAGCGACACCAGGCTTTCGCGCGTGGTGGCAATCTGCTGGTCTTTGGATTGCAGGGCGTACGTGGTTTCACGGTAGCTTTTGGCCAGCATCATCCTTTCCTGGTGCATTTTGTTGATTTCGGTGACCAAGGCCGCTATTTCCGTGTCCGAAAGCAAGGGCAGCGAGGACACAAGCGTGGTGAGTTCCTTTTGGCCGGCCAGCGATTGGTACAGGTTGCTGAGAATGTAGGCTTGGGCGTTCAGTTCGGCGCGGGTGCTGGCCAGTTCGTCTATCTTGGCCGTGTATTTTTCCAAGTCGCGCCCCACATCAGAAGTCTTGTTGCTGACCACAAACCGCTCCAAATCCGATTCGTAGGCATCCAGTTCGTCTTCCACCGTCCCAATCTGCTGGTTCAAAAACGCGATCTTCTGTTTGTTGGCCTTGTTTTTCAGTTCCTTGGTTTTTTCAAGGTAAACCGTGTCAATCTTGTTCACGATTTCCTGTGCCTTGCGGATGCTGGCATCCTTGAAGAAAACACCGATGATGTTGGCCGCCGGGTTCACAACCTCGACGCGCAAATTCGATGCCAAGTATTGCCGCAACGCATCCGGGCTGTTGAGTGTGAAATAATGGGACGAGTTGTCTTGGTCGGCGTTGCGGGCGGCTATCAGGACGAACCTGAAAAACGGCGTTTCCACGGCTTGCCCGAACGCGTGGGTGCCGCTGTAATCCGTATCGTCGAGGGTGTAGCTGAGCTTGAACCGGTCTTTGCCGATAATCTCCACATCGAAGGGCTGGTTGTAGGCCACCGGGTTTTTTACCTCATATTTGACCCTGAAAGGCGGGTTCTGATATCGCTCCTCGTTTTTGATGCGGCTGCGCCCATACGCGTAATAACTCACATCCAGATCGGTCTGCGCAATCACTTCGTCGTAAATCAGGTTGGATTGGATGAGCTCAATCTCGCCCGAAATATTGGTGGAGGGCTGCGCATTGTTCAATCCCGGCAGGCCCAGCTCATTGGCTTGCTGCGTCATTTCCAGTTTCAGGCTCGACGATGATTCGTAAATCGGGGTGGTGTAGCGCAAAAACAGGTAGGCACTCACAAGCCCCACCAAGGGCAGCAGCAACAGCCAAACCCAGTTGCGGCGCACGGTATCCCAAATTTTAAGGAAGTCAATGCCGCCCAGCAAGTCGTCCGGCTCATCAGCCTCACCCCCTGACGACTGTGATGTCTCGTCTGTTCTCATAGATTTTGCCGTTATCCATCAATAATGCAACGATAACAATTGATTTTGCAGGAAAATCGCATGGCTGCCAAAATAGTATCTTTCAAAACGCCCAAACCCCATCCGGTTCCCGCTAACCAACAAGTTAGTTGCCTTGATTGATAAAAATAACCACCGAAATCACGCTGATTACCGTGCCGACCAAAGACAATATTGGCGAAATGTCGGCGAATGCCTCGCGCAGTGGCCGCCTGATTGGCTCAATGTAAATGATGTCGTTGGGCTGCACAATCAGGTTGGCCTCGGTCATGCCCTTAACCGTGGACAAGTCAATCAAATGCACTTCCGGGTCGCGCAGGTCGCCGCGCACCAAACGGATATTTTGCGCCTTGCCGTTGGTTCCGATGCCGCCGCAGAGAGCCAGCACCTCAAACAGGTTCATGTTTTCGCTCACCAGCGGCACTATTTGGTTTTGTGTGGCCCCCAGCACCACCACCCGTTTGTTGGCAAACCGGACATTCACAAACGGATCCACGTAGAAATTGTTGTAGGCCGCCTCCAGCAGGCTGTCGGCCTGCCGCAACTGGTAGCCCGCCAGCTTGATGGTTCCCACCTGCGGCAGCCGCACCGAGCCATCGTCTTCAACCATGAACCGGGGCGGTGGCGCGGCTTGCTGAAGTTGCGCGGTACCGGCCACTGCGCCGGGCCTGGGCACGTTCATGTCAATCAGGTTTTCGCCCTTGTTGCTGTACAGCCGCACCTCGATGAAATCATTGCGCTGGATCACATAGTTTTTCTCGAGTGTTTCCATACCCGCCGCCGCTTGGACGAGTTTTTTGGGCAGCCGTTCCGAGTCGGTTTGCAGCAGTATGTGCTGCTTGTACGAGTTGCAGGCGGTGATCAAAACCAAAATGAACGGCAGGAATCTTTGCATGGGCGGCTGGAAATGAAAGTGGCCTTGTTGCTGGCAAAGCCATTTGTTGTGAAAACTTCCGAAAGGGAAACATCGGGGTTGGTGCAAACTTGCAATGCACCTGCGGGCAAGACACTGGCAGGCAACGCACCGGCAGTTGGATGTGCCGGAAACAGGCGGGTTTGGTGGTTTTAAAAGATACTATTTTCAGAGGCTATTTTTCGCTGGGGCATCCGTACCGGAAAACCGCTTCCCGAAAACGGACATCAGCCGAATTGAAGTTTCAGCAATTTGTTTCCCAGCAATTCGCCGAGTGTGGGCAGCCGCACATCTTTCTCGGAAACCAGCGGATTGCCAATGCCCCAGTCAATGTTTAATTGCGGGTCATTCCAAATTATGCCTCCTTCCGAATCCTTGTGGTAAACGTTGGTGCATTGGTATTGCAAAATAGTATCTTCCAAAGCGGCAAAACCGTGGGCAAAGCCTTCGGGCACGTAAACCATGTTGTTGCGTTTGCCATCAAGCAGAAATTTCGCGTGCTGCCCGAACGTGGGCGAGTCCTCGCGCAAATCCACCACCACATCCAACGCCCTGCCTGCCACCACCCGTACCAGCTTGCCCTGCGCAAAAGGCGGCCTTTGGAAATGCAGGCCCCGCAACACGCCTTTCTTTGAAAATGACTGGTTGGATTGCGCAAAATCGTAGTCAACGGCATTGGCGGCGAAAAGCGGCTTGTGGTATGATTCAAAAAAAACGCCCCGTTCATCCTCAAAAATACGGGGTATTATCTCCACAAGGTCTTTGATTGGCGAATGTATAAATTCCATGTGGCGGCAATGGTTTTCCGGTTGGTAAAAAAATGTATGCGCACTCAGCTCCACTTTTCGGGTTTCCGAAGGTTGCGGATATCAGGCCGTGCCGGCCATCACGGGCTGTGTGGGTATCGGTTCGGTATGCCCGAGTACGGAGGCAATGGCGGCATGGTATTTCTGGATCACAAATTTCTCGTCAAATTTCTCTTCCACTTTCCGGCGGCTGGCCTTGCCCATTTGGTCCAACTGGGCATCATCCAGTGCCAGCATCCGCAGCATTTGGTTGGCCAGGTCGGCGGCATTCCGGGCCTCGCAAAGAAAGCCATTAATCCCGGCATCAACTACTTCCACGCAGCCCGGCACCTGAGTGGCTATAAGCGGCTTGCCCATTGCGGCCGCTTCGAGCAGGCTGCGCGGCGTGCCTTCGCGATACGATGGCAGCACCACGCAATCAGATTGGCAAATTACGCCGCGAATATCATCGGTGGATCCTTGGTATTCAATCAGGTCGTTTTGCGTCCATTGCCGCAACGATTCCGCATCCACGCCGAAAGGGCTTTCATCTTTAAATCCAACCAGCAGAAACCGCGCATCCACGTTTTTTTGCCTGAGTATTTTTGCGGCTTCGGCATATTCACGGATGCCTTTGTCTTGGATTAAACGCGCCCCCAGCAGGAAAACGAATGGTTTGTTGCGTCGGAACTCAACGGGATGAAAATAAGCCAAATCCACGCCCGAACCCGGCAAAACGTCAGTAATGGCGGCATTGACCAGCCGCTGACTGATAAAATAAGCCAAGTCGTCGCCGTTCTGGAAAAAAACCTTGTCGGCAAAACGGAAAGCAAACCGGTACAAGGTACGCGCCACTTTGCTGGCCATGTTTTCGCGCAGAAACACCGTTCCCAAGCCCGATACATTATTGATTGCCGGAACACCCGCCAGCCGAGCCGCCAATGTGCCGTACAAGTTGGGTTTTATGGTAAAGTGCAAAACCACGTCGGGACGGAGTTTTTTATACAGCGAATACAGTTTTCGCGTATATTGAAAGTCCTTGGCGGGGCTGGTGCCCTTGTTGTCGAGCAAAACAGGGTGGTAATGGCAACCGGCATTGATCAAATGCTGCTCATAGCCGTCGGGCGGTGCAATGGCGTGAATTTCGTGCTTGGCCTCCAAAAAGGAACGAATCAGCCCCATTCTGAAGTTGTGGATGTTCCAAGCAGTGTTGATGACAATGGCGATGCGCATTCTGAAACGGTGGAATTTGCTTCGCAAATTAGCGATTAATTTGTTTAGTGCAATTCAGAGTTGTACGGTTGCGGCAAAGATTTCGTTGCCGCAACCCTCTTTCGCCGTGGTTTTTTTCCCGGGTTTCCGCTTGGCGGAAAAAGCCGGTTGCTGCTGAATGGGAAAACCACGACGCATTTTTGATTTTTGCGGGCCTGCTTTTTTAGTTTTCGGAAAACTGCCGCAAGCACTAAATAGGTGTGCCGTCCGGCAAAGTTATAATCCATTGAAAAAAAATGAACAAAAAAACAAAACTCACGGAAACCGCCCCGCAGCAGGAGCGGGCCGTTTTAGTAGCGTTGGCATTGCAGGGGCAGCCGCTTGAGCAAACGCACGAACACGTGGACGAACTTGCCTTTTTGGCCAGCACGCTGGGTGTGGCCACGGTGCAGCGGTTTGTGCAACGCATGGACAAGCCCGATCCGCGCACATTTGTGGGCAAGGGCAAGCTGGAAGAAATCCGGGCTTATGTGGCCTCGCAAACACCCAACATGGTTATTTTCGACGACGACCTTTCGCCATCGCAACTGCGCAATCTGGAAAAGGAGTTGGAATGCAAGATATACGACCGCAGCCTGCTAATCCTGGATATTTTCTTGAAACGCGCCAAAACCAACCAGGCCAAAACGCAAGTGGAACTGGCCCGCTACCAATACCTGCTGCCGCGCCTGACCCGGATGTGGACGCACTTGGAACGCCAACGCGGTGGCACGGGCACACGCGGCGGTGCGGGTGAAAAGGAAATAGAAACCGACCGGCGCGACATCCGCAGCCGCATAGACTTGCTGCGCGAAAAACTGAAAGACATTGACAAACAGAGCGTTACACGCCGAAAATCGCGCGATGGAATGGTGCGCGTGGCCTTGGTGGGCTACACAAACGTGGGCAAGTCAACGCTGATGCAACGCTTGGCTAAAGCCGATGTGTTTGCCGAAAACAAACTGTTCGCCACCGTTGATTCCACGGTGCGCAAGGTGGTTCACGAAAGCATTCCGTTTTTGCTCACCGATACGGTGGGTTTTATCCGTAAGCTGCCCACCACGCTCATCGAATCGTTCAAGTCCACACTTGATGAGGTGCGCGAAGCCGACATACTGCTGCACGTGGTCGATATTTCGCACCCGTCCTTTGAAGAGCAGATTGAGGTTGTCAATGTCACGCTGGCTGAAATAAAGGCGGCGGACAAGCCTACCATATTGGTTTTCAATAAGATAGACTTATACAATGCCGATTTGGAGAAACACACCGACTTGCAGAACGGCATTACGGCCCATGAAAAAATAGAGCGGCTAAAGCAAACGTATTTGCAGACGAACACGGAAAACGTAGTGTTCATTTCGGCTGGGAAAAAGGAAAATCTCGACGAATTGCGCCAGATATTGTTCGCAAAGGTGAAGGAAAAGCATTTTGCCATCTACCCGAACTGGCTGCCCGAACACAACGCCCTCTGGAACCAGACCGAAGAAGCGGATGCGGAGAACGAAATGGACGCGGAACATGAAAAGGAAGAGCCGGTAGGGGAGAAAGCCGCCGCCGAATAGCCGACGGGGGTTGTTTTGCGTGCGGCGGGGTTTGGCATTTTCGGGAGATACTATTTCCGGAACCCCGGTTCGGGCTGTTGATTCGCAAGCGATTTTATGCGTACCTTTGCCCCAAAGCTGCCGCAAGCGACCTCGTAGTTCAACGGATAGAATAGAAGTTTCCTAAACTTTTGATGCAGGTTCGATTCCCGCCGAGGTCACCAAACCCGCCCGCTGCCCAACTGCAGCGGGTTTCGTGTTTTCAAGGGATACTATTTTTCTTGCTCCCCTTCGGGGTTGGGGTGCTACACTTCCTCGCGCTGGTGGTCGAGCCGCTCATACGTCGAGTTATTGCTGATGTATTCGGGTACTATTTTCTTCATCTTCATGATGATTGAGTCATTGTCCTGCACCGAAAGCAGATGGCCCAGATCGTTCAGGTGCTGCTGAATCATGTTGAAGTCGTATTTGCGCACCTTGGCAATCATGATTTGCGGGTGGTGCGTGGGCATGGTGTTTTCCTCATCGCTCAACAATTCCTCATAGAGTTTTTCGCCGGGGCGCAAGCCGGTGAAAACCAGTTGTATGTCGCGCCCCAGCGACAAGCCCGACAGGCGCACCATTTTCTTGGCCAAGTCAACGATCTTGATGGATTCGCCCATGTCGAACAGCAGTATTTCGCCGCCTTTTCCCATGGCTTCTGCTTCCAGCACCAGTTGGCAGGCTTCGGGAATGGTCATGAAATACCGCGTGATTTCGGGGTGCGTAACGGTGATCGGCCCGCCCGATGAGATCTGTTTTTGGAACCTGGGAATCACCGAGCCATTGGAGCCCAGCACATTGCCAAACCGCGTGGTGATGAATTTGGTGTGTTGCAACACTTCGCCGGCTTGGCGGCCTTCAAGTTCGTCGTTCAGCGACTGGATGTATATTTCAGCAATGCGCTTGGAGGCACCCATGGCACTGGTCGGGTTCACGGCCTTGTCGGTGGAGATCATCACGAACTTTTCGCTGTGGTAGCGCGCCGCCAGATCGGCTACTACTTTGGTGCCCAGTACGTTGTTGATAACCGCTTCCGAGGGGTTGTCCTCCATCATGGGCACGTGCTTGTAGGCCGCCGCATGGAACACAATGTCGGGCTGGTACTTGCGGAAAACCTTGCCCATCCGCTCGGCATTGGTGATGTCGCAGAGAATGACCCGCATTTCCAGACGCGGAGCCGAATCCCGGATTTCCAGTTCCAGATCGTATAATGCCGATTCGGATTGGTCAACCATGAGGAGCATTTCCGGCTGGAAATCAATGATTTGCCGCACCAGTTCGCCACCAATGGAGCCAGCCGCGCCGGTAATCAGAATCACCTTGCCTTCGATTTCCTTTTTAATCCGCGTCTTGTCCAAATGAATCGGTTTGCGGCCCAACACATCCTCAATGTTCACATCCTTGATTTGCTTGAGGCTCAGCTCGCCATTGATCCATTTCTGGACGGGAGGTATGTTGCGCACCTGCACATTCAGGGCAAGGCATTGGTCAATGATGGTTTTTTTGTGTGCGGGCGATATTTCCTGAATGGCGATGATCAGGATTTCAACTTTCCTGTTCCTCACGATTTTAGAAACGTTTTCCGGCGTGTTGTGGTAAATCGGGACACCATCTATGGTGTTGCGGACTTTAGACAGGCTGTCGTCAAGAAAAGCGACCACGTGCAGGTGCGTATCCTTGTCTTGCGAAATCGTTTTCTTGGTAATCGCACCCGCCTCGCCCGCGCCGTAGATAATCACATTGATTTTTTCGGTTTGCTGGTTTTTCCACTCGAAATAGATGATTTTCACCAGAATGCGGAAAGCACCCATGAAAAGCATGGAGAAAAGATAATCAATGAACAGCACGGAAACCGGAATCAGGTACTGCTTGTGCGGGTTGGTGAGCCGGTAGCCCATGTCAATGGCCAAGATGGCGGCCAAGGCAAACGTGAGCGACAGGAAAATGCGTTTGGCATCCTCGATGCTGGTGTAACGGATAATGCCGGCGTAGCTTTTGGTGAGCAGGAAAAACAAGGTTTTCACCACGATCACGATGCCCAGCGCCACCACAAACTCAGACGGGCGGATGTAACGCCATTCGAAATTGAAACGCAGTAGGTAGGCCAGCCAAAGGGCTGCGCAACAAAGGATAATGTCAATCTGCAATACTGTCCAGCGGGGGATGATTTTGATGAGGCTAAACAAGTTTGGGTATTTCATGGGGTGGCTGGCTTTACGCTGTTGGCTGTGGTTGTTGGCTGTGGTTGTTGGCTGGGCCGTGGTTTTGTGTTTTGGTTGGCAACGCGGCAAAAATAGTGTCTTCAAAAATAGTATCTTTCAAAAAGGCCAAACCCGCTTCATTGCCAATTCATCACCGATGATTCGGTTTCCATGGCGGCATTGATTTTTTTTACCAATCCTTGCAGCACTTTTCCGGGGCCGCATTCCGTAAAACGGGTTGCGCCGCCGGTTATCATGTTCTGCACGCTTTGCGTCCACCGTACGGGAGCCGTCAGTTGCGCAATCAGGTTTCGCTTGATGGTTTCGGTATCCGTTGAGGCCAGGGCATCCACATTCTGGTACACCGGGCAGCGGGGCGCGTGGAAAGGGGTTTTTTCAATTGCCTCGGCCAGTTCCGCACGGGCAGGTTCCATGAGCGGCGAGTGGAACGCCCCGCCCACCGCCAGCACCAATGCGCGTTTGGCTCCGGCGGCCTTGAGTTTCTCGCAGGCAATTTCCACGCCACGCAGCGTTCCCGAAATCACCAGTTGGCCGGGGCAGTTGTAGTTTGCGGGCACCACAATGTCGTCCACGCTGGCGCATATTTCCTCCACCGTCCGGTCGTCAAGCCCCAAAATGGCCGCCATGGTGGATGGTTGGCGTTCGCAGGCTTCCTGCATGGCTGTGGCCCGCCGCGCCACCAGCCGCAAACCATCTTCAAACGAAAGCGTGCCGTTGGCGACCAACGCCGAAAACTCGCCGAGCGAATGACCGGCCACCATGTCGGGCTGGAAGTTGTCGGCCACTTTGGCAAGAATGGTGGAATGCAGGAAAATGGCCGGTTGGGTAACGCTGGTCTGCTTAAGTTCGTCGTCCGTGCCGCCAAACATGACATCCGTAATGCGGAAACCCAGTATTTCATTGGCTTGCTCAAAAAGGGCCTTGGCGGCGGGGGCATTCTGGTGCAAGTCCATGCCCATGCCTGCGAACTGGGCACCTTGGCCGGGGAAAATATATGCTTTCATTGGGTGGATTCACTAAATATTGGACAATATCCCG
>JANPIL010000104.1:0-1811 GCA_031424975.1 Sphingobacteriales bacterium
CGAGAATGCCCAGGAGAAGCGTTTCGACCTCAATTGCGCCTCGGCGGCATATTTCGTCCACAAGTGAGAGCGGTAGCGCAGCCTTCGAACGGTCGCTGTTCTTCTTTCGCAAGCGCTCGAGGGCTGAGGTCACAACCTCCTCGGCGACGAGTTTGTTCTGGATGAGAAACTTCGCCAGCTGGTCATTGCCGTCATCCTGAAGGTGGACCTCTTCCGGCCGGATGCGCTGCTTCTGCGTTCGTCCATCGGAACGCGTCGTCTGCTGGGTGGTGATCAGTGCACCAGTGTCGAAGGTGCTCGGCTCGTACTCGATCTCCACGCCCCCGAGGCCGCCTGCTGCAATCTGCGGCTTGGGAGGTGGGCTGGCCTCCGACCGGCCCTGAGCACTGCGGTAAAGCTTTTCCTCTACTTCACCCAACGCTGCAATGACCTCAGGATTCGCCGGATCATTTTGCAGGATGTTCTCGTACTCGATGACTGCTTGAGAGAATTGGCCGAGCTCCACATAGCTATCGGCGAGACGGCGCGAGATGATCAGCGCATCAGCCTGGCGATCCAGCTTGTAGTAGGCGTCCTTCAGGATTTCCATCGACTGGCAGTCTTGGGGACTTGCCTGAACGATGACTTCAAACATCTCGATGGTTTGCAGGAGCTGCTCCTGCTCTTCGGATGTCAGCGCTGGTGGGCTGGAATTCATGGACAGTCCCGAGTTGTAGCTAAAAGCGTGCCCCTCTTATTCTCCTTCCCGTTTATGAGAAAGCGGAGCTTTCTGCACGGGTGACCGACCTCTTCCCAATGCATGCACCTCTCCGGGTACGAACGATCTTGTTCACGTGAAATGGCGCCGCCCCTCCCGGTCACGTGAGCCGAGATGGCCAGCATTGGCCTTGAGCGCCGTGGGCGGCGCCGCTGCGGGGATCTTTATCGCCGGCAACTTCTTCACGGAGGGAAGGCGACTTCGTCAGCTCATCCGGGCTCCATACGCAGTCGGGGACGACAGTTTTGCCCGTTCGATGGGCAACCTTCTGGGGCCGCCGCTTCTCGGAGGAAATCGCGTGGAAGCATTGCACAACGGTGCGCAGATCTTTCCAGCGATGCTGGAAGCGATCCGAAGTGCGCGAGAGACCATCACTTTTGAGAACTTCATCTATTGGGAGGGCCGGGTTGCGACGCGTTTCGCCGAAGCTCTCGCAGAGCGTGCCCGTGCCGGTGTGCGCGTGCATATGTTACAGGATGCGATGGGTTGCGATAACACGGACTCACCAGCGATCCGCCTGTTGAAGAGAGCCGGCGTGCAGCTTGAGCTGTATCGCGTCTTTCACCTCACGCGAATCAACCAACGTACGCACCGCAAGCTTCTCGTGGTGGATGGTAGGGTGGGCTTCACGGGAGGGGTGGGGATCGGCGACACATGGGATGGTCACGGTGATCGGACGGGCAACTGGCGCGATTCCCACTACCGACTTGAAGGCCCTGCTGTCGCGCAGATGCAACAGGCCTTTATGGATAACTGGCTGCAGACCCGCGGCTGCGTACTCCACGGGAAAGATTACTTCCCTTCGCTACCAGAAGTCGGAGACGACGTTTGTCAGGTCTTTAAGAGCTCTGCAGATGAAGGGAGCGACAGTGCGCGCTTGATGATCATGCTTTCGATCGCCGCCGCCCGCGAAACCATCCGGATCGCGAATGCATACTTCATCCCAGACAAGCTGATGATTTACACTCTGCTGGATGCTCGAATGCGGGGCGTTGAATTAGAGATCATCGGCCCAGGCGTACTGATAGACGAGAGTTGGGTACGTTGGGTCTCC
>JANPIL010000105.1:0-12859 GCA_031424975.1 Sphingobacteriales bacterium
CAGCAGGATTCCGGTGCCGAACTGGAGCACCTTGACGGGAAGCGGTTTCGGGCGGGGAAATAGGTCGTGGGAGAGGATTTGCACGGTGTTTTTGGGACGGGGGTTTGGGCTTTCCAAAAGATACTATTTTTTCGGTTCGTGCCCGGCTGCCATAACCGGCTCAAGCTCGTTTGGCAGCATGGGCGGGTGAAAGGCTTTTTCACTTTTGGCGATGACCACCGTTGCCACGGCATTGCCGATCAGGTTGGTGATGGAGCGGGCTTCGGACATGAAGCGGTCCACGCCCAGCAGCAAGCCCAGCCCGGCAATCGGAATCTGCGGGAACGAGGCCAGCGTGGAAGCCAGCACAATGAAGCCGCTGCCCGTAACCCCGGCGGCTCCCTTGGAAGTCAGCACCAGTACGCCAATGATGCCCAATTGCTCGGCCATGCCCAAGTTCACGTGAAAAACCTGCGCCAAAAAAATCACGCAGAGCGACAAATAAATGCTCGTGCCGTCGAGGTTGAACGAGTAGCCCGTCGGTATCACCAGCCCCGCCACCTGCCTGGCGCAGCCGTAGCGTTCCATTTTTTCGATCATGCGCGGCAGCACCGACTCAGACGACGACGTGCCCAGTACAATCAGAATCTCGTCCTTGATGTAGCCCAGCAGTTTCCAGAGGCTGATGCCGTTGAAACGGCAAATGGCATTGAGCACCACGAAAACAAACAAAAACATGGTCAGGTAAACCGTGAGCATGAGCTTGCCAAGCGGAATGAGGGCTTCCAGCCCGTATTTGCCGATGGTGAATGCCATGCCGCCAAACGCCCCGATGGGAGCCAGTACCATGATCATGCTCAATACTTTGAAGAGGGCTTTCAGGATTTTATCGAACGTGCCGACCAGCGAATGCCCGGCCTCGCCAATGCGCGAAACCGCCACGCCGAACAGCACCGAAAACAGCAGCACTTGCAGCAGGTTCCCTTCGGCAAACGCCCCCACCACGTTGGGCGGCACGATTTCGGTGATGTGTTCGACGGCGGTTTTTTCGCGGCTTTTCTGCACGTATTGCGATACGTCGCCTTGCTTGATCTGGCTTTGATCCAGACCCGCGCCGGGCTGCACGGTGTTGGCAACCAATACACCAATGGCCAGGGCCAGCGTGGTCACCGACAAAAAATACAGCATCGCCTTGCCGCCGATGCGCCCGAACTGCCTCATGTCCTGCACCTTGCCGATGCCCACCACGATGGTCAGGAAGATGATTGGCGCAATCAGCATCTTTATCAGGTTGATGAACGTCTTGCCGATGGCCTCCACGTTTTTCAGGTCGCCATCGGTAATGGTTTTCCGTTCGTAACCTTCGTGCAGGTAACTGCCCACCGCAATGCCGATGGCAATTGCCACCAGCACTTGGAACGTGAGGTGTTGGTGGATGCGCCTGGGTTTGGCCTTTTCAAAAGATACTATTTTGGCCGTTTCGGGAAGGGGGTTCTCGGTCATGGTGCGGTTTCGCTTGCTGTGGGCCATGACGGATTTTGCCCGCCGGGGCGGCTTGGTTCTGCGGGCGGTTTTATTCGGGGCAGGCAACTTTCTTCAACGCCATGTTTCCGTTGAATTTCAAATCGCCGGTATTTTCAAACACCATGCGGCTTCCTTCCTGTTTCGCGGCCGCGTAGCCTTCCGTGAGCATATCGCCGCTTTTTAAGAATGCGACCTGCCGCACCGATTCCGTTCCTTCAGACATGAATTTGTAATCAGCCAGCAGCGTGTCGCCTTTCATCTCGCCTTGGATGGTGCCGGTATTCTTGTCCTTTCCGGACAATTTGTACGCCAATTGGCCGGTCACGGCACTTCCATTAGCGGTGAGGCGCAGCGTTACAGTGTCCTTGTTGGCAGTGTAGGCATAGCATGAGGCCGTCGCCACCGGCGGAGCCGCCACCGTAGCGGTATCGGTGGTGGTGGCTTCGCCGGTGGATTCCTGGGCGGTTTTGGTGTTGCAGGCGGTCAGGATTGCGCCAATGGCAAGCAGGGAAATAAGGGTTGTTTTCATGGGTTCGGGCTTTTGGTTTATGACAAAACAGGTGGTTGGGTTTGTGCTTTTGAAAGGATACTATTTTTACATCCGCTTACTTCCTCACAAAACGCATCACCGCTACGTCGCCCATGATAAAGGTAAGCGTATTACCGCTGATGGCGTAGGTATTTACTTTTTTCAGCGTTTCCAGAAATGCCCGCTCGCCCTCGCCGGGGCACATCATGCGGGTGGTGGCCAGCGGGTCGGCAAAATTGATTTTGTTGCCGTCGGCCACCAATTTGCCATTAAATGCGTTGCAGCTCGTGTTTCCGCTGATTTTGGTGTTTTCCACATCAAAGGTAACTACCGGTTTCTTGTCGGGATATAGCCCGCTGAACGCAATCCGGCTGCCCGAAATGTAGTCCAGTTCCCAAGTGCCGCCCAACGCGGTTGCCTGCACGGAAGCAGGCGGCGTTGCGGATGGCGAGGCAGAACCGAATTTTTCGGCCAAGTACAGGTAAGGGTCCGGAAAATGGTGGGTGAAGATTTTTTCCTTGCTGTCGGGATAGGTTTTGTAATACGCGCTATCGGCCAGCAGCACCATGAATGCGCCGGTGCGCACGTAGTTGTTGCTGTTGTAGTATTCGGGCGCTGCATAGCCGCTGATGTTTTTGCGTACTGCTTTCGATGCCAAGTTCCCCAAGTATTTCTGGTAGTTCTTCTGGGCTTTCAGCGATGGCTTGCTCAGGTTGTTATAGACGTGTCTGAGAGCTAGCCGCTGCAATAGTTTCTGCTTGCCGATCATGGCTTTGGCATTGACAAACGGGTTGGTCGTGTTAAAATCATTCACGGTTTGCACGGAAAGCGGCACTTCGGGCACCCAGTCGGCGGAGTTTACGGTGTTGTACGCCCAGCCGCCTTGGGTCATGGCTTCATATTCGTAGGCAAAATACAGGTTGCCCGGCTTGGGTGCGGCACTGTTGTAGGTCTTGAAGCGGATGTCGGCGGGCAGTGTTTTTTGCCGCTGCAAGCTGTACAGGTGGGCCGTGAGCAGGTAGGCAATGGCTCCGCCCTGGCTGTGTCCGGCAACGATGAAGTCTTTGATGCCGCTCTTGTAACAGGAATCGAGTTTGGGCAAGATGCCTTTGGACAGGAATGCCGTGCTGACCAGCCAGCCTACGTGAACCGCCGCCTTGGGGTTGTCGGCAAGGCGGTAATTGAATTTTTCGGTTTCGCTAACCTGCAACTCGCCACTGGCGGGCACCATGGCCGCGTAGAAATTCGCCAGCCAGCTTGTGCTGTTGGCGGTGGTGCCCCGCACGCTGATTACCGCCACGCGGTTGTCGCGGCTCACCCACAAGTCCCACATATTTTCCAAACCCACCACCGGCGACCGGTACAAGGATGTATAATTGGCGGGTGGCGGTATGGTTTGCACATACGCGCTGTCGCCGAAGCGGGCGGCTATCCTGAGCATATCCGTGCATTCGGTCAGGTCAAAACCCGGCTTGAGTTGCTGCGCCGTGCATGGCTCAACCATTAGGAAAGCCAAGGCCAGCCAGCCCAAGTAATGTTTCTTCATGATTCGGTGTGTCTGCAGACGTTAAGTGGAGCCAACGTGCGGTATGCAGTTGGTTGGATCTGGTTGCCGACGGCAGTGCCGGTTGCCCACGCAATGTAAGAAAGGCAGCCGAAAAGGCAAATTCCGGGTTTGGGGCGGCAAGGGTTGGCTATCCGGCGGGAGGCGGCGGGTTTGGCGTTTGGGGAGGATACTATTTCCGGGAACCCGCACTCGGGGACTCCCGCAAGCCGGGCCACATGGGTGGTCAGGGGGTGCAGGGTTCCGGCAATGCGCTGTCAATCAAACGCTTGACCTTTAGGAGCCGGGTCTTGTAGTACAGTGAGTCGGTGGTGGCGATGCTGATGCCTTGGCTGCACGAGGCATGGATGAAGCGTGTTTTCTCGCCTTTTTCCGAAATCACGATGCCCACGTGGCCCACGTACCGGCTGCGGCGGTTGCGCCCCTTGAAAAAAATCAGGTCGCCCTTCTGCATCTCGCCCATCCGCACCGGTTCGCCCACGGTGGCCTGAGCCGCCGAGGAACGCGGAATTTGGAAGCCGAACTGCGAAAACACGTGCGAGGTGAAGCCCGAACAATCAAAACCGGTGGCGGAGCGGCCCCCGGAACGGTAGCGGATGCCCAAATGGTGCTTGGCATAACGGATCAGGCTGTCGAGCAGGGGAGGAGGAGTGGTTTCCGGGGCGGGGCGCAGCGAGTCGGAGGGGGGAGGCAGCGGACGTTGGCCTTGGCCAACCGCCGGGGCAGCGGAAGCCGCCGCAAACGTGACACAACAAAAGGCGGACAAGGCCGCGCACAATAAAAATCTACGCATACACATTCGGTTTTTTGCGGATCCGGCTCCCAAAGTCCGGCTGCCCTGAATACGGTCTTTTGTGTTTTCGATAATCTGTTGGTTTTGAATCGTGCGTAAGGTAGGCAATGCTTCCCGTTCGGGTTACGGGTCTGGCAGGATAATTTGGTGTGCTTTCCGACTTTTTCTTACACGGACAAAAAAGACTTAAATCCTGTCATACAGGCGATTATGAATAAAAAAAGTAATTATCCGTAAAGTTAGCCGAGGTTTTGGGTGCGATTTTTGGAAATAACTTGCACCAGCATGGTCGGCAACGGGGTTGTTTTTCCACACGTCCGCACGGGCGGAAATGGCGGAACGGTGGGCCGTTTCAGGTGGTGCGGCGGCCGCCCACGAAGCGTGGTTTGCCAAACATATCGTGCCGCACCTCGGCGCTGAGCGAATGCGATTCCATGAGCCGCGCCGTTTCGCGGGTCAGGTTTTCGTTGGTTTCCACATAGTATTTTCCGCCGGTTGCCAATGCCCGCTGGCAGAACCGGGCAATGTGCCGGTAAAAAAGCAGCGGGTCGTTGTCGGGCACAAAAAGTGCGGTGGCCGGTTCAAAACCGATCACATTGCGCTGCATGGCGGACTTTTCGGAAAGCGTGACGTAAGGCGGGTTGCTCACGACAAGGTTGAAAACGGCGGGAAAGCCCACCGGGAAACTGCCGGACAAAAAATCGGCCTGGACAAAATGCACCGCCACGCCGTGCGCATCCGCATTGCGCCGGGCCACGGCCAGGGCTTCGGCTGACACATCAATTGCCCAGACTTCCGCCCGCGGAAACTGCTTGGCCAGCATCACGGCGATGCAGCCGCTGCCCGTGCCAATGTCCAAAATGGTTTGGCCTTCGGGGGCGGGGGGGGCTTCGGTCGCCCACGTAACCAATTCCTCGGTTTCTGGGCGCGGAATGAGTACGCTGGCATTGACCTCGAATTTTTGGCCGCAAAACTCGGCCTCTTCCAGCACATACTGGATTGGTTCGTGGCGTTGCAGCCGGGCCAGCCAGCCAAGCCAGGCGGTTTCGTCGGTCTGTTCCACAAGTTTGCCGGCCAGCACTGCCGCGCGGCCCAGCCCGAATTTGGTTTTTAACAGCAGAAAGGCAATATTTCGAGCCTCGCCGGCATCGCAAACGGATTGCAGGGCTTGGGTGGCCTGGTCGAACAAATGACGGGAGGAAGGCATAACCGCTTTGGTTTCCGCGTTTCAAAAGTGAATGCTCGGCAAGTTAAGGCGGCTTCCGGAAATAGTATCTTTCCGAAAGCCCAAACCCGCTTTAATTTTTGCCCCTGATCTTTGCGCCCGCCACGCCGTTTTGTCTGGCATACCGTGCGCAATTCCCCACCACTTCCCGAAACCATGGAGCCAACCAGCATCGTCCAACAACTCATCCGCAACGAGAACCTGCAAGGCGTGCCCGCCACGCAGTTGCAATGGCTGGCCGAGCATTGCGAATTGCGCGAACTGCAAGCCGACGACCACTTGCTGCGCAGCGGTGAACCGATAGACTACCTGTTGGTCATGCTCAAGGGCCACGTGCGGATGTTCATGATGCAGGGCGACCAGCAGCGCGAGTTCGGACAGATGGAAAAAGACGACATCGGCGGTGTGCTGCCTTACTCGCGCATGGCCACTGCCACGGGCGATGCGTTGGCCACCGAACCTACCACCGTTCTGATGCTGCACCGCGACCGGTTTCCGGAAATGATCCACACCCAGCACGAACTGACCGAAACGCTGGTGCACCGGATGCTGAACCGGGTGCGCAACTTCACCAAGCTCCAGCAGCAGAACGAGAAAATGATTTCGTTGGGCAAACTCTCGGCTGGCCTTTCGCACGAGCTGAACAATCCGGCGGCGGCGATTGTGCGCGGCGCGTCGGCCTTGAAAAAACACCTGTCCAATGTGCCGGAGAAGTTCAAACAGGTCATTTCCATGCGGCTCACGCCGGCCCAAGTGGATCAGGTAAACGATGTGCTGTTTACCAAGCTCGAAAAAGGTGCGGAAACCGACCTACCCATGATGCAGAAAACCGCCCGCGAAGACGAACTTGCCGACTGGCTGGAGGCGCACGGAATGGAGGCGGTCTATGAAATGGCCGAAACATTCACCGAATACGGATTCACGACCGGGGATCTGGACTTTGTGCGCACCCAAGTGTCGGGCGAATTTACGGAACCCGTGCTGCGGTGGCTGGAAAACGTGCTGACCACCGAGAAAATGGTGAACGAAATCCAAGAAGCCTCCAACCGGATTGCAACATTGATTGATGCCGTCAAAAGCTATTCGCACATGGATGGCGGTGGCGACAAACGGCAGATAACCCTGCGCGACGGCATCCAGAGCACGCTGACCATGCTGCATTTCAAGCTGAAAACCAAGCACATCACCGTGACGGTGGCCATGCCCGACGACCTGCCGAAAGTGAATGCCAACCCCGGCGAGATGAACCAGGTATGGACAAACCTGATTGACAACGCCATTGACGCACTCGAAGACGGCGGCCAATTGCGTATTGAGGCGCGGCAGGAACGCGAATTCGTGATTACCGACATCATTGACAACGGCAGCGGCATTCCCGCCGAGAGGGTGGACTTGATTTTCGACCCGTTTTTCACCACCAAGGAAATCGGCAAGGGCACGGGTCTTGGCCTGGATATTGTGAAGCGCATCATCCAGCAGCACAACGGCAAGGTCAGCGTGGAGTCGCAACCCGGACGCACGGTTCTCAGCGTGTGCCTGCCCGTGGAGTGAGGGCGTTTTGCGTTTTCGGTTTGCCGTTCGAAAACGCAAAAATGTGTAGAGACGTTGCACCGCAACGTCTTTGTTTCCGGCACCATGTTTCCAGTGCCATATTTATAGAAGCCTTCAATGCGTATCAACCGTTGGGAAACAGGAAATGTGGCGGTGCGCGGGAAACGTTGCCCTGCCACGGAGACGTTGCGGTGCAACGTCTCTACACGCTGCAGACAAAACAGTATCCCCGCTAAAGACGGGGCTTTCAGCTTTCAAAAACGCCAAACCCGCCTTCGCGCAAAACGCCACTTCAACCCATGAAACAACCCTTCATCATAGCCATAGACGACGATGCGCAGGTGCTGCACGCCCTGACCCGCGACCTGCGCAACGCCTACCGCAAGGATTACAGGATTTTGAGCACCGAATCGGCGCGCGAAGCACTGGATGCCATCAAAGAACTGAAGCAGAAAAATGAAGTGGTGGCCATGTTCGTCTCCGACCAGCGGATGCCCGAAATGCTCGGCGTGGAGTTTCTGGTTGAAGCCAGAAAAGTTTTCCCCGAAGCCAAACGCGTGCTGCTCACCGCCTACTCAGATACCGATGCGGCTATCAAGGCCATCAATGAAGTCCGGCTGGATTATTACCTGACCAAGCCCTGGGATCCGCCCGAAGAGAAAATGTTCCCGATACTGACCGATTTGCTCGAAAGCTGGCAGTCCCGCTTCGTCCCCGATTTCGACGGCGTGAAGGTGATCGGCTTCCAGTTCTCGGCCAAATCGCACGAGATCAAGGATTTCCTGTCGGCAAACCTGTTTCCCTACCAGTGGCTGGATGCGGAAACCAACGAGAAAGCCAAGGAACTGCTCGCCCTGAACAGCTTGGCAATGAAAGATGTGCCCATTGTGTTTTTTGAGGATGGAACGTTCCTGCAACAGCCCGCGCTGGCCCAACTTGCCGAACGCATCGGGTTGCAGCTCCACGCCTCCGCCGAACTCTACGACGTGGTGATTATCGGGGCCGGTCCCGCCGGGCTGTCGGCGGCGGTGTACGGCGGCTCGGAGGGGCTGAAAACGCTGCTCATTGACAAACGCGCCCCCGGCGGGCAGGCGGGCACCAGCTCGCGGATTGAAAACTACCTCGGCTTCCCGGCGGGCCTGAGCGGGGCCGAACTCTCGCGGCGCGCCATCACGCAGGCCACGCGTTTCGGCGTGGAATTCCTGTCGCCCACCGAAGTGACCAACATTGAAATCAAGGACAATTACAAGATACTGACATTGGTCAATGGCAGCACCATCAACACCAAAAGCATTGTGATTGCCACGGGCGTGGACTACCGCAAACTCGAAACCAAAGGCGTACCCGAGTTTGCCGGGGCGGGTGTGTATTACGGCGCGGCCACCACCGAAGCCAACGCCTGCCGCGACCGCCAGGTGTTTGTGGTGGGTGGCGGCAACTCGGCGGGCCAGGGCGCAATGTACCTGTCGCAGTTTGCCAAAAACGTGTACATCATCGTGCGCCACCCCGATTTGTCGGCCGCCATGTCGCAGTACCTCATAGACCAGATCGGTAACACGCCCAACATACGGCTGCTTCCCTGTACCGAAATCGCGGAGGCCAAAGGCGATGGCCACTTGCAGGAACTGGTTGTCAAGGACATAAACTCCGGCCAGACGCAAGCCCTGCCCGCCGACGCGCTGTTTATCTTCATCGGGGCCAAGCCCTACACCGGCTGGCTGCAACTGAACATGAAAAAGGATGCGCGCGGATTTTTGGAAACCGGACGCAGCTTGGTGCAATACCCGGACTACCGGAAAATCTGGAAGAAGGAACGCGAACCCTACCCGCTGGAAACCTGCGTGCCGGGCATCTTTGCCGCTGGCGACGTGCGTGCCACGGCCATGAACCGCGTGGCCTCGGCGGTGGGCGAAGGGGCCATGGCCATCAGCTTCGTACACAAGTACTTGGCTGAGGTGTGAAAGACACTGGCTGTGTTGGCCGGAAATAGTATCTTTTGAAAATGCCAAACCTGCCGCCTGCAACCCATCACGGGTTGCAGGCGGCAGGTTTTTTTATGGAATTAGTGGCAGTACAGCATCCAAGTGAAACAATCCTAACTGAACTATGCCACGAAGCTGCCGCAATCCAATAGTGCCGGATCTGAATTTTATGGCATCCACCCTGTTTTTGGTGGTCTTTTTTTTTATGAGTGCCGGACGAGTTCGAAATTTTAATGAGACAACCAAACTTCAGTTGAGTCTGCCTGTTGCAAGGTCAGTAAACACTTGTGTCTTATTAGATAGTGATGTTACCATACTGACCGTAATGATTGATAAAAACGAGCAACTTTTTATGAATATAGAGATACCAGAAAAAACTCCTCAGTTTGTTTCTTTTAAGTCTATTGATGGGTTTGAGGATAGCGTAATTGAAATTAAAAATAATAACAGGATGGCGAAAATCGCCCTGTTCATTTATGCTGACCAACAAACCGCTATGGCGCTGATGCAACAAGTTTTTGGCATTTTGCAGAGCCATAATATCAACCACTTTCAATTAGTTGTGGAATTGCAACATGAACGCGATTTTCACCGTCCGAAATAGTATCTTTCAAACCTGCCAAACCTGCGCCGCATATCCCATTTTTTCAGTCACCGGTTTTCGCCAAAGGCCCATTCCAGAAACACCGGCATGGCTTGCGCCCACGTGTGCGGGTTGTGCTGGCCGCCTTCCATCTGGTAATATTCAATGTCTTGCTGCGGGCGGTAGCCTTTGCGGGCCAGTTCGGCAATGATGTCGAGCGTGTCGTCAATTGCATCAATGATGCCGTTGCCGTTGCGGTCGTCGGTTTCGTCGTGCGTGCCGGCTTGTAGCCAGAACTTCATGCCCGGCTTGTGTTTTCCCGCGCGGATGTGGCTGTGCATAATCCGGTCGTTGTCCACGTAGCCATCCTCGTAGGCTTTGCTGCGCCACCAGAACGAACCCGAAAACACGCCCACCTTGGCAAACACCGCCGGGTGGTTCCACGCCAAGTCAAACGCCGACAGGCCACCCAGCGAGTAACCGGCTATTGCATTGCCACCGCCTTGGCTGTCAATGCGGTAGGTATTGGTCAGGTAGGGTAGGAGTTCATTCAAAATGAAATCCGTGTGCGCCGCCGCCCGGTTGCCGCGCTGCTTGTAGTCGGCTTGGGCGGCCACGCCGTACTCGTGCATCCGGTCGTGGCCGGCATACACGCCCACGGCAATGATGTTGCTGATTCTGCCCAGCCGTGCCAGCGAGTCCAGGGTGCTTTTGAGGCGCACGGCTTCATTGTCCTGCCCGTCGTTGAGGAGTAAAAGCGGATATTTTCCGCTGTTTTCCGAATATCCGGGTGGCAGGAAAACATCAATCTCAACGTCTCTTTTCAAGTATTTTGACGGAAAGTTCTTGATTTTTTGCAGTTGGTAATGCTCCTGAACTGGGTGCGCAACGGTTTGCTCCATGTTTTTGTGGAAAGGCGAACCGCAAAAAAAGGACGAAAAAATGAGAAAAACGGCTGCTGAAAGCATAAAAATCGAATATTTGTAAGGTTCGGATATTTTTTCCGGTAAAAGTGCTAATATTCACGCGGTTGTAAAAGCCGTGGCCCGCAGGCGGCGGAAAACGAAAAAAAACGCCGGAAGCCAGCGTGCGGGTTTGGCTCTTTTCAGGGATACTATTTTTATCCGGCCATTTTCCGCGCATGGCGGCCACAAACGAAAACCAGACAAAACAAGAAACCAATGAGAGAGGAATACCGCAAGTGGCATTCGCCCAACCTGAGCCGCGACGTGGAAATGCTGGTGTTCGGGGAGCGGGGCTATCCGGTCATCCTGTTTCCGACTTCGCGCGGGAGCTTTCACGAGAACCGCGACCAGGGCCTGATTGAGTCGGTGCGGTGGTTTGTGGAAAACGGACTGATGAGAATATACTGCCCCGACAGTTTCGACGCGCTGACGTGGTACAACCGGGGCGTGCATCCGGCGGAACGCGCCAAAAACTACCACTGGTACGACCAGATGCTGTATCACGAACTGGCACCTTGGGCGGCCTGGGAAACCGGCGTGCCGCGCGTGGCCACTGCCGGGTGCAGCTTCGGCGCATACCATGCCACCAACTTCGCACTCAAACACCCCGACCGGGCCAAATATGCGTTCAACATGAGCGGTGTGTTCGACATACGGCACTACGCGGGCGGCCATTACGACGACCATGTGTATTTCAACAACCCGCCCGATTACCTGCCCAATGCCTGGGACGACCGCTACCGCGATATGTTCATCACGCTGGGCACGGGTTCGTGGGACATCTGTTTGGACGCAAATGTGAAAATGGCTAAGTTGCTCGGAGACAAAGGCATCCATCACTGGCTCGACATCCGGCACGAAGCCCTGCACGACTGGCCCGTGTGGAGGCAGATGTTCCCGCATTACCTGTCGCTGATCAGATAAGGAAAAGCCGCCTCTTTCGGAGGGGGCTGGGAGGCTTCTTGAAGGTTCTTTCTTCGCTTAAAAAGAACAGTCCCGCACAATCAATCATTCATTCATTTACTCACTCCCCTTTATAGCCGGGGCTTTTTATTTCCTCTTTCTAACCATGAAAAAAATCGGCATACTCTTCGGCATGGAAAATACCTTTCCGTGGGCATTCATTGACAAGATCAACAGTTTGGGTATCAAGGACATACAGGCCGAGGCCGTGAGTGTGGACATGGTACAGCAGGGCGCACCTTCGGAGTACGCGGTGATTATTGACCGCATCTCGCAAGACGTGCCGTTTTACCGCAGTTTCCTGAAAAACGCCGCCATTTCGGGCACGGCCGTGATCAACAACCCGTTCTGGTGGAGTGCCGACGAGAAGTTTTTCAACAATGCGCTGGCCGTCAAAATCGGCGTTCCGGTTCCCAAAACCGTAATTTTGCCATCTTTCGAACGGCCGTCGGATACGTTCGAGACCTCGTTCCGCAACCTGAAATACCCCATCAACTGGCACGGGATATTTGAATACATCGGTTTTCCGGCCTACATGAAACCGCACGCGGGCGGCGGCTGGAAAAGCGTCTATAAAATCCACTCGGCCGAGGAATTGTTCCACGCCCACGCCGAAACCGGCCAATTGGTGATGATGCTGCAAGAGGAAATCGTGTTCGACTCGTATTTCCGGTGCTACGGCATTGGCGGCGGCAACGTGCGCATCATGGAATACGAGCCGCGCAACCCGCACCATTTGCGTTACGTGCACGGCCAGTTCAATGCCGACAAAAAGCTGTTGGCCACCATGGAAAAATACGTGGTTGCGCTGAACAAGGCTCTCGGCTATGATTTCAATACGGTCGAGTTGGCGGTGCGCGAGGGCATCCCGTATGCGATTGACTTCTGCAACCCGGCTCCCGATGCGGACATTGCCTCGGTGGGTCAGGAAAACTTCGACTGGGTGGTGGATGCGGCGGCAAACATGGCCGTGGAACGCGCCCAAAAATTCAAGCCCGACACCGACAACCTGACGTGGGGAACGTTCATGACCCAGTCCATTGCCCGCAAGCCGCTGAAAATGTGAAGGAAATAGGCTGCAAAAATAGTGTCTTTTAGAAACGCCAAACCCCCTTTGTCATTCCGACGCAGGAGGAATCCGGGGCCAATCGCGCGCCAAAGCCCGGACATGCCCGCAAGTGCAGGCCCGATTACACCAGCG
>JANPIL010000106.1:0-23181 GCA_031424975.1 Sphingobacteriales bacterium
TTTGCAAAAAAATTGCTAAATAACACAAAAACATCACAATTAAAAAAACAAATTTTTTTTTTCCCCCCCCCCCCCCCCATGGGGGGGCTTTCCGGTGGGGGTGGGGGGGGGGGGGGGCTTTTGGGGGAGGCTATATATGCACCAGTATCTTGCCGTGCCTGCCCGTTGTCGCCGCGTGCGTCACAGCCTGGCGGATTTCAGATAGCGGGTAGCTGGCTTCCACCGGCAACCGGCAATCATCAGATACGAGCAGTTTGAACACAGCCTCCTGCGTTTCCCTGAACACCGCCGGGTCGGCGCGGCGCAGCCACGTAGTGAGCCAAAAGCCCTTGATGGTCAACGATTTGAATATCATCAGCCCGGCATTGACTGGTATCGGCTCCAAACTCAGCGCACCGTACACGAGCATGGTTCCGCCCGTTCGCAGGCAGTTCAGTGCCGAGGCCGCCGTTTTGCCCGCCACCGGTTCCAGCACGCACGGCACGCCTTTGCCACCGGTCAGTTCGGCCACGCGGCGCGTCAGGCTTTCCTCTTCGGTATTGATCACCACCTCGGCCCCGATGGCTTCCAGTTCCCGAACCATGTCGTTGCGGCGCACCGTAGCGATGGTGCGGATGCCCTGCATCCGGCAGAACTGAATCACCATCTTGCCGAAAGCCGAACCCGCCGCCGTGAGCATGAGCCACTCGCCCGGCTTCACGCCCGACTCGCGAACCATGGCATGGGCCGTGAACGGATTGACGAACAGTTGAGCCGCCGTCTGGTCGGCAAGGGCATCGGGTACGGGCATGACCGAATGCGCCGGGGTGACTACATATTCAGCCCATGCGCCGATGGCCGTAAAACCCACCCGCGCACCAAGCGGCAGTGCCACGCCCTCGCCCACGGCATCCACGGTTCCCATGCCTTCAAACCCGGCACGTGACGGAAATTCGGGCCGGATGCCGTACAGGTTCTGCACAAACATCAGGTCGGAAGGGTGGATGGCGGCGGTTTTGACTTTAATGCGCACCTCGCCCGGTTGCGGCTCGGGCATGGGCACGTCTTGCACCTGCAACACGTCGGGCGGCATCCCTGCCTGTGTGAAAATTATTGCCTGCATATAATCTAATGGGTTTTCGGGGATTGATTCCTGCCTGTTATGAGTCGGGCGAAAACCCCTCGTACCGGCCAAAGGTAGAGAATCAGGCGGGCAAAAAAAATCCCCCAGTCCCAATGCCGGAGGATTTTGACCTGCCCTGAATTCCAACATACCCGGCCAACGGGAATATTTAGTCTTCGGGTGTGCCGGTTTTGCCGTTCATCATTCTCAAGCGTTCATGTTCCAACTCATAATCCGCCTGCAGCCTGACCCAATCCTTGGCACGGTAGCCAAACTCCTGCTCCAGCAACAGCGCGATTTTGGGCGTGATACGCCGCTTTCCATTAAGAATGTCGCCAAATTGGGAATTGGAGACCTGAATCTTTTCAGCCACAAACTTAGCCTTGATGCTGGCCGATTGCAGTTGTTTTTTCAACAAAACGCCCGGATGTACCGGATTGTCTCTTTCCATGGCTCGTAGTGTGCTAAAAGTGGAGTGATGTGATGAAAGGATAAAACAACCGCGCCAATCGAAAAAGCACGGTTCTGTCAGGTTACTATCAGTTTAAAAATGCTGGCCATACCACTGCAACAGCAGGCTTTTCGCATTTAAATGAAACTAAATAGGTAAAACCTGTTATTGTAAGTGAAATATGCACAAAAAACACTTCAATATGATAAATCAAGGGTTTTATTGCAACCATGCAATCGGTGAAACTGGTTTGTACCGCCGATTTTCCATAAAAAAGGTTGTCTGGTGGCGGTTTGCCAACCCGCACAAAGTACTTCACCACGCCAAAAACCTCCCGGCAATCGGAAAGCACCTGCCAACAAGGTCGAAATGGCTTTCGGAAGCACGCACGCGCCGTATCACAAATACACGAAATAATGCGGCGGAAAAACCGTGTGCCAATGCCGGTTTTCCAAGGTTGGTTTCAAGCGGAAAAATAGTATGTTTCCGCAACGCCAAACCCGTCTCCGGCCCGTCCAAGCCAGAAGTAGAAGTTTCCTGTGCAAATACCACGAAAACCACACAAGGCGAGGACTTCGCCAATTTCCCGGCGGTTGCTCACACACTGCTGCACAATTAAAACCGGAAGATTCTGGTAAAAATTCACCAATCGGCTTATATTTGTGGGTTGGTTGCATTTGGCCGGAAGCCGCCTTGCCCGAGCCGATTACGGCCCGCCAATTTCAATCGCCTTCTTAGCTCAGTTGGTAGAGCAGTTCATTCGTAATGAACAGGTCGCCGGTTCGAGTCCGGCAGAAGGCTCACCCGAAGCCGCGCCTTTGCGCGGCTTCCCTTGTTTGCGGGCAGCCCGGTTCCCGCGTCATCCATCAACCCCATTCCTGCAACCCAGTCCGTGCAAAACCCGGAACCCGTTTTTTCCCGCACTTTCGACGGCCAACTGTGGCAGGTACTCACCGATGCCGAGCACGATTTGCTGGTTGCCGAAATCCGGCATTCCAACCGCACGGTTTCGTTTGCCGCCCTTGACTTGCAAACCCGCCAATGGCTGTGGCACGGCTTTGTGCTGCCCGAAAGCTGGTGGAGCAGTGCGGTTCTGCTCCGCAACGGCCTTCTGTTCGTGCAGGCTTTTCCCGAAGGCCAGAACCCCGAACCGCGCGGCATTACCGCCCTTGATGTCCGGACACGCCACATCTGTTGGGCCGATCCCGATGCGCGGTTTGCGCAAGCAGCGGGCGGATCGGAAATCGTTGTGAAACACACGGGCGACAGCGGGGAAACCCATTTCCTCAGGGATGCGAAAACGGGCGAGACCCTGCGGGAAATCAGCGCGGAAAACTGGCCGCAACCGCCCCCGTTGCCATTCGTGGAGCGGCTGCGGTTTCCGGTGCATTACCCGCCAGCCAGCCCACATTCGGCCAGCATTGCCGGTTTTCTCTTGCACAATCTTGGAATTTCGCCCCAATTATCATTCGATTACGCCGAAACCGAGCACTGTATCGTGATTTCTTACTATCTTCGCACTGACAAGCAAATGCAGAATCTGCTGGTAGTTTTCGATATTATTTCCCGCTTGCCAACACTGCACGAAACTTTGGCAACCCAGCGTACAGGCATCGGGAAAGACACATTTTTCATCTTCAACAACCTGTTGGTTTTTGTCAAGGAACAAACCTCAATCTTGTGCTATGAATTGTAAACGCAACTTTTTCGTGCTGGCCTGTTTTTCCATCGGATTGTCGGCACACGCCGCGCTGCCCGCCGCCCCCCGTGATTCAGTCGGGGCGGAACGCAAGGGCAGGAACACGCTGGTGCTGCATAAGATAGCCTCCGGCGAAACACTGTTTTCCATTGCCCGGCGCTACCAAGCGTCGGTTGCCGACATTAAAAGTGAAAATCCCGGCTTGGGCGACGCGCTGAAGCTGGGTGCAATCGTGAAAGTTCCGTATAAGGCACCGGCCAAGAATAGTATCTCCGCAAACGGCCAAACCCACACCGTTGCCAACGGTGAGAGCCTGTTCAACATCGCGCGGAAATACAAGATGTCGGTTGCCAGCCTCAAGCAACTCAACAACCTTGCATCCGAGGAACTGCAAGTGGGGCAGCAACTGGTGGTGGGCGGCGGCAAAGCCAGCAATCCGGTTTCGGAAACCCGCCACAAAAATAGTATCCCCGGAAACGGCCAAACCCACACGGTGGCCAATGGCGAGGGTTTGTACAGCATTGCGCGCAAATACAAGGTATCGGTCGGTGACTTGAAAAAATGGAATGGCATGACCGGCGAAAGCCTGGACATCGGACAGGAACTGGCCGTATCCGCACCCAAGGCAGCAAGCCCCGTGCTGGCCATGGCAAGCGAACCGAAACCGGTAGCCGGCAAGACCATCGAAAAACCCGTTGAAACGCCAACGCCCGTCAGGGAAATGCCGGTTGCGGTCGGCGAGACAAAACCCGCCCCGGCCAAACCCATCCTTGCCGAAACCGCCGCCCCGAATCCGAACGGCCCGGATAGCATTGGCAACAAGGCGGAAACCAAACCCGAACGCACCCCGCTGATTGTGAACAACAGCGGCTACGTGAAAACTGTGGAAAGCGGCTTGGCCGAGGCCATCACCGATGCGGGCAGCAGCGACTTGTTTTTGGCATTGCACCGCACCGCACCGGTGGGCACCATCATGCAGGTGCGCAACGAAATGAACGACCAGAGCGTGTTTGTGAAGGTGATTGGCAGCCTGCCCGACACCGGCGATAACGATAAGGTGGTGGTGAAGATTTCGCGCCGCGCCTACGAACGGCTCGCCGCCGTGGACAAGCGTTTCCGGGTGCAGGTTTCGTATATGCCGCAATGAAAGCTGGCCTGGCAAATGCAAAATAGTATCTTTTAAAAGTGCCAAACCCGCCGGCCACCGCCCACTCCCCTGTTTCCGATGACCGACAAGCCCTCCTATTCCAAGTTGCGCAGGTACGCATGGAACGTGCTGTTTGCGGTGCTGTACCCGTTTCTGGTCACATTTTCGTTGGTTTTCACGGCCATCCTTTGGGTTTTCTCCGGCCTTTCCTCGCTCATTGTGCGGCTGGCCTCGGGCAAGGGTGAAACCGGGGAAGCAGAGGCCGCCAAGCCCGGAAAACCACCGGTTTCCTGACTTTTCTTACCTCCCTGGAAATGCCGCCCCATTCACCCGTGTTCGGCAACTGCACTAATTTGCGCACCTTTGCGCACCGGACTTCCATTCATCTGCAACCCGACTCTTGCCATGCCTACTCACCTGATTAAATTCCTGTTTCTGGCGCTGATCCTCGCCGCCGCCTGTACTTCGGGCAGGCGTGCCCTGCAAAAAGGAAATTACGAAGATGCCATCTTCAAGGCCATCAACCGTTTGCGCAGCAGCCCTGGCAACAAAAACGCCCGCGAAACCCTGCGCGAAGGCTATCCGCTTACGCTGGAATACCATTCGGGACGCATCGCCAACCTGAAAGCCTCCAATGAAGCGTTCAAATACGAAGGCGTGCTGGATTCGTACAGCACCCTGACGCGCATCCATGACGAAATACAGCGTTGCCCGGCGTGCCGTGAGGAAGTGCGCGGCTCGCGCGGCTATCTGGGCGAGATTGGGGAGGCCAAACAACTGGCCGCCATTGACCGCTACACGGCGGGCAGCATTGCCTTTGACCGCGACAATTCACGCGAAAGCGCCAAGGAGGCGTATTTCCATTTTATCCGCGCCGCCGAACTGGTGCCTAACTACAAGGACGTGCAGGAACGCGCGAAACAAGCCAAGTTTGAAGCAACGATGAAAATCGTTTTCGAGCAGATTCCGGTGCATTCGCGGGCTTTCGGCTTGAGCAATGAATATTTCCAGAACCAGATAAACCAGTTTGTGAACAGTGAGCGGATGAGCGAGTTTGTGCGGTTCTACACGCCCAACGAAGCCAAAACGGCCGGCTTGCGCAAGCCCGACCATATTGTGCGGCTGCAGTTCGACGACTTTGTGGTGGGGCAGACCTACGTGAAGGAAACGAACGAAAACATGGAGCGCGATAGTGTGGTGGTGGGCCAGGTGAATACCGAAAAAGGCAAGCAGGATGTGTACGGAACGGTGAAAGCCAGATTCGTCCTGTTCCAGAAAACCATCAGCTCGCGCGGACTGATGGACTTGCAGATTTACGACCCCAACGCCAACCGCGTGGTTTTCCAGGAGAAGCTACCGGGCGAGTTTGTATGGCGATCCGAATGGGGCAACTACCGGGGCGATGAGCGGGCACTTACCGACAATCAACTAAAGCTGAGCCGCCTGCGTGAAGTGCCGCCGCCACCGCCCCAGGATTTGTTCCTCGAATTTTGCCGCCCCATCTACACCCAGACCACCAACACGCTGCGTCGGTTTTACCGGAATTACTGACCGCAAAACAACAGCCCGGAGAATAGTATCTTTCAAAAAGCCCAAACCCGGCGGCCTCCCCCCTGTCTGCCGACAGGCAGGCAACCCCCTCCGAAAGAGGGGGCTTTTTTCTTCCCTTTGGGGCCGGGGGTATCTCAGGCCACCAGCAGGTTGCAGCCACGGACATCCGAATTGTCGAAGCGGCCCAGGATTTGGAAAGTGCCGTCGGCGGCAACCATGCCAATGTCCTTGGTTTCGATAAACGCGCACGAATCGGCGTTGGCCAGGTCAATGATATTCACGCCGCCGCTGCGCTGCCGGTTGCCGATGCTGAACGGGTCGTTGATGTCGCGGATGAGGATGCGCAGGGTGGCAGGCATCCGGAAAACGCCACTACCCGTGGAATAGGCTTGCGAAAGCAGTTCGGTCATGCCGTATTCCGAATGGACGGCGGGCAGATGAAACGCCTCTGTGAGTATCCCGTGTACTTCCTCGCGCAACAGTTCCTCACGGCGGCCTTTCATGCCTCCCGTTTCCATCACAACCACGTTGTGCCAGTCGCGTCTGCCAAAGTCCTCGGCCAAGTCCAGCAGCGCGAAAGTCACACCGATCAGCAGCACTTTCCGGCTGCCTTGCCGCAACCTTTCAATGGTTTCAATCAGTTTTTGCCGGTCTTCCAGAAAAAAACCGGACTCGGGCGACTGGCTTGCACGAATAAAATCCGTAACCATATACACCAGCGACGAGCCGGAGCGTTCTGTGTAGGAAGGCAGCAATGCCAGTATGTGGTAATCGGTCAGTGGGCCGTATGCCTGCCCGAAAATCTGCCGCGCCACCTTTTGGTAGAAACCGGTGTCGTACACGTAATGGCGGCTGCGTATTTGGCCGGTGGTGCCGCTGCTTTCGAAAACCGTTTGGGGCGGCTGGCCCACCGAAGTGATGGAATGGTATTTGTAGAATTCGACGGGCAGGAACGGAATGTTTTCGATGCTTCGGACTTGCTCCGGCCTGACTTTCAGAAACTTTATGTAGTTTTGGTAAACGGCATTGTTCCCGGCTTGGAAACGGAATAGTTCCAGGGCTTTCCGCTCGAATGCGAAGCGGGAACCGAGCAGTGAGTTTTTGAATGAGGTCAGGAATTCTTCAGGCACAATAGTTGGTTTTCAAGTCAATCCACAAATCCATGCGTAAAAATACGGTTGCCGCAACGTTTATTGTTCTCGCCGCGCTTCTGGTGTGCGCCTGTGGCGAAATCGCCCCCCGGTTCAGCAACACCCCATCCATTTCCTTCAAAGGAATCAGGAAATCACCGGCTCCGGCAGTACTCGGCGATTCGGTCATTGTGGCCATCGGCTTTGAAGACGGCGATGGCGACATTGGTGTGCAAGGCACAAGCGACACCAGGACAAAGGATTTTTTTTCAAGGGTATTCAAGCAGTTCAAGGGCAGGCGGTCGGCCGTTGCCTTTGACCCGTCCCTGACCGACAGCCGTTTGCCGATATTCAAGCCTGATGGCAGACCTGGCTCGATTGAGGGAACCATCTCTTACGGTTTCGTAATCACGCCCCCGCCCTTCGTGGTCACCGATTCGGCTTCCACCATCCTGCCCAACGACACGCTATCGTTCGATATTTCCATTGCCGACCGAGCCGGCAACCGCAGCAACCCGGTCACAACGGATAAAATCGTGGTTCTTTCGCCCAGATGAGTTGTAGTGCCCGGCAGCCAAAATAGTATGTTTGGAAAAGGCCAAACCCCGCTGTCCGGATCACTGGTTTTTACCGGTTGAAATGCTCCCGCCGATTTCCACCGTCAGTTGAATCAGAAGAACCGGCACGAACTTCACGTCTGAAATAGTATCTCCCAAAAAGGCCAAACCCCCTCACTTGCCCATTGTCCAGCGGCTCATGATTTTGGCGTTCTTGTCATCCGGCCTGCGCAGGAAAACCAGTTCCGGCAGTTCGCCTTTTGCCCAGATGTCCACCATGTTGTCGTAATAAAAGCTGCCCGGATTACCGGATTGCCCGCCCGGATACAGGCCGTAGGCACGCGGGGTTGGCCCCAAGGCCACCACCATACGCCACGACGGGCCGTTGGCTCCGGTTGTGGCGTTTACAATGCCGCTGCCACCACCTATCGGCAAGTCGTAGCGGCTGAAGGCCGGAATACCGCGCGACAAGTGGTTGATACGGGTGCTTTTATAAGCCGCCCACCGCCAGTTTTCGCCCAATGTTCCGCGCTTGGCGGCCAGCGTATCGGCGGTGGCGCGGAACGATTGGGTGACCAAATCGGCCAGGGTTTCCTTTTGCCGGGTCTTGCGGTGGTCAATCCACTGCGATTGCGGCTCGGTGAGCAGCAGTTGCACGGTCCGGTCGCGCGAGGGTATGCGCAGGGGCTTGGGCTGGCTTGCGTCAAATTCATCCCATAACTTATTGCTGAAATACTGCCACCAAAGCGTAAATACCGTTGCGCCGATGGCATCGGGATTGTTTTGCTTGTCCCAATTGGTAATGGCTTGGTACACTTGCATTTGCTCGCCGCTGAGCTGGTTTTGCGACACGTACGAAAGCATGGAAGGCAGCACATCGCGGGCCTGCACGCTGAAATTGTCGTTTTGCAGCATCCGCAGGCTGTCGGGCGTGGCGCGCTGCATGGCCGTGAGCCGTTCGTTGATGCGCCGCCCGCGCGATGAATAGGCGAATTCCCAGTTCAAATAATACGGATACGTGGTATCGGCGGAAAACTGGTTGGCCGAACTCACAAAGCCGCGCGGCGGATTCAGTACGTGCGGGTTGTGGGCGTGCGGAATCCAGCCCTGCCAGTCGTGGGCGGCGTTGCTGCCATCGAGGATAAACTTGCCCTGCCCTTTCCATTTGAGCGGGAATTTGCCGTTGGGCCAGATTGCCACGTCATTTTCCACGGAGGCAAAGACGAAATTCTGCGCCGGGCACTTATAATGTTGCAGCGCGGCCACGTAATCGGGGTAGTTTTTGGCGCGGTTCAATTGGTAAAATGCCCGCGTCTCGTTCGATGGCTCGTGCGCGGCCCAGCGCAGGGCACAACCCACCGGAATGCCTGCGTCCATGGGTTTCATGCCCTGATCGTACACCACCGGGCCGTGGTGCGTGTACGAAACGGTATCAATAACATCGGGTTTGCCGCGAATTTTAATTACTTCAACTACTTTCCTGACGGGTTTCCATTGGCCGCCGTGCCAGTATTGCTGGCGGCCCGCATCCTTGTAACTAATTTTGTACCAGTCCATTACGTCCGAACCCACATTGGTCACGCCCCACGCCACGCGTTCGTTGAAGCCGCTGATTACGTGCGGCGCACCGGGCAGCGTGGCTCCGCACACATTCACATCCGGCCCGGTCAGTTGGATTTGGTACCAGATGGAGGGCAACGTCAAATCCAAATGCGGGTCGTTGGCGAGAATCGGGTAGCCGGTTGCCGATTTTGCGCCGCTCACCGCCCAGTTGTTGCTGCCGATGTCGCCCTTGAACTCGGGTTTTGGCGGCTGGAACCCGGACGCAAGGGAGGTTTGGCCTTTCGGGGAGATACTAACCCCCGAAGGGGGAAGCCCCGGCCCCTCCCCGAAAGGGAGGGGAGTTTTAAAAGCCCCCTCTTTCGGAGGGGGTTGGGGGGAGGCCTCGGGGGTTTTGGGCGATGGCACGGGCTGGAAATCCCATTTGGTACCGGGCGGGATAATCGGGTCTTCGCGGAACGGATAGTCGGGAAACAATTCCTTAATGGCGGCTTGGCCGTATTTTTCCAGCACATTCGTCATTTCGCCCTCGTCGTCGCTGGTGGACAATGTGGTGGCCATTTGCTTGAGCAGCAACGCCGATTTCAGCGGTTCCCACGGCTCGGGAGCGTAGTCCAGCACTTTGTATTCGAGCGGGTAATCCTTGGGCGACAAGCCGGATATGTACGCATTCACCCCGGCGGCGTAAGCCTCCAGCACTTCCTTGCTCTGCGGGTCGGCAAGCATGGCTTGCAGCGATGCCTTGGCCGCCGGAACCATGCCCCGCCGCCGCGTGTAGCGGTCCAGTTCCACGGCGCGTTCGCCAATGATTTCGCTGACCCGTCCGGCGGCGGCGTGGGTTTGCAGTTCCATCTGCCACAGCCGGTCGGTGGCGGTGATGTAGCCTTGCACGTAGTACAAATCGTGGTTATTGGCGGCAAAAATGTGCGGCACGCGGTTGTCGTCGAACAAAATAGTCACTTCGCCGCGCAAGCCGGGCAGGGTGAGTTTGCGTTCGGCGGGGGCATTGCGCGGTTCGGCATTGGCCCAGAAGCCACCGAACGGATTGAGGAACTTGCCTACGGGCGGAGCCGGCCCCAACCGAGTATTGAGGGCGTACACCAAGCCGAGAGTGAACAGCAGCGAGGCAATGGCTTTGGCATATTTCATGCGGGAAGGCGGGTTTTGGTGGCGGGCTGGCAAACCCCGGAATCGAAACAATCCAAAAATATGGATAAAAAATACAACCGCAACGGTAAATATTGGGGCCTCCGGAAAATAGTATGTTTTCAAAAAGCCAAACCCGGCCATCACAAAAGTCCGGGCGGGGACGCTTGAACCGGTTTTGGGCACTGTTTCAAAGCACGGTTGTTTTCAACCGGCAAGGCTGTTGTTCACTTCGGGTACATCTTCACCCCCTTCATGCTGGCATCGGGCGGGTAGGTGATCCTCGAACCAAGCCGCCTGGCATCCTCGGCACCCAGGTCGTAGCGCTTGAGTATCTTGTATTGCCTGCGCACCTGTTCCCACGGGTATTTGGCCAGCGTATCGACGTGGAATATGAATATTGAAAGCGTATCCCCGGGCAAATCGGCGATGAGTTTATCCCATGTGGCAAAGTATTCGTACATGTCAAATTCTTCTCCCGGATTCACCTTTCTTTGGTAGAGATTCCTATCATCAGGCAGCGTGGTATCCGGATACACGGGTGCATCAGCGGGATAGTCCAGAGACAAGTAATACCTGATTGGGTGGGGGGCGTTGTTTTTCAAAGTCAATGGATACCTTTTTCTCACAAATCGCTCGCATTGGAGGCAGGATAGGACGGCAAGCACACCCAGGGCGGCCAGCGTGCAACGGATCATTGGTTTTTTCATGGTTCACCTCCTCCTTCCGGGGAAAAATGTCTCTATTGTGAAATCATTGAACGGCCTGTTCCAATCCACACCATGGGGTTTGCCGGTGGTTGTCAATTCGGGGGTCACGGGCTGTTCTGGCCCCTGGCAAAACAAACCCGCCGAATCCTCCGGTTTCGCCGATACCGGTTGGTTCCAACCCGTTTTGCGGGCGGGGGTTTGGCCTTCCTGAAAGATACTATTTTGGTAAGGACGTTCCTGCTGCCAATTATTTCTCAAAACACGCCGCTGCGGGCCGGACCGCCCCGGCGGCTCAGTTTGAGGTCTTGCAGGATGGAGGCTTTCACTTTCAGGTCGAAGGAATAGAACTGGAACTGCCCGAACGGCGACCACGTGATGGCCATGTCCCAGCAGTGCAGATCGCGGAAAATGTTGAATTGCGTGGTGTTGACAATGCTTTTGCGTTCAAAATCATAGCCCGAGTTAAAGCCCACGCGCCACTTTTCCGTAATTTTCACTTCGCCGTTAAAAGTGAGCGTCTGGATGACGCGTGAAGTCTGGAAACCATTCCTGATGTAATTGAAATTGTAGGCCACATTCAAGTCCCACGGAATGTCAAAGTCTACGTACAGGTTCGGGTTGGCCTTTATCGCCTGCTTCTGGCTTTCGGTGGCATCCTTGCTCTTGTCCACTTTCTCCGCTGTTTTCTTGTTGGCCTTCGGGTTCAGGCTCGTGCTGATGCTCAGGTTCAGGTTGGTGAGCTGGCCCAGATTCACGCCCGAAACCCGGCTGATGTTGCCGCCCTCGGCAAACCGCGTTTCGCGGCTCCACGCGTACTGGCTGGCGCGGCGCTGGATCAAGACCGGCTGGCCGTCGAAACCGATGCGCCGGTTGCCGCTGGAATCCAAGGCGAAATATTCGATGGTCTTGTACGGATCCAGCGTGGAAGTGAAGTTGATGTCCACCTTCTTGAACAGGCGCGTCCGTGCCGAAATACTGACCGGAGCCAGGTTGAAACTATCGGCGGCAAGGTTGTAGCTCGACGAGATGCCGAAATTATCCAGTATGTTCACTTTTTCAAACTGCTTTTTGGCCGTGTCGCTTTTGGCCCGCAACTTGGCCTCCAGGGTGTTGGTCAGGCTGAAACTGATGCTGCCCGACCTGCCCACGCCGGGCAAACCGGCACTGGACTGGAAACGCGGGATGGGCACGGAAGTAAACCGCCCCGACGAATCCTGGACAATAACCGTCTGGTAGAAGCCAAATGAGTTGCGGGCAAAATCGGGCTGGTAGTTCAGGCCCACGCTCGGCACCAGCCGGTGGCGGATGGCCTCCACGCGTTTGCCCCGGATAAAATACGTGCCGTACACGTTGGTGGTCAGGTTCACACCCGCCGAATACTGGTAAGACCGGTTGAAACCCCGGCTGGTATCCACCCGGATGCCATCGCCCTGCCGGAAACCGCCCAGCGACGGTGAAATGAACTGTCCGCGTGCATCAAAGAAACTGAGTTTGCGCGGATACCACGTTTCACTGTAGTTGAAATTGTAGTTGAGGCTGAAATACTTGAGCAGCTTCATGGTCATGGAAACCGGTATAGTGTGCCGCATTCCGCGTTCGGCACGCTGCCACAGCGCACCGGCATTGGTCAGGTTGAACTCAAGCGTATCGCCCGCCGTGGTGGAGGCATTGAGGATGGGCAGCGCCTGAATGGAGGTGGCCTCGCGCGAGACCGAGTTGGTCAGGCGGTTGAAGCCGTCCACCTGGTAGTTGAAGTTCAGCGTCTGCCAGAAATACCGGCTGCCCCCGCTTTTTCCCTTGAGCGGATAAATGCGGTTGAGCGACACGTTGAACTCGGGCAGCGACAGGTTCATGATGCCCGTGGTCGTGTTCATGTCGTGGCGCAGGTTCATGCTGTACGTGATGGGCAGCCCGCGCACCGCGTTGGAGTAGGAAATGTTGGAGTTGAACGTGGGCGAGATGCGGCGGCTGATGTCGCTTTGGATGCCCTGCACCGGCACCACGAACCGCGAGTTGTAATTGGTGGTGCCGGCATTGACGCTGGCCGAAAACCGCCCCGTTCCGCGACTGAACGGCGAATGCGCCCAACTGATCCAGAATGCGTCGGTGATGCTCTTGAAGCCCTCGTTGCCGATGCTCTGCCGGTTAAACCGCACATCCACGTTGCCGTTGTAACGGTATTTGCGGGCATAGCTCGACCGCACGTTCAGCCCCCAGCCGCCGCGTGAGAATATCTCGCCCAGAAAACTCATGTCCGCGTATTCGCTCATGGCCCAGTAATAGCCGCCCTGCCGCAGGAAAAACCCCCGGTTTTGCGGTTCCTCGCCGTAGGTGGGCACAATGATGCCCGATTTGCGCGTCTGCGAATAGGGGAAAAAGCCGAACGGCAAGCCTACGGGCAGCGGAATGTTGTTGAGGTAGAAGTTGAACGGCCCCGAAACAATCTGCCGGTTGCCGACGACCTTGATCTTGCGGGCGAAAATGTGGAAGTGCGGTTTTTTGAGGTTGCAGGTGGTGTAGATTGCGCCCCGCACATACAGGTTGTCGTACGGATCCTTGAAAACCCGGTCGCCCTGCATGAAGCCTTCGCCCTGCGTGGTGATGACCCCGCCGATGACGGCTTTTTTGCTGGTGATGTTGTAGCGGATGCGTTCGGTCTCGTATTTCTGGCCGCCATCGGTGAATACCGGCGAGCCAATCACCCTACCCGCCGTGTCCTTCACCCCGATGGCATCCACAATGCCCGTATCCCAGTTTATTTCAATGTAGGCCGCTGCAACGGCAATGTCGCCGTAATCAATCTTGGCATCGCCATAAAGCCGCGCAATCTTGCCATCCACATCAAGCACAATCGAATCGCGGGCGTTGTATTTGACGGATGTTTCTATTTCGCGGCCGCGCCTTGCCGAATCCATCTGTGCGCCTTGGGCTTGCGAGGTATCGCGGCGCAGCGAGTCAAGCCCGTTTGCGCGTGGCGAAACCCGCACGCTATCGCGCCGGACTTGGGCGTGGGAGGCCGTGTAAATGCCCGGAAAAAGGCAGCCGAGTAGTAGAAATATGCAACAAAAACGCAGCACTTGTTTATTTTTTATCAAAAAATTTACATTTTTGCACAAATCTATGGCATTGCCATTAATTAAACGAAGCATTGTGAAAAATATTCTCACGGTCTGTTGGCTGGGTATCGTTGTTTCGCTGTGCGCCTTCACCCCGCTCGGAAAACGCCCCCAATACCGCGTGCGCACCATCGTGATTGATGCCGGGCACGGCGGCAAAGACCCCGGCACGCACGGCAAGTACGTGAAGGAAAAGACGGTCGCGCTGAATGTGGCCATGGAACTGGGCAAACAAATCAAAAAGAACTTCCCCGGCGTGAAGATTTATTACACCCGCACCACCGACAAGTTTGTGGAACTGCAGGAACGGGCAGCAATTGCCAACAGAAACCGTGCCGACCTGTTCATTTCGGTGCATTGCAACGCCAATCCCGCCTCTTCCATCTACGGCACCGAAACCTACACCATGGGCCTGCACACTTCTGAGGGCAACCTGGAGGTGGCCAAGCGCGAAAACTCGGTGATTTTGCTGGAAGACAACCATGAGAAAAAGTACAGCGGCTACGACCCCGACTCGCCGATGGCCAACATCTTGTTTGCCAACTACCAGAGTGCCTTCATCGAAAACAGCCTGCGCTTTGCCCGCCACGTGGAAAGCCAGTTCGACCGGCGGGCGGGGCGCAAGAGCCGGGGCGTGAAACAAGCGGGTTTCATTGTTCTCTGGAAAACGGCCATGCCCAGTGCTCTGGTCGAGATTGGCTACCTGAGCAACCCGAAGGAGGAGAAATTCCTGAAAACCGCCGAAGGACAGGAAAACATCGCCGAAGCCATTTACCGGGGCTTCAAGGAATACAAGGAAGACATGGAAACGCCGGACTGACCCCGTAGGAACGGCCCCACCCCAACCCTCCCCGAAGGAGAGGGAGAAAAAAGCCCCCTCTTTCGGAGGGGGTTGCCTGCCTGTCGGCAGACAGGGGGGAGGCCGTCGGGTTTGGGCTTTTTGAAACATACTATTTCCAGAATCAAGGTTTTTCAATTTTTTCATTTTTCAATTTACCAACGTGGCTATTTCCAGAGAAGTCAAAATCGGTTTGCTGGCCCTTGTTTCCGGCGTACTACTTTACTTCGGGTTCAATTTTCTGAAAGGTTCCGATTTCCTGTCGAGCAAGGTTTCCTACTACGCCATCTATCCAAACGTGGCGGGTCTGGACATTTCCAACCCCGTAACTATTAACGGCGTGCAGGTGGGGCAGGTGTTGAGCAAACAACTGCTCCAGAACCAAGCCAACCAGGTTTTGCTCACACTGGATGTGGAGAAAAGCATCAAGCTCAATGATTCCACGCTGGCCCTGATTGGCAGCACCGGCCTGCTGAGCGACAAGGAAATCAAGCTCACGATTGGCAGCGGCACGCGCGAACTCCAGAAAGGCGACACGCTGAAAACCGCCATAGAATCGAACGTGGCCGACTTGGTGGCCTCGCAAGCCAAACCACTGGCCCGCGACTTGGATTCAGCCCTGAAAAATATCACGATCCTGGTCAAGCAGTTCCAGCAACTGACCAAGCCAATCAAGGGCACGATGGAGAATCTGGAACTAACTTCGGGTTCGCTCAATAGCATACTGGCGCAAAACCAACGCGCCATCAAAGGCATCGCCGATAACCTGAACACCATGTCGTCATCGCTCAACGACCCGAAAACGGGCATAAAACCCCTGCTCACCAAGTTCAACGCCGTCGGCGACTCGCTGAACCAGATGCAACTCTCGCAAACCGTGGACAAGGCAAACCAGTCCATCGCCAACATCAACAAGTTGCTGGCCGAAATCAACCGGGGCCAAGGCACGATAGGCAAACTCGCCAAAAACGACTCGCTCTACAACAACCTCAACCGGTTTTCGTCCAACCTGGACAGCCTGATGGTTGATTTCCGTCAAAGCCCGAAACGCTACGTGCATTTCTCGGTTTTCGGAAAGAAGGACAAGGGTAAAAAGAAGTAACCACGCAGCAGTAGCGCACGCTTTAGCTTGCGCGAAATCCGCAGGATTTCCATTTTCGCGCCGTTGCACGGCTGCAAAAAAAACACAAGCTAAAGCGTGTACTACCGCGAAAGCAGGCGGGTTTGGGCTTTTCAAAACATACTATTTCACAGGGCCGGTTTTCCACCGGCCTTCTTTGTTTTGGGCATATTCCGTTTCCGCAAACTTTTCCCTATTTTTCTAACAGTTGACAACCCGTTTGAAATCCGAAAGCCATGAATCCAGACCTTGCCAAAAACCGCGAATCCAGCCAGCAATTGATTGCACAACTGCAACACAAACTGCAACAAGTGTATTTGGGTGGCGGCGAAAAAAAGATAGCCGACCAGCACAGGAAAGGCAAACTCACCGCCCGCGAACGCATTGACTGCCTGATAGATAAGGGAAGTTATTTCCTGGAAATCGGCGCGTTTGCCGGCGACGGAATGTACGAAGCCGAAGGCGGCTGCCCGTCGGGGGGCGTGGTGGCGGGCATCGGCATGGTCGAGGGCCGCACCTGCGTGATTGTGGCCAACGACGCAACCGTAAAAGCCGGGGCTTGGTTTCCGATCACGGCCAAGAAAAACCTCCGCGCCCAGGAAATTTCCATCGAAAACCGCCTGCCGGTTGTCTATCTCGTAGACAGCGCGGGCGTGTACCTGCCCATGCAGGACGAGATTTTTCCCGACAAGGAACATTTCGGGCGGATGTTCCGCAACAACGCCCAAATGTCGGCGGTGGGCATTGTGCAAATTGCCGCCATCATGGGCAGTTGCGTGGCGGGCGGCGCGTACCTGCCCATCATGTCCGACGAGGCGATGATTGTGGAGGGTACGGGTTCCATTTTCTTGGCCGGTTCGTATCTGGTCAAAGCTGCCGTGGGCGAGGATGTGGACAACGAGACGCTTGGCGGAGCCGTCACGCATTGCGAGATTTCGGGCGTGACCGACAATAAATATCCCAACGACCGGGAATGCCTGGCCGCCATCCGCCGGATTTTCGCCAAGATGGGCCACTCCCCCACAGCCGGTTTCGACCGCGCCGAACCCAAGCCACCCGCACTCGACCCGGCGGAAATCCACCAAATCCTGCCCGCCGACCGGACGAAACCCTACGATATGCGTGGGATTATCAAACGCATCGTGGACGGATCGGAGTTTGAGGAATACAAGCCGCAGTACGGCCAGACGATTTTGTGCGGCACGGCCCGCATCGAGGGCTGGGCGGTGGGCATTGTGGCCAACCAGCGCATCATGGTGAAAACCAAAAAGGGCGAGATGCAGATGGGCGGCGTGATATATTCGGATTCGGCGGACAAGGCGGCGCGGTTCATCATGAATTGCAACCAGCAGCGCATTCCGCTGGTGTTCTTGCAGGATGTGTCGGGTTTCATGGTAGGCAGCCGCGCCGAACACGGCGGCATCATCAAGGACGGGGCCAAAATGGTGAATGCCATGGCAAATTCGGTGGTGCCCAAGTTTACGGTTGTCATCGGCAATTCGTACGGGGCGGGCAACTATGCCATGTGTGGCCGCGCCTACGATCCGCGCCTGATGCTGGCTTGGCCAACGGCGCAAATAGCGGTGATGAGCGGGGCTTCGGCAGCCAAAACGATGCTGCAAATACAGGTGGCGGCCATGAAAGCCAAAGGCGAAACGGTTACGCCGGAAGTGGAAAACAGTCTCCTTGAAAAACTCAAAACCCAGTACGACAGCCAGTTATCCCCGTATTATGCGGCGGCCCGCCTCTGGGTGGATGCCGTGATTGACCCCTTGGAAACGCGCCGGATGCTGGCCACCGGCATTGCAGCCGCCAACCACGCCCCGATTGAAAAACGCTACAATGTGGGCGTGATCCAGACGTGAAACCAGTAGCGGAAATTTTTCAAATCCCCAATGGCGTGCGGTTTTCCCGAAATCACGTCGCAAGATAGTATCTCCCAGAAAGGCCAAACCCGCCTTGTTTGTGCGCCGAACCGCTGGACTTGGAAAGTCCAGCTACCCTCACACCAGTTTCTCCACCATCCGCATAAGTTTTTCCAAACCTTCCTTGTCCGTTTCGTCGAAGTCGTTGAGCTGGTCGCTGTCCACGTCGAGGACGGCAAAGACTTCGCCGCCTTTGAAAACCGGCACCACGATTTCCGACTTGGAATCGGACGAGCAGGCGATGTGGCCCGGAAACTGTTCCACATCGGGCACAACTACGGTGGCGCGGGTGCGGTAGCAGTGGCCGCACACGCCCCGGCCAAAGGCGATGCGCGTGCAAGCAACCGGCCCTTGGAACGGCCCCAGCACCAGTTCATTGCCTTTGACCAAATAGAAACCCACCCAAAAAAAGTCGAAAGCCTGTTTCAGCGCGGCGGCAACGTTGGCCAGGTTGGCCACCAGATCGGGTTCGTCGCCGGTCAGGGCTTCGAGTTGGGGCAGCAGACTGGCGTAGATTTCGCGCCGGTCGGCGGTGGCGGGGATGATGAGGGTTTCAGCCATTGGGTTGGTTGGTTTTTGCCGTGCAGTCTTTTCAATCAGTTTTCAAAACGGCTTTTCCCCGGTCCAAGGTTCGTTGGGCGGCAGCAAATCCGGCCGGTCTTTGGGCATCACTAAAGCCAGAATCAAATAAATGAGCAGTGGCGAGCCAAGCCCCACAAAAAAAGCCACCGCAAAAATAATTCTGACAATGAGCGGATCCACGTTCAGATACCCGCCGATGCCGCCGCAAACGCCCAATAAAACCTTGTTTGACTGCGAACGCCTGAATGTCTTTTCCATCGTGTGTTTGGTTTAAAGGTTGGGTTGCCAATGCATGGTTTGTGCCGCCGCCCCGCCAAGCCGGTCAGGGCATTTTGGCTACGGGCATTTCCATGGTGATTTCGCGCGGATTCAGGTATTTTTCAACCACAAACCCGCCCGGTTTCAGCTTTTGCGCCTTGGCAAAATCGCGCAGTTGGCTTTTCACTTGGTCGGGGGCGGGAGCTACGGCAAAATGCGCCTTTATCTCGGCCCGCACGGCATGGGTTGATGGGAAAACGCGAAAAAGGTAACCCGGCGGCAAGGCGACCGACGAATCGCCGACCAAAACCCCCGCCCACACCTCAATATTGCCCTTGGCTTCACCGGCCGTCTGGTAATACACCGCCGCCAGTGTGCCGCGAATCCTGCCATCGGTGTGCAATTGTTTGGTTTCATTGAATATCCGCTGCAATGTGTCGGTATCGGCCTTGCCCTTGTAGGCTTTGCCCGCAATGAGGTAAACGGGCAGTCGCGTTTGCGAGAGTGCGGGTTTGGAAAAACCGCCCAGATACGCGTACACCGCCGAACTTATAACCAGCGTGACAATGACAATAATGCCGATGATACGTACCATGTTTGGAGTTTGGATTGGAAAAAAAAGCCCCCAGCCCCGAATGGGAGTAAAAGCTACGGGCGCAAGCGAAACGTCTGGGCTAAATTTCCCGCTGCGAACTGCCGGCCGTGGACTATGGACTGAAATAGTATCTTTTGAAACCGCGAAACCCGCGTGCCACCCTAAACCCGCACCGGGCTGTCGGACTTGAAAAGCCCAGTTACGTTGCCAAAAACGCCCTCACTGCACAAGTTGGCTGCTCAGGCGCAACAATTCGGTTTCGGAGGCTTTGGCGTTGTAGGTGGCATCTATCAGGCGGCTTTCGGCGGCCACGGCATTGCGCTGCACGTCGCGCACTTCGAGCGGCGTGCTTACGCCGGTCTTGTAGCGTTCCAGCGCGATAGTCACGTTTTGGCGGGCTACGGCCAGGTTCTGACGTTCCAGTTCTATCAGTTTCAGGTTATTGGCATACGCCACAAAAGCGAGTTCCAAGCCAACCAGCACTTGGTTCCGCAAGTCTTCGTACTGGAAGCCAACGGTTTCCTGCGCAATCCGGGCATTCTGCACAAAGCGGTTCTGGATGCCGCCATTGAAAACGTTGATACTTACCGACGCGCCGTAATTGACCACCGCGCTATTGGTAAGGTTGGGCACGATAAAGGCGCGGCTGTTTTGGTAGGCACGCGTGACCGCGCCAAACACGTTCACTTGCGGCAGCCGCTGGGCCCGCAATATCTTGGTGTCCAGGTAGGCGATGTTGCGGTTGCGTTGCGCCACCAGCAGGCTGGGGTTTTGTTTTTCCACAATGGATTGCAGCTCCGGCAAATTCAAGCCGGGATTGACGATAATCGTGTCTGAGGCGGCGATGTCGGTTCCGGGCGGGCGGGCAAGCAATTGGTTCAGCGCGATTTTGGCGTTGGCAATCTGCTGCTCCTGCCCGATCAGCGACGATTGGTCGGTGTTGTAATCCACTTGTGCCGACAGGTAGTCCTGTTTCGAGCCACTGCCCACTTCGTAGCGGTTGCGGGCCAATTTCAGGCGTTGTTCCGATATTTTCAGGGCATCCTCAAACACGATGCGCCGCCGCTCCTGCTGGATGATGTCAAAATAAGCGTTGGTCACGTTTGCCACCGTGTTCTCGATGGTCACCTCTGTGTTCTCACGTCCGGCAGCGCGGATTTCGGCCAGGCGTTCGTAGTTGGTGAACATGGCGAATCCGTTAAAAACCGTCCAGTTCAGCGTTACGTTGGCCGAATAACCGTTGTTGGTGCGGCCATTGAACTCGTTTATCTGGGTCACTTCCCGGAAACTCGTGTCTTTCGTTACCGGATCAATCACCGCCTGCGAAACCTGCCGCTGCTGGCGGAACAGGGCATTGTAGTTGTTGTTGGTCTGCGCACCCGCCGTCACCGAGGGCAAAAAACCGGCATTGCCCCGGTTGTAGTTGTTTTCGGCGGCCTGCTGCTGGTTTTTCACAATCCGGATGGAATAGTTGTTTTGCAGCGCGATTTCAATGGCCTGTGGCAGGGTCAGCGTTTCCTGCGCCACCACGCATCCGGCGGTGACCAAGAAAAGCAGCAGCAAGGCGGGGGTTTGGCCTTTTGGAAAGATACTATTTTTCAGGAGGCATCGGAAGGAAAAAAAGTGGTTCATTGCAAGACTGGAAAGCGTAAATGGAACAGTGGGTTGGGATTTTCGGGAATGCCGGGAAGGATTAAGGCAGCCAAATATACCGCTTATTCGGACAGGTGGAAGGCTTGAACTGAAAAATCGGTTTTCCCGTTGAAACAACCCGCCCGCGAGACTTGCATTCGTGGGCGGAGACAACCACGGAAAACTGCGCCGACCAGACGCGCCAAAGTCGTTGAAACGACTCCAGTTAAAACCGCCTTTACCGCTACTGTTCGGTCAGCTCTTCCAGACCGGCGCGGGCGGCATCCAAATCAGGATCGAGTTGGAGGGATTTGGCAAAATCGGCGATGGCTTGCGCATTGTGGTTTAATCCCTTGTGCGCATAGCCCCGCGTACAGTAGGCCACCGCATTGACCGGCTGGCGGGCAAGCACGGTTTCGCAGTCGGCCAAGGCCTGGGCATACTGCCCGGCATCGTTCAGCAGGCTGGCCCGGATCAGCGTCAGGTAGGTTTTATCGGTTTCCTCTTCCAATTTCATAGCTTGATTAATGTCGTGTAAGGCACCCTCATATCTACCCAAGACACCCAAAGTCAGCGCACGGTCGGCATGGTAAGCAGGTTTTTGGCCGTCCATACGGATGGCCCGGTCAAAATCGGGCAGGGCGGCACTGTATTTTTCCATTGCAGTGTAAACCATTGCCCGCCAATAATGTTCGTGGCCGCCAATCTTGTTTTTTTTCAACGCAAACACTTTTTCCAAGTCCTGCAAGGCATCGCGGTAGTTGGCTTGGGCATACAAGACCTGACTACGGAGAAAGTAAGCTTCCGCATTGGCAGTGTCCAGTTTCACCGCCTGGCTGGCAAAATCCAGTGTTCGGGCATCGGCAAGGTCTTCGGCGAGCAGGGCGGCCACGCGGTTCTGGTAGCCCGCCGCACGCGCACTGTCCAGTTGGCGCGGCGTGTGCAGCCGGTTCAGCAGTAGCGCGGCGTTGCCCAGCAAGTCCAGCGTGTCGCCGACTTGGTTGCGTTGCCGTACTATTTCGGGCAGCAGGTACACCGCCCGGAAAAAGTCGCCCAGGGCACCGGACCGGTCGTTGGCTTGGAACCTAACGATGGCGCGGTCATAAAAAACCGGGGCGTTTTCCTCGTCCAGCGTGTCCAGTTGCCGCGTTGCCTGGCTGATGGTTTGGTGGGCTTCGGCGTATTTTTTCAGCCGGAATTGTGCCAGTCCGGTGTAGTATTGCAGGTTGGGGTCGTCGGCATTTTCGGGCATGGAGAAATAATGCAGCGCGTCGTCGTATTTTTTCTGCCAGTAATAGAGCATTCCCCAATCGGCAAAGTCATTGTCTTCAATGTCGCCGCTTTTGAGCAGTCCCTCGTAGATTCCGGTGGCTTCGGCATATTTCCGGTCTTCGGCCAGCAGGTTTGCTTTCAGGCGCAGGGCGTTGGCATATTGCGGGTCAAGTTGCAGCGACTTTTGCAGGTTTTCAGCGGCTTGTTTCCGGTCGTTCCCATCATATGCCAGCAATGCCTTGTAGTACCAAGCCGTGCGGCTGGGGCGGATGGAGAGCGATTTTTCCAGGGCGGCAGCGGCTTCGGCGGGCTTTTGCCATTGGTAATACACGTATCCCAAGTCGTTCCATGCCGTTTCGTTGGTGGCATCGAGTGCGAGGGCTTGCCGCAAATCGGTCTCCGCCGCACCGTAATTGCCCGTGTACAAGTGCGTTAACGCCCGGTAATGGTAAAAAGTGGTATCCTTGGGATAGAGCCGGATCAGTTTGTCAAACGCCTGCCGCGCCGTGTCGTAGCGTTGTGCCTGAAACTGGTAGTATCCGGCCGCATACAGGGCTTTCTTGTTTGTCGAGTCGGCTTGCAGCGATTTTTTCAGGTACACAAACCCTTCTTCCAAACTGCCTTTGTTAAACTGGGCGATGGCTTTCTTGTACGCCTTTTGTGAAGGCTTGTTTTGGGCGTGAACCGTGGAAAATAGTATCAGAAAAAAGAGCAAAACCCTGATTGTCATGGCGATGGACGGTTTGAAAAACTTCCGGCGTTAAAATCGTGACAATATAACGGATTGCAC
>JANPIL010000107.1:0-3025 GCA_031424975.1 Sphingobacteriales bacterium
AGTGCTTTCGCTCGACATCCAGGAACTGCGACCCGTGTGGAAACCAAACGGAAAACCCGCCGCATCCGGTAAAAAACCAAGGGCAAAATGAACCTGATGCGGGTTTATGGCTTTTAAAAGATACTATTTCCATGACCATCAGACTGACCAAAGGAGACATAACCGCAATTGAAGCGGATGCGGTTGTGAATGCAGCCAACAGTTCGCTGCTGGGCGGCGGCGGCGTGGACGGAGCCATCCACCGCAAAGGTGGCGAAGCGATTCTGGACGAATGCATCCAGATACGCAACCGGCAGGGCGGCTGCAAAACAGGCGAGGCGGTGTACACAACCGCCGGAAACCTGCCCGCCCGCTACGTGATCCATACTGTCGGGCCGGTTTGGAATGGCGGCGACCACGGTGAGGGCGAATTGTTGCGCAACTGCTACATGAATTCATTGAAAATTGCCGCCGAACTGGGCTTGAAAACCGTTGCCTTTCCCAACATCAGCACCGGGATTTACGGCTATCCGAAGCAAAAGGCAGCGGAGATTGCCATTATGGCCATCAAAAATTATCCAGAAGCGGGAAATCCGCCGGAAAATACTATTTTCGTGTGCTTCGATGAAGAGAATCACGAAATATACCGCCAACTGCTGGAACAATAACCGTACACGAACCACCCGAACAAAGCAACATAGGCTAAAAAACCGGTGGCAGGTTTGCCGGTTTTGAAAGATACTATTTTCCCACCACACCTTCCACAACCAAACATCCCCATGAAAAAAATCTACTCCGCATTCTTTACGCTGTTAATCAGCACAATAGCCATTGCCCAGCCCCCTTCCGTAGCCAAGCCGCAAGCCAAAGCCATTGCCTTGAAAGGCGGCACCATCCATGTTGGCAACGGGCAGGTGATTGAAAACGGCACGGTTGTGTTTGATAATGGCAGGATAACGGCCATCGGCAACGCCCAAACCGGCATCGGCAACGCCGAAGTACTGGATGCCACGGGAAAGCACATTTATCCGGGCATCATTGCGCCCAACACGCGGCTGGGCCTGGACGAAATCGGATCCGTAAAAGCCACGCAGGACAATACCGAAACCGGCTTGGTTAATCCGAACATACGGTCGTTGATATCGTATAACACTGATTCAGAACACATTCCGATTACGCGGGGCAATGGCGTACTGCTGGCGCAAACCGTGCCCGAAGGCGGCGTGGTGTCGGGCACATCGTCGGTGGTGCAGCTCGACGGCTGGAATTGGGAGGATGCGGCCTACCGCAAGGATGATGGCGTGTGGCTCAATTGGCCCAATATGTTCGCGATGGGCGGCTTTTTCAATCCGGGCCCGACCAAGAAAAATGAAAGGCGCGGCGAAGTGCTCGACGAACTGAACCGCACGTTCAAGGATGCATTTGCCTACGCGCAAATCAAAAACCCGAATCCGGTAAACCTGAAACTCTCGTCCATGAAAGGCTTGTACGACGGTTCAAAAACGCTGTATGTCCGCGCCGATTACGCCAAGGAAATAGTGGAGGCGGTGAATTTTGCCAAGTCGCACCAAGTCAGGAAATACGTGGTTGTGGGCGGTGCGGATGCCTATCTCATTGTGGATTTCCTGAAGCAAAACAGCGTGCCGGTGCTGCTCAACTCGCCACACCGCCTGCCCAGCCGCCCCGAAGAGGATGTGGATATGCCTTACAAATTGGCCGCCATCCTGCACAAAGCCGGAATTTTGACTGGAATTTCTTATGAAGGACAGCCCTACCAATACCGGAATGTGCCGTTTGTGGCCGGCCAAACCGCCGGGCACGGACTCACCAAGGAAGAAGCCCTGCAACTGGTCACGCTGAACAATGCCAAAATCCTGGGCATTGACACCCGCACCGGCACGCTCGAAACCGGCAAGGATGCCAATATCGTTGTTTCCTCGGGCGATTTGCTTGACATGCGCACCAACAACGTTACGCACGCATTCATCCAAGGCCGCCAAATCACGCTCGACGACAAGCAAAAACGCCTTTACAAACGGTTTGGTGACAAATACGGGAAGTGACGGGAGTGAAATTCGTCCTTTTGAAATAGTATCTTTCAAAAAGTCCAAACCCGCCATTTGTGTCAAAGCTGAGTTCACGCGGATTTGAGAATCCGCGTGTCGGTTGTGAGTAACCGACACCACTTTCCCAAAATAGTATCTTTCCAAAACCCTAAACCTGCTTCTTCACAAATTCAAGTGCGCACATTTAATCAAGCCTTTAATTCCACTTTGTAGGAGTTAAAGGCTGTTTTATTCCAATCACCAACCATGCAAAAAACACTATTCACACTCATCGGATTTTTTGTCATTTTCTGTACCCAATCGCAAACCGACAGCATTTCCCTGTCTTATTACCTTCCAAAAGAGGTCACGTATGATGCCAAAATCCCCACGCCGCAATCGTTTCTGGGCTGGCAGGTAGGCAGTTGGCACGCCACGCACGACCAACTGGTAAGTTACCTGCGCGAACTTGACCGGGCTTCCGACCGCATTTCGCTGGAAACCTACGCCCGCACCTACGAAGCGCGGCCGCTGGTAATGCTCACGGTGACGGGTGCAGCCAACCGCGCCAACTTGGAAAATATCAAGGCCGAACACCTCAAACTGTCGGACGCGACACAATCCGGCGCGTTAAATTTGCAAAAAATGCCCGCCGTGGTTTGGATTGGGGCCACGGTACACGGCAACGAACCAAGCGGCGCGAACGCCATGCTGCTGCTGGCGTACCATTTGGCGGCGGCGCAAGGCCCGGCCATGGATTCGCTGCTCAATGAAGCGGTGATTTTGGTTGATCCGGTGTTCAATCCCGACGGAATGCAGCGGTTTTCGCACTGGGCGAATGCGAACAAAAGCCGCACGCTGGTGACCGATGCCGACAGCCGCGAGTTCAGCGAGACGTGGCCCGGAGGCCGTTTCAACCATTACTGGTTCGATTTGAACCGCGATTGGCTGTATGTGCAACATCCTGAAAGCCAAGGACGTGCGGCAAAATTCCAAGAATG
>JANPIL010000108.1:0-9281 GCA_031424975.1 Sphingobacteriales bacterium
CCGAACAGGTTGGTCATCAGCAGCGGCCCGATAATGGACGTGACGCTGATCAGGCTGTTGAGGCCGCCTTGCAGTTCGCCCTGCTCGTTGGCGGGTACTTGATTGGAAATGATGCCTTGCAGCGACGGCCCGGCCAAGCCGCCCAACGCGTAAGGAACCATGAACGCGAACATCATCCAGCCTTGGCTGGCAAAGGCAAAGCACAGCAAACCGAGTACATAGAAAGACAAGCCCACAAAAACCGCCCGCTTCTCGCCCAGTTTCGGAATCATAATCCGGTTCAGTCCGCCCTGCACCAAAGCCACCATCAGGCCCACAAAACTCAGCGAATAACCTACCCAGGCTTCATTCCACTTGAATTTTTCCATGGTGTAATACGTCCATGTGCCCTGCACGGCGTGTACGGCGGTGTAAATGCAAACAAGGGAAGCTATCAAGCCGATAATGACCGGATAACGCCGCAGTTGCAGCAACGCTCCCACCGGGTTGGCGCGTTTCAATTCAAACTTGCGACGGTTTTCGGGTTTCAGCGATTCGGGCAATATGAAATAGCCGTACAGCCAATTGAGCAACGCCAGACCCGCCGCCGCAAAAAACGGCATCCGCGCGCCGTATTGACCCAGAATGCCACCCAAAGCCGGGCCGATGATGAAGCCCAGCCCGAATGCCGCCCCAATGATACCGAAATTCTGGGCGCGTTTTTCGGGTTCGCTCACGTCGGCAATGTAAGCCCCGGCCGTAGTAAAACTGCCACCCGTAATGCCCGCCACAATGCGCCCCGCAAACAGCCAGCCGATGGTAGGCGCGAAACCGAGAAACAGGTAATCAATGCCGAAGCCGAACAGCGCGAACAGCAGCACCGGCCGGCGGCCGTACTGGTCGCTGAGGCCGCCCAAAATCGGGGAGAAGATGAACTGCATCACCGCGTATGAAAACAACAGCCAGCCGCCATAGCGCGAGGCATCGCTCAGGGTGCCGCCCGTGAGCTGGCGGATGAGTTTGGGCATTACCGGAATGATGATTCCGAAACCAATGACATCAATGAGCAAGGTAATGAAGATGAAAACAAGAGCGGCGTTGCGTTTTCCGGCCATACACAAAGTGGTTTTGAAGCGCGCAAGTTACGGATTTTCGCGGCCACCCAACCCCGAAAAGGGAGCCAATGAAATAGTATGTTTTCAAAACGCCAAACCCGCCTGTTTGGAAGTCCCCTCCTTCGGAGGGGATTTAGGGGAGGCTTTTTGTGCTTTCCAATACCGGGGTGTGGAGCTTGACGGGAACCGATTTCTTGCGGATCCGCATATTGATGATCTCAATGACCACCGCGAAGGCCATGGCAAAATACACATAGCCCTTGTCAATGTGCGAGCCGAAGGCTTCCATGGCCAGCAGGAAGCCGATCAGGATCAGGAACGACAAGGCCAGGATTTTGAAAGTGGGGTGGCGGGTGATGAAGTTGTTCACGGCTTTGGAAAAAACCACCATCACCACCGACGACACCACCACGGCTATAACCATGATGGTAACATCCTTGACCAAGCCGATGGCGGTCAGGATGGAATCGAACGAAAACACCAGATTCACCAGCGAGATTTGGACAATAATCCACGTCATCGTGTTTGATTTGGCGGTTGCCTCGGTTGCTGCCAGTTCCTCGCCTTCCAGTTTGCCGTGGATTTCAGACACGCTCTTGCCGATCAGAAACAACCCGCCGCCGAGCAAAATCACATCCTTACCCGTGAAAGACTTGCCGAAAAGGCTGAACCACGGCTCGTCCAAGCCAATGAGCCACTGGATGCCGAACAGCAGCAGCAGCCGCAAGGCCAAGGCCAAGGCCAAACCGATGTTGCGGGCTTTGGATTGCTGGCCTTTAGGCAGGCGGGCCGAGATAATGGAGACGAAAATGATGTTATCAATGCCCAGCACTATTTCTAAGAGCGTGAGCGTGAGCATACTGATGAGGGCTTCGGTGGTGAAAAGGTGTTCCATGGGTTGTGCAGATTGTTTTGTAAGGTTTGGTGTCGGGATAGATTGGCAAAAAAGTATGCCCGTCCGCAGTGGTTTGCAACTTTACCAAAACCCTTGAATGTTTCCAACGGAAGGCGGTACTTTGGCCCACATTTTACATTCATACGGAAAAATTATGCGCTTCGACGAATTTTCGGGCATGACCAACGCCGAATGGAAACAATTGATTGTCAAGGCGGTAAAGGCGGAAACGGAAGCCGGAAAACTGGCTTTCTACGACCAAAAACTCGTCCAGCATCCTGAGTCGGGCTTGGAAATCCTGCCATTCTACACGCCCGAAAACATGGTTGGCTTGGAATACCTGCAAGGATTCCACCGCCTTTTGGCGCAAACCAAGCAAACCACGGGCTGGATGAACGTGGAACCCATTGCGGTGTACGACGAGAAAACCGCCAACCAACAAGCCCGCGAAGCCTTGGCGCACGGCGCGGATGCCGTGGAATTTGATTTGCGAAATGCGCCAAATGGCAACCCGATGAGTGATGGCGGTGTTGCAAAAGAACATCCGTTCGATTTCGCGGTGCTGCTTCACCAACTTTCGCCGCTGCAAACACCCGTTTTTTTCCGGATGCGCCAAACGGATTTTGCGGATTTGAATGTGTATTTCGGGCAATACGGTCAGGAAACGGGAAATGCCATGGGCGGCATTGCCTTTGAGGAAACCGCCGGCCAGGGTCTGGTGCCGGACGAAAACCGCAGGAAACCGTTTGCCGCCAGTTTCCAAAATAGTATCTTTTCAAAGGCTCAAACCCCTTATTTCAAACCTTTGCTTGTTTGCCAAGAAGGCACCACGATTGAAAGCATAACGGATGCGTTGAAAACCGCCACCGCAATAGCTGACGAACTGATTGACAACGGATTACCGGCCAGGCAAGTGCTGCCGCAGATTGGCTTTTGCACAACCATTGGCAGCGATTATTTCTTGGAAATCGCCAAACTACGGGCGTTGCGCCTGCTCTGGTGGCAGATCGGGCGGCTCTACGACGAAAGCCTGAACCTGGTGGATGTGTTCATCCATGCCCAAACCGTTGCTTCCGAACCGCCTAAGGAAGAACCGTACAAAAACCTGATTTCCGGCACCACGCAAGCCATGTCGGCCATTATCGGCGGCTGCGACGCACTGATTGTGAGCACCGGGGGTTTGGCCTCCGAAAAAGATACTATTTTGGCGCGAAGGATTGCCCGCAATGTGTCGGCGGTTTTGAAAGAGGAATCTTATTTCGACAAAGTGACCGACATGGGAGCCGGTTCGTACCTGATTGAAAACCTGACGCACCAGTTGGCAAAGGCGGTTTGGGAGAAGCTGAATCCGAATCATGAAACGAACCCTTAGCAAAACCGTAGTACAAAACCTACTGGCAGAATGAACGGAACACGTGTTAGTTGCCACAGTGTAGCATTAGTTTTCTATTTTAGCATCTGTCCTATTAAAGCAAAAACTTCCGTATCAAAACCAGACCGCAATAGTTACTTTCGATGGATTTTTGTTATAAATTGTCAAAATATATTGCATAAAAATAACCCGCGACATTAACTTCCCACAAGGCTCTGACTTTCAATTTTTTATAAGATACGAGTCTTGTAGACCACTTTGTAAAACGTATATATCTTTCATTGTCTTATCCTTCACGTTAAGTATGAAAACCTTCCTTAAAGGACTATTTTTAACCAGCCATCTATTATTACTTGTTTCTTGCAAGAAAGAGAACGAAAACCCTGCTACAGAGTGTTTGCTAACCAGAATCGCCCTCCCAGGTGATGCAGTGTCAGTAACAATTGAGTATGACTCTGACAAAAACCCGTCCGCCATAAAAACCTGTTATCCTCCTAATGCAAGCGGATGTTCCTGTAGCTATCCTAAGTTCAGGAACAATCAACCATATAAGATTCAGTTCGAAGGGTTTTGTGGCAACCCCGATTATACTTGGATGAGAGACTTCACTCTCAATGACAAGGGGCAAATTATAGCTCAACGTTATGCTATTACCGACACGTGTTTCTTGGTCCGTGAGTATAACGATCAGGGTAAGCTTGCAAAATACTATGGTAGCTGTGACACTCCTGAGATATACAAAACAGTAGTTTTTAGCTATCTGCCTGATGGAAACGTTAAAGAAATCGTACAGAACAACAGAACTGCATTTGATTTTCAAGCGTATGATGATAAAAAAAGCATTCTAACTGCTAATCCGGTTTGGATGCCAGTCATATTTGAATCGCAGTTTTGGCGTTTCCTACCGCATTTAGGTTTGGGAGACAGCTATGCCCACTCACCTAATAACCCTACCAAGTATAGGTATTTTGACTATGATATTGGAAGGTATGTAACTATAAATTTGAAGTACGAATATAATGCACAAGGCTACCCAAAAAAGTGTAACGTAACAGAAGGCCAGAACACTATTGGAAGAGAAGTATTTTTTGAATACGAATGCAGGTAACGAAACATGCCGAAAAGGCGTTTTGGGCGATTTTTGCTCAGAACGTACGTAATTTCAGTTTCTGACAAAAAATAAATTTATCAAAATCTGTTAGCCATATGCAAGCACAAAAACCTATCAACTGGCGAGAACATATTGTTTCCAACAAAGAAATTTTGGCAGGCAAGCCTGTAGTCAAAGGCACCCGTTTGTCGGTTGAGTTTTTGCTGGGCAGACTGGCAAACGGCTGGACTGAGCAACAATTGCTGGACAATTACGAAAGGCTCGCCAAGGAAGACTTGCAGGCACTTTTTGCCCATATGCAAGAATGTTTCCGCGATGGCCTCTTGTACGACCTTACGCTTAAACAGAGCGCATGAAGTTCCTGGCCGACGAAAACTTTCCCAAAACCAGTTACTTGCGAATCAAGCAGGCAGGTTTCGATATTTTATCCGTTGGCAAAGACTACGCTGGCTCGACAAGGTGACCGACATGGGAGCCGGTTCGTACCTGATCGAGAACCTGACGCATCAGTTGGCGAAGGGGGCGTAGGACCGGTTGGTTCATGAACCGAAAGTTTAGCGAAACCGCAGATTCAAACGTACTGGCAGAATGAAAAATGTGCGTGTTAGTTGCCCTAAAGTGATGTCCCCGTTCCATTTCGGCAGTTGCTCTACTATAGAAAGAGCTTCCGTATCAAAGTCGGGCTTTCAATAGTTATTTTCGATGAATCTCTGTTATAAATTATCAAAATATAGTTTTCTTTAACTTCACCCTTCACATCAAGTATGAAAACTTTCATTAAAGGACTGTTACTAACCATTCATATATTACTAATTATTTCTTGTAAGAAAGAGGGCGAAAATCCCGCTACGGAATGTTTACTAACCAAGATGAGTTTTTCAAGTGGCGAAATGTCAGTGACAATCGAATATGACTTTAACAAAAATCCATCCGCTATAAAAACCTGTTATCTTCCTAATGCAAGCGGATGTTCCTGTTGTTCCTGTAGCTATCCTGAGTTCAGGAATAATCAGCTCTATAAAATTCAATTCGAGGGGTTTTGTGGTCGACCCGATTATACTTGGAACAGAGACTTAACTCTCAATGACAAGGGACAAATTATAGCTCAAGCCCTCTATTCCAATGCTGATACGCCCTGTTTCCTGATTCGTGAGTATAACAATCAGGGGAAACTCGCAAAATATTATGGTAGCTGTGATACTTCCAGTGCAAGTAAAAAGGTGTTTTTTAGCTATCTGCCGGATGGGAATGTTAAAGAAATCGTACAGAATACCTGGACTGCATTTGACTTTCAAGCCTATGATAATAAAAAAAGCATTCTGAATGCTAATCCGGTCTGGATGGCAGTCACATTTGAATCGGAGTTCTGGCGTTTCCTACCGCATTTGGGCTGGGGAGACAGTTACGCCTACTCACCTAACAATCCTACCAAGTATAGATACAATCATGGAAGTGGATATATAACTGTAAATTTGAAATACGAATACAATGCGCAAGGCTATCCAATAAAGTGTGAAGGAACATCTTTCATTGAAGACCTGAATTCCACTAGAAAATGGGAGGTGTTTTTTGAATATAAATGCAGGTGACGAAATAACTGATGTTATGCGGCGTTTCAGTCGTTTTTTGCCAAAACGATAACCCGAAATAAAATTTTGGGCCACCCAACAAAGAAAACCAAAACTGGGATATGAAACCTCGCGACCAAAATATATCATTTACCGATATCCAAAAGGCACTGTCTCAGTTTTTACCAAATGATACAGAGAAAAACGACACCTTCCACACCGCCGAAGGCATCGCCATACCGCAGGTTTTGGCTTCCTCAACCATACTATTTCCGCACCTGCATTTCGGGGCCGGTAAGCCGCCTTTTCTGCGCGGGCCGTACGCGCCCATGTACACCACCCAGCCGTGGACGGTGCGCCAATACGCCGGGTTCAGCACCGCCGAGGCTTCCAACGCGTTTTACCGGCGCAACCTGGCTGCCGGACAAACCGGACTTTCGGTGGCTTTTGACCTGGCCACGCACCGGGGCTACGACTCCGACCATCCGCGCGTGGAGGGCGATGTGGGCAAGGCGGGCGTGGCCATTGATTCGGTGGAGGATATGAAAATCCTTTTCAACCAGATTCCGCTCGACAAAATGTCGGTTTCGATGACCATGAACGGCGCGGTGCTGCCCATCCTGGCGTTTTACATCGTGGCCGCCGAAGAGCAGGGCGTGCCGCCCGAACAACTCAGCGGCACCATCCAGAACGACATTCTGAAGGAATTCATGGTGCGCAACACGTACATCTACCCGCCCGAGCCGAGTATGCGCATCGTGGCCGATATTTTTGCGTACACCTCGCGGTTCATGCCCAAGTTTAATTCCATTTCCATTTCGGGCTACCACATGCAGGAAGCCGGGGCCACCGCCGACCTGGAACTTGCCTACACCTTGGCCGACGGCTTGGAATACCTGCGCACCGGCTTGGCGGCGGGCATCGCGATTGACGATTTTGCACCGCGCCTGTCGTTTTTCTGGGCCGTTGGCATGAACCATTTCATGGAAATCGCCAAGTTGCGTGCCGGGCGGCTGCTGTGGGCGAAGATTGTGAGGCAATTCAATCCGAAAAGTGACAAGTCGCTGGCCTTGCGGACGCATTGCCAAACGTCGGGCTGGAGCCTGACCGCGCAAGATCCGTTTAACAATGTGGCCCGCACAACTATCGAAGCCATGGCGGCCGTGCTGGGCGGCACGCAGTCGCTGCACACCAATGCGCTGGACGAAGCACTGGCCCTGCCCACCGATTTTTCGGCCCGCATCGCCCGGAATACGCAATTGTTCATCCGCGACGAAACCGCTGTCACCCAGACTGTTGACCCGTGGGGCGGCAGCCATTACGTGGAGTACCTGACCAACGAATTGGCCGAAAAGGCGTGGCAACTGATTGAGGAAGTGGAGGCGATGGGCGGCATGACCAAAGCCATTGCCGAGGGTCTGCCCAAACTCCGAATTGAGGAAGCCGCCGCTCGCAAGCAAGCCCGTATTGACGCGGGCCGCGACAAAATAGTAGGGATGAATTACCTGAAACCCGCTACCGACACCACCATTGACCTGCTGGAAGTGGACAATGCCGCCGTGCGCGACGGACAACTCACAAGGCTGCAAAAGGTAAAGGCCGGACGAGATAATGAGGCCGTGCAGCGGATTTTGGATAAACTCACCGAAGCCGCCTGGAACAACCTCCCCCCCGGCCCCTCTCCTGCTGAGAGGGGAGAAAAAAAAGGAGCCTTTGCCCCCCTCTCAACAGGCGAGGGGCGGGGGGGTGAGGTCAAGGCTAATTTCCACACATCTGAATATATGTATTGGAAAAACCTGAAACCGCTTGCCCGTGAAAACAGAAAAAATCCAACTCTGGCAGAAAATGTTCTATGGCAGTCTTTGAGAGACAAAAAACTGGATGGCTATAAATTCAGAAGGCAGCATTCAATTGACACCTTCATCGTGGATTTTGTTCAGATAGATAAACGGCTAATCATAGAAGTGGATGGTGGAATCCATCAGGATTTTGACAATCCGCAATATGACGAGTACCGCACCATGCTTCTGGGTGAGAAAGGTTTTAAAGTGATTCGTTTCACAAACGAAGAAGTAATCCGAGATTTGGAAAAAGTCTTGGAAATTGTCAGGCAAAACCTCGCCCCGCAAGAAAGTGGTTTTTTCACCCCCTCTCAGCAGGAGAGGGGGCCGTGGGGTGAGGTTGTCGGGGATTCTTCCAACCTGCTCGCATTTGCCATTGAGGCCGCCCGCGCCAGGGCCACGCTCGGCGAAATATCCTCGGCCATGGAAACCGCATTCGGGCGTTACAGAGCCGTCACCAAATCCATATCGGGAGTGTATATGCACGAAGCCGCCCAAGACGAGAATTTCAGGCAAGCCCGCGAACTGTCCGACCGGTTTGCCGAACTGGAAGGCCGCCGCCCGCGCATCATGGTGGCCAAGATGGGGCAGGACGGCCACGACCGGGGCGCAAAGGTAATCGCCACCTCGTTTGCCGACTTGGGCTTTGACGTGGACATTGGCCCGCTGTTCCAAACACCCGAGGAAACCGCCCGCCAAGCCGCCGAAAACGACGTGCATATCGTGGGTGCCTCGTCGTTAGCGGCGGGACACAAGACGCTGGTGCCGCAATTGATCAATGAACTGAGAAAGCTGGGCCGCGAAGACATTATGGTTGTGGCCGGGGGCGTGATTCCGCCGCAAGATTACGCGTTTCTGTACCAGGCCGGTGTGCAGGGCATTTTCGGGCCGGGAACGGTAATCGCCACCGCCGCCCAAGAGATTCTGCGGAAACTGATTGAAAAATCCGCTGGCTAAAATAGCGTTCGCAAAATAGTATCTTTTGAAAACGCGAAACCCGGCGGCCTGCTCATGAACAGGTAATCATCTTTTGCGGAAACCCAGTTTCTGGGCAGCGACCAAGTCGTTTTCCCGTACGCGTCCGTAAAAAACGCGTCCGCTTTTGCAGGTGCAAGCCTCGCATACAAAGGCTCTTCGCTCTCCCGTTATTCTCGCGTCTTTGATTTTCACGCCCTTGCCTTCCAGATACGCTACCATTTTGTCGGTTGTCTGGCTATCCGTTACGCCGTAGCCCCACGCATCTGAGCAAAGTGTTTGTTCATGGACTTGTTTAGTTGAATTTTGTCCTTAGGTTAATCAGACTCGATGCCAAATACAACCAGGATTTGAAGTTCTGCGCTTTGTATTCAAACCGTATCAAGATTCGTTTGTAGCTGTCCATCCAGGCAAAAACAGTCTCT
>JANPIL010000109.1:0-19033 GCA_031424975.1 Sphingobacteriales bacterium
GCCATTGTCACTTACGGAAATGTGGCAAGTAGGTTTGTTCAAAGGAGAATCTGCCGCACTCATTTTCTCGCTCTTAACAATAATTGCCGGTCTAATATCCTTTCTTGAAAATTTAAGTGCATTGCCTATGAGGTTGTGCATGAGTTGCCGAACCTGAAAAGGAATAATGTGTGCTTCGCACATTTCGCCTGTTGTAATGGTCGCATTTTTTTCTTCCATCGCTTCCCTAAAATCTTCCTTTACCTCGTCAATGATTTTGGCAAGGTCGGTGATTTCAAATTTTCTTTCTGATGTGTTTACACGGGAGAATACAAGTAAATCCTGGATGAGTGTTTGCATGCGGGTGGCGGCATCGTTCATTCTCCTGAAATAATCTTTTGCGGTATCGGAAAGCTGTTCTTTTTCAGTGGCGATTATCCGTCCGGCAAAGGTTTGTATCTTTCTCAGCGGTTCCTGCAAATCGTGGCTGCTGATGTAAGTGAATGCTTCAAGCTCTTTGTTCATTTGTTGAAGCTCAATGTTCTTTTCTTCCAGATTTCTGTTTGCCCCATTCAATTGAATGGTACGTTCATCTACTTTCTTTTCAAGTTCACGTGAAAATAGTTTTTCATCCGTAATGTCAACGTTGATGCCGGTAATGAATTCAGGCTTACCGGCCGCATTGAATTGTGTTTTGGTGCGGCTCTCAATCCAACGCTCCATTCCATCGGTACGCAATATCCGGAACTGATAGGACAGGTCGGTTTGCTGTGCTTTGTAGCTTGCTTCCATTATTTGATTTAACCGTATAAGGTCATCTTTGTGCACAAATTTGGTAAAATCATTGGGTGTGTTTCCAAATTCATGCTCTGCAATTCCATATAAATCGCACTGTTCCTTGCTCCAGTACAGGTAGTTGTCGGATACTGAAAAACTCCATATACCTATTCTTCCCGCACTGATGCTCAAGTCGAGTTGATCTTTGTATAACTTCAATTGCCTTTCGCTTTCTTCAATTTTTTTTCTGGATAAAACCTGCTCCGTAACCTCTACTCCATGCACAAATATGCCATCTACTTTCCCTTCGCTATTATGAACCGGCTGATAAACAAAATTGAAATACACTTCTTCCAAGTTTCCATTTCCCTTATCCAACTTCGTTGGTAGCTCAGTGCCAAAAAAAGGTACACCTGTTGTATAAACATTATCCAAAAGCTCATAAATACCTTGTCCTTTCAATTCCGGGAATGCTTCCCTAATCGATTTTCCAACAATATTTTTTTTCCCGACCACATGCAAATACTTTTCATTGGTAAGTTCATGCACATGTTGCGGACCCCGAAGTACACAGATAGCCGCAGGAGCCTCCATAAACAGCCTGCTGACATTCTGTTCGCTAATGGCAATTTTTTTATTTGCCATTGCCTGCGTAGTTACTTCATTGGCAATAATGGTTACGCCGGAAATGGTTTCATCTGCTTCTTTATAAGGTTGATAAATAAAATTAAAATATACGTCTTCCCAAATTCCGTTTCGTTGAAGCCTAACCAATTCTTCATGCCCGTAGAAAGGCTTCCCGGCTGTATAAACGTTTTCCAGCAATGCTGCAAATCCCTGTTCTTCAATTTCCGGCATTATGGAAAGCAGAGGCTTGTTTTCGATGTCGCTACCCTTGCCCCATATACGCTTTATGGCATCATTAGCCAGAGAAACAACCATGTCTTTGCCTTTTAATATTGCAAAGGCAAAAGGTGATTCCATTAAAAGGTTGCTAAAACGCTTTTCGCTTTCTTCAATTTTTTTTCTGGATAAAACCTGTTCCGTAACCTCTATTCCATGCAACAATACTCCATCTATTTCCCCTTCGCTGTTATGAGTCGGTTGATAAACATGGTTGAAATAAGCTTCTTCCAGCTTTCCAGCCCCTCTATCTATCTGTGCAGGCGTTTCATTGCCAGTATATGGTTCGCCTGTTGCATAAACATTATCCAAAAGCTCTAAGTAACCTTGTCCCTCCAGTTCGGGCATTACTTCCAGTACCGTTTTTCCCAAAACATCCCTCTTTCCGATAAGTTGCAGATAAACTTCATTAGCCAGTTCAAACACGTGTTGCGGACCCCGAAGCACACAGATAATCGCGGGGGCTTCCATAAATAAATTGCGCACCTTGCCTTCCAGTGACTGCCGCAACTGTACTATTTTTATTTGTGCCTGCACCCGTGCCAGCAGTTCTTTGGCAGAAAAAGGTTTTACCAGATAATCGTCAGCCCCTGTTTCCCATCCTTCAATTTTTGACTCTTCGCCTGCACGGGCTGTCAGCAGGATTACGGGAATAGTTGCGGTGGCTTTGTTGCTTTTTATTTCTTTGAGCAAGCCGATGCCATCCATCACGGGCATCATGACATCAGAAAGCACCAATGCCGGAACGGTTTCTTTCAGCTTATCCAAAGCATCCATTCCATTGTTGGCGGTAACGACATTGAAATCCTTTGACAGCACAGAACGGATGTGCTGGCGCATATCGGCATTGTCGTCCACCACAAGCACGGTCGGAAGGGTAGATTTTTCTATTGGTGAAACGGCTTTCTGCTTAGTGCCTGTTTCAAGGAGGGTTTCAATTTCATCAATATAAATGGTAGCTGTAACTTCATCCGCATCCATTTCTGTTGTTAAAACAGATTGTCCGTTAAGATGCTCTTTGCCGAAAGGAATTTTTACGGTGAATACACTTCCTTCATTCAGTTCGCTTTCCACACTGATATTTCCTTTGTGCATAAGCACCAGTTCTTTTATCAGCGACAAGCCAATGCCGGTGCCTTCATAAGTTCTGCCCGCGGCATTCTGCACCCGGTGAAAGCGTTCAAATATTTTTGGCAGTTCATTTTCAGGGATTCCAATTCCGGTGTCTTTCACCTGCAACACGGCAAAATCCTTTTCGGCGGAAAGTTCTACAATGATGCTTCCTTCGAGTGTGTATTTAAAAGCATTGCTCACCAGATTGAAAACAACTTTTTCCCACATCTGCCTGTCCACATACACGGGCTGCATGATGGTGTCGGCCTTTACAATCAGTTCCAGTCCCGCTTTCTCTATTACCGAACGGAAATTGGCCGCAAGGTTTTTTGTGAGTGACGCAATATCCGCCAAACTAAATATCGCCTGTTGTCTTCCGCTTTCAATACGGCTGAAATCAAGCAGCGTGTTCACGAGCTTGAGCAAACGCATGGCATTGCGGTGTGTAGTCTGGATATTTTGGTTTTCGCTTTCGCTGAAATTATTATTTTTCCGGTTCAGCAATTCTTCAAGCGGACTAAGCATGAGGGTAAGCGGTGTCCGGAATTCATGGCTGATGTTGGAGAAAAACACCGTTTTTGCCCTGTCAATTTCAGCCAGTGCCTCAGCCTTTTCACGCGCCTGTTCGTAAGTTTTTGATTTAGTTAAAACACTGGTTATGGAAGCTGTTAAAAGTTCATAGAATAATAGGCACTTAGCATCAAGTCTTCGCCTTGCACTTATTCCGGCTACAAAAAAATAATTATTACTCTCGATCCCTGGAAGAGTTACAGGAAAAATCAAGGCTTGTGTAGGAGGTTCGGGATAAGGACCGCTATGGAAGGTGCCAAAGATACTTGTTAGGTTTTCAACTAATACACCTTTTCCCGTTTGAACGGCTTCAGCCAAGTGCCAACTTTTTAAAGCGTGTTCTTCGAGGTTGATTCTTGCAGGAGCCAAAGGCGAATTGCTTTCCAAACCTACGCTGCCCTCTATCATTGCTTCTTTACCATTATCGGTAATTGAATATAACAATGCAAACGGAATATCGAGTTCAAAATCTTTTAAGCAGTCTAATATCGATGCAGAGGCTTCCTTTGTAGTTTTGGCGGTTAGGGTGTGTTGGGCTACGGCAGGTAAAATGTTCAGTCTTCTTTCGGAAAGTGTTTGTTGCGTCTGTTCAATAACGGGGTGAAACAGCCCGCCTACACCGCCTGATTCATCGAGAATAGGGCTGAAAGAGAAAGTGAAAAAAGTTTCTTCTGTATATCCGTAGCGGTCAAGAAAGATTCGCTGGTTTTCAAGAAAGCGTGTCGCTCCCAGAGATGCTTCTTCAAACGCCTGCCCAATCACGGGCCATGCTGAAATCCAGCATTCTTTAAAATCCTGTCCCATAGAAGCAGGGTGCATATCGCCGGTTATGGGCCAATAGCCATCGTTATAAATCTGAACCCGGTGCGGGCCCCAGCTAATGCAAATGGGGAAATTAGAGGCAATGCATATACTTATCGCGGTTCGCAAACTTTGCGGCCATGTATCGGGCGAACCTAAGGGTGTTTTGGACCAGTCTTTGGCACGCATAAGTTTGCCCATCTCCCCACCACCAGAGAGGAAATCGGGCATTGCATTTTTGATTGTTTCCTGCATCACAAGACCGTTTTTAATATAGTGATTAAAAAATCTTTTCTTGATGCCTGTTTATAATTTTGCTTCACAAGCGTGATTGCCAGGTGAACTGCTTTTTTCAGCTCTTCAAAATCAGATGGCTTGCAAATGTACCAGTGTGCTCCGCTTTCGTAAAGCCGGTCTGCATTTCCTTCGTCATAAGAAGTGGAATAGACAACTACAGGAAGTCTTTTGAGGGTTGCGTGTTTTTTAATTTCGGCCAAACATTCAAAACCGTTTTTACGTGGCATATTCAGGTCAAGGAAAAGCACATCGGGAATGTTTGCGGCAACGCTTTCCAGATGGTGCATAAGTTGTTCGCCATCATGCACCATTGTGAGCAAAGCAGTAAAAGCAAGTTCCTCAATTGCATCTTTGAAGAGCAGGCAGTCGTCCTTGTCATCATCGGCAAGGAGAATACTCATGGAAGTTGCACCGTTCATTTTGTAGAGGCGTATATAGAAAAAGTTTAGTTGCAAGTTAAGATAAATGTTTAATCGGATTGGAATGCGGCAAAATAAAATGCGCCGTTGTTTTCCATGGGTTGTCCGGCGGGCTTCCCATGTTTTTCAAATTCTTCCGGCCAAATACATCCGGTGTGTCACCCAAAAGCAAACACAAAACCCCCGCCGTTGCTGGCAGGGGTTTTGTGTTTTCAAAAGATACTATTTTTCTGGGCGGTTTTAAACCGCATTTCCATAGTGCCCAGAAAAATAGTGTGGCTCCGAGTATGGGTTGGGTAAGTTCTCGTCAAGCAACAGCCGCATAGAGTTGGTCGGGATTTTTTGTGTTCAATAATTTACTGGTCTATTCCAATAATGCAACTGCCTGTGCTTTGGTTACGGTAGGAAAATTATCCACGAAGTCATCAAGAGACACACCGGCCTCAAGGTAGTCAAATAAAGATTCTACAGGCACCCGGGTTCCTTTAAAAACAGTCTGACCGCTTAATATTTCATTGTCAACTGTTATCAATTCGCGAATGCCCATAATTTAAATTAAGAAAAATTCGTGTGAAAAACGGTTTCGAAAACTTGCATTCAGTGCTTTGGGTATTGGCAAAGTATGGCAAAGTATTAGCACAACTGTTTTTTTAACCACAAATGTGTCATGGAAGCATAAAACCTACTTTTTTGCCAAACTAATGTTTCCAGTTGTAGTTATTTTAGTCTTTGTTGTCTTAATTTGCTTATTTTATAATGTAAATCCAAATATGAAATTGCAATAAAAACCCTGTGAATTAACTGTCGGGCCACCCTGCAAGCTGGCTCCGTTTGTTGTCCATTTTGTTGTTTTGTTAACAGGAACATAATGTCCAGAGCGTAATCCAAAATTTAGGTTTTTTCCAAATCTCCTGTTGATAAATGGATTGGTTGAGAAGTGTAAGCCAACGTTGCCCGTAAAACCTTCAGTAGCTATATGTTGTTGGTTTGGCCCACTCCCCAAATAACCGTTAAAAGTTTGGTTTGGATTGTTGTTTTTAGATAATCTAACGCCAAACCAAGAATAAACGATGCCGCCAAAAGGAATTAATTGGTACTTTGGCTTGTTTAATAGCACGATGCCCAATGAAGTTCCAACAGTTGTTCCCCTTAAAGAATTGGTGTTATTTCCTTCTGTTTTATTTGCCGAAAAAGTTGTATAATTAAAGAGCGTTGCTATGTGAATTTTTGGAAAAATGGTATAAAAACCTCCGCCTCTTGAAAAATAAATATTATCTAATTTCATAAAGCCGTTATTTGCAAGTTCGGTGTTTAGTGCAGAAAATTCAGGAACTTGTACGCCAAGCATACTGTGGATAAACACTCTTTTAGGTTTTGTTACTTTAATATTTGCTTTTGCTTTCTTTATTTCTTCCGCTGATGGTGTATAAATTACATTGGTTATATTATTAATCGCATTTATGTCAGACAATTGTTTAAGAAGCAGTAAATATTGTGCGTGAAAATGGTGGGGAAATAATTTTGTTGGGTCGTCTGGAAATTGTTTAAAATATTCATCATTCGGAATCAAAACAATTGTTGCTCCAGTTCTCACATAATGGTTGCTGCTATAATAAAGCGGCGGGCTAAACCCTGTTATGTTTTTCTTTATTATTTTAGAAGTCATTTCTCCCAAGTATTTTTCATAATTATTTTGGGCTTTCTTAGTTGGCTTGTCAAGCTTATTGTAAATGTGTTTTAGTACCAGATTTGCGGGAAATTTTTGCTTTTTGATGAGCACCTTTGCGTTTGTAAAAGGATTTACATTATTAAAATCCTTCAGAGTTTGAATGGAAATAGGCATTTCAGGAACCCAATCGGCAGAATTAACAACGTTAAACGCCCAGCCGCCTTGTGTCATAGCTTCATATTCGTAAGCATAGTACAAATTTCCGGGTTTTGGCCCGGCACTGCAATATGTTTTAAAACGGATGTCTTTAGGGAGTTTGTCAAGCTGTTGTAAATTGCCAAGGTATGATGTCAACAAAAATGAAATGGCTCCACCTTGACTGTGTCCCATAATTAAAAATTCTTTTGTGCCTTTTTGGTATTGCTCATTAATTTTCGGCACAATTTCTTTAGAAAGGTATGCCATGCTTAGAAGCCATCCAACATGAACTGCAGCTTTTGGATTTGTTGCAAGTTGATATGAAAACACTTCCTTATCATTTAATTTCAATTCCCCTTTGGCTGGAACCATAGCGGCATAAAAATTCGATAACCAACTTTCGGATTTTTCCGTTGTGCCTCTTATACTTATTACAGCTTGATTCTTGCCGTTTGTCCATAAGTCCCATAAATTGTCGAGCCCAATAGACTGTGATTGATAAATCATTTTATAATTGCTTGGCTCCGGGAAATCCTTGTAATATTTCTCTTCCGCTGTTGTTCTTGCAGAAATCAGCATTAATTCCTTGTATTCATCTTTGTCAAAGCCTGGCTTTAGTTGTTGTCCCACAACGGCCAATGAAATAAGTGAGAACAGAAATAGAAGTTTTGTGATTTTATTTTTCATAAGATTCTTTTGTTATAGGTGTGGTTTTAAGTTTTTGCCTGATTAATGGATGTTGGTTTTACCGTTGCCGGTAGCGTTCGAAGCTTCGGGCGGTTGGGGAATTAACCAACTGTCTGACCGGAACTGAATCTGAATTTACAAACAAAAGTTGATTGTTAGAACTGCTGCCCGGCAGAATTCCGTTCGGCGAAGTTTAGTTGAAGTTGTTTTCGTTTACCTTCTGATTCTCATTTTGATTTCTCTAATCTGAATTTTTTTTCTTTTTCCGTCATAGAATACATCAATTTGCAAATCTCTGCTATGTTGGTGAGTGTCCCGCGCTGTCACGGGCAGGGGTTTGGGCTTTTCAAAACATACTATTTTTCAGGTGATTTCCTGGCAATGCTGGAAAGGTCAACAGTGGATAGAAATTGGTTCGTGGCCGCCAATTTGGCCTGCCTCAGTCGCAAAGACAAAAAGTTTCTTCTATTCTCCAAACAAAACCCCGGCATTTTACAATGCCGGGGTTTTGCCTTTCCAAAACATACTATTCTCACGCCGCCGGAATGGTCTCCACGTTGAAGAAGCGGATGGCATCGGCCTGATCAAACTCCCGCCGTTGCCAGCAGGGGTTTCGCGTTTTCAAAAGATACTGTTCTGACAACGCAGATTCAGTCAAGCCGCCCCTTCGTACTGACGCACTATGGTGTTCACCAGACTGCCAGCCAATTCAATGACAGCCTCGGCTTGCTGGCGGGACACACTGGGATAGCCTGCCAGAAATTCCTCCAGCGAACTGGTTTCCAGATGGTCGAATAGCGTTTGAATCGCTACGCGGGTATCACGAAACACGGGTTCTCCACCTAAAATTTCCGGGTCAATCTGAACAGTATCTTTCGCTGCGGGCATAATTGCTTGCATTTAGATTTTCAAAATGATGACTTTCTTCAGCGGATTGTTTTCCATTGTCTCCAAAATCAGAGAAGTGTAAGGCGAAAGGCTTGCCAGTACGTTTCGGAAAACGTCAGGTATGATAATTGTGACCGGTAAATTGTCTTGGTTTCGCTGATACGGGAGGCTTTTGTCCACGCATATCAAAACGTCAAATTCATGCTCCTTCATGAGTTGCAGCAACTGCCCGTTCCTAACTCCGCTCCAACCCATATATTTCACGGTAAACACCTCCAAAGAATTTTCCTTGAAGGAATCACGGAAACGCACATCAATGTTCTCATCAAGTAGGACTTTCATCAAATTTCCCGGAAACGGATGGTGGTGAAAGTGAAAACCCCTCTGTATTCAAAGATACAAAGGGGTTTGGCCTTTCCAAAACATACTATTCTCACTCGGCCGGAACGGTTTCCACATTGAAGAACCGGATAGCATCGGCCTGGTCGTCGTAGAACATTCCCACCACATCGTCGCGCGTGATTTTGCCCGAAAGAATATCCTTCGACAACTCGTTCAGAATCAGGCGTTGCATCACGCGTTTGAGTGGCCGCGCCCCGAATTGCGGGTCAAAACCTTTCTCGCCGAGCATATCCAGCACGTCGTCGTTGGCTTCGATGCGGATGCCCGCTTCGGCAAGGCGTTGCTGGATTTGGCGGAACTGGATGTTCACGATCTGCCGGATTTCGCGTTTGGTCAGCGGCTGGAACATCACAATCTCGTCCACGCGGTTCAGGAATTCCGGCCTGATCGTCCTGCGCAGTAACTCGACCACTTCCGTTTTCGTGTCCTCAATCACTTGGTCGCGGTTCCATTCCTCCATCTTTCCGAAATTCTCCTGGATCACTTGTGAACCCATGTTCGAGGTCATGATGATGATTGTGTTCTTGAAGTTGGCCACGCGGCCTTTATTGTCCGTCAGGCGGCCATCGTCCAGCACTTGCAGCAGGATATTGAACACATCCGGGTGTGCCTTTTCAATCTCATCAAGCAGAATCACACTGTACGGCTTGCGGCGCACGGCCTCGGTCAGTTGGCCGCCTTCATCGTAGCCCACGTATCCGGGAGGCGCACCCACCAAGCGGCTCACCGCATGACGCTCTTGATATTCAGACATATCAATGCGCACCATTGCGTTGTCGTCGTTGAACAGGAACTCGGCCAAGGCCTTGGCAAGTTCGGTTTTGCCCACGCCCGTAGTGCCCAAGAAGATGAACGAGCCAATGGGCCGCTTGGGGTCTTGCAGGCCCGCGCGGCTGCGGCGCACGGCATCGGCCACAGCTCCAATGGCTTCACTCTGCCCGGCAATGCGTTTGCCGAGTTCGGTTTCCAAGTGCAGCAGTTTTTCGCGTTCCGATTGCAGCATTTTCGATACCGGAATGCCCGTCCACTTGGCCACTACTTCGGCAATGTCTTCGGATGTCACTTCCTCTTTCAACAGAGCGTTTTCCATCACCGAGACCTGCTTTTGCAGTTCCTCCAAGCGTTTTTCGGCTTCCGTGATGCGTCCGTAGCGGATTTCGGCCACTTTTCCATAGTCACCGGCGCGTTCGGCTTGTTCGGCTTCAATCTTGTATTTCTCTATGTCTTCCTTCTCCTTCTGAATGCCGTCCACCACCGATTTTTCATTCTCCCACTTGGCTTTCAGACTGTCGCGTTGCTCGCTAAGGTCGGCGATTTCCTTGGAAAGCAGCGATTCCTTGTCGCGGTTGTTTTCGCGCCTGATTGCCTCCCGTTCAATCTCCAACTGCATGATCCGGCGGTTGATTTCATCGAGTTCTTCGGGCAGTGAATCCATTTCAATGCGCAGCTTGGCGGCGGCCTCGTCCATCAGGTCAATGGCTTTGTCGGGCAGGAAACGGTCGGAGATGTAGCGGCTCGACAGTTCAACGGCGGCAATCACCGCATCGTCCTTGATGCGCACGCCGTGGTGCAATTCGTATTTTTCCTTGATGCCGCGCAAAATCGAAATCGCATCGGCCATGTCCGGCTCGTCTACGGTCACGGCTTGGAAACGGCGTTCCAGTGCCTTGTCTTTTTCAATGTGTTTCTGGTATTCCTTCAGCGTCGTCGCGCCGATAGCGTGCAGTTCGCCGCGCGCCAAGGCGGGTTTCAGCAAGTTGGCGGCATCCATGGCACCTTCGCCGCCGCCCGCGCCAATCAGCGTGTGGATTTCGTCAATGAACAGGATAATTTCGCCCTCTGAGTCGGTCACTTCCTTGATCACGGCTTTGAGGCGTTCCTCAAATTCGCCTTTGTACTTGGCCCCAGCCACGAGCAAACCCATGTCCAGCGAAATCAATATCTTGGATTTTAGGTTTTCTGGCACGTCGCCGTTCACAATGCGCTGTGCCAGACCTTCCACAATGGCGGTTTTGCCCACGCCCGGCTCGCCGAGCAGCATCGGGTTGTTTTTGGTGCGCCGCGACAGGATTTGCAGCAGACGGCGGATTTCCTCGTCACGCCCGATGACGGGATCAATCTTGCCTTTTTTGGCACGTTCGGTCAGGTTAACTGAATATTTTTCCAGCGAACGGTACTTTCCTTCGGCATGCTGGTCGGTCACTTTGCTGTTGCCGCGCAATTCCTTGATGGCGGCCTTGAGCAGCTTTTCGGTCACGCCCAAGTCCTTGAGGGCTTGCGCGGTGCGGTCGCGTCCGGCAAAGATGCCCAGCAAAACGTGCTCCACGGCTACAAATTCGTCGCCAAATTCGGGCAGGTAGCTTTCGGCTTTTTGCAGGGCCGCCGCCGCATCATTGCCCAGATACGGGTCGCCGCCGCTCACTTTCGGATAGGCCATCACGATTTCGTTGAGGCGCACATCCAATTGCGGACGATTTACGTTCAGTTTCTTCAACAGGAATCCAACCAGGTTTTCATCCGATTGAATAATCGCTTGCAGCAAATGACCCGTTTCAATAGCTTGTTGCCCGCCGGAAGCGGCAATGCCCGAAGCCCGCTGCACCACTTCCTGCGCCTTGACAGTATATTTATTGAAATTCATGGTCGTGGTGTTTTGTAAATCAAGTGGGTTTGGACTTTCCAAAAGATACTATTTTGGCTTTCCATAAAAGAGCAAATCAAAAACCATTTCCGAAAAACCGGAAATTTTGTCTTGCTTATTAGTCGAAAAAATGGATTCCGCGCCAAAATGTCAAGAATACGGCTTGGAAAAGATAAGGATGGTGTGAAGGGAAAGTACAGTGATGGAAGGGGAGAAGGTGGGTTTGACTATTTGAAAAGATACTGTTCTGGCGCAAGCTCAAGCACATTGCCGCACAGGAAGGCTATATGCAGATAATAGTATCCTGTGAAAGCGTAAAACCCGTCTGGTTTGACGACATTGCCATATAACTCACGCCTACGCTCATTATACAGGAGAATCATTACGACCCGTGGGGGCTCAATCTGGCTGGCATTGAGAAAAACGGAACGTCCGACAACAAGTACCAGTACAACGGCAAGGAGAAACAGGGCGAACTGGGATTGAACTGGATTGACTACGGGGCGCGGATGTATGATGCGCAATTGGGCAGGTGGCATTCGGTTGATCCGCTAAGTGAGAAAATGCGCCGTCACTCGCCGTATAATTACGCGTTTGACAACCCGGTGCGGTTTATTGACCCTGATGGCATGGCTCCGGCCGACTGGCCCAATCCGTTGGCGCAGGATGCCAAAAAGTATCAGGACATAGCCAACAAGGTTGGCGATAAGATTTCGGGTTTCTTCTCCTCGGTCAAGCAAGCCATTACCAAGGGATCTGAGAATATTAGACAGAGCATGGCAAAACTGGAGAAAAGCTTAGTTGGCAATGAACCGGATGTGAATGCAACGAACCGCGACAAATCAATGGATGGCTTGCACGGGCAGGATTACACTACTGACAATGCAGGAGGCAACCGCAACCGGGTACGCACTGGTCATACTGATGGCACGAGTGAGAATATTGATGATGTGACAGCGGCAATGACACAGGGCGAAGCGGCAGGCGGCCAGCGTGGTTTGTCCAAGATGCATCCGGCCGAAGCAGCCAAAGAAGCAGTTGATGGGATTCATAACAAAACCAATGAGGCTACGCAAAACTTGATTCAGGTCGGGCAGAAAGCCATTAATGAAATGAATAAGGAGCCTACAGGAAGGGAAATTCAAATACGAATCTTTGAAAGATCTGATGGCACAGCCGATACAGTGAAATCTTTCTCCGCCCCTGGAGCTACGGGTACGGATAAAGATAGAATAGATACTGTGAGGCGAAAGATTGGAGGTTTTTAAAACCCAATAACAGTAAATAAATGAAAGCAATACGAATAATCTTAGTTTTTACGTCCTTATATGTTATCAGTTGTTCCCCAGAAAAGAAGCATCAGGAATATTATGCTGATGGAACACTTCGACTCAAGTATGGGCTTACGGATACTGGCATTCCTGATGGCGATTATCTGGAGTTTTATCCAGATGGTAAAAAAAAGGTTGAATCACATCTTAAAAATGGTGTTCTGGAAGGATTGCAAAAAGATTTCTACCCAAATGGCTCAGTGAAACGTACAGTTCCCTACAAGAACAATTTTCCCGCAGGCATCTCCAAATCATATTATCAAAGTGGGAAAATACAAAGTTGCAAATATTGGAGCCAATATTATTGGCATATTCAAGATACAGTGCATAATGGTATGTTATGGTTCAAAGACTATAACGAAGAAGGGTTGTTAATCAAGCAATGGCATGTGGTAAACGTCACTTCTCAGAAACTATCAGCCAAGAATCATTATAAATTGAAAATCGAACTGATAGGTGCTGATTACAACAAAATTGACGTTTTTATAGCCGAATTCGATAGTTTGTACCGTATGACTGATTCTTGGTGCGATACAATTCGAAGTAGTGATCTAAAAGCCGAGTACGTTTATAAAGCGCAAAAATCCGGGAGGAATCTGATAAGAGGAGTCATCAGGGATTACCGACGAGAAATTAGTGCATCTGGCAGAAGCAATATCGCAGAAAGTTACGCTTATTTTACCTATACCTTGAATGTCGAATAGGTGATTAGGTAATTGCCTGAAAATTCAAAAACTGGTTCCGACGTTCTCTTTCCCGTTGTTGGTGTTCCCCCTTCCTGCCGCAAGTTTAGCGAAGCGTAACCGGCGGAAACCTGCGGTCTTACCGTGAGGGGCTGCCGGTTGGCGACTTGGCCCCCACGTACCGTTCCATGAACTCATAAATCCGCAGAATCCTGTCCATGCGCTGGCGCACGTTGCCGGTGCGGCTCAGTTCGTGCGTGGCTCCCGGCATTCGCACATATTCCACGTCCTTACCCAATATTTTCAGGCTTTTGTACAGCATTTCGCTCTGGATTACGCCCGTGCGCAGGTCGTTTTCGCCGTGTTTTATCAGCAGCGGCGTTCTGATTTTCTCGACAAAAGTATAAGGCGAATTGGCATCCAGCACCGCCTGCGCCTTCCACGGGTAGCCGAAATAGTTGGGCGTGAGCCGCCACGCATTGCCTTCGCCCATGAACGTGGTCAGGTCATATACGCCACGCTGCGCGAAAGCGGCTTTGAAACGGTGGTCGTGCGCCACAATCCACGCCGTGAGGTAGCCCGCATACGAGCCGCCCGTAATCACTTGCCGGCTGGTGTCGGCCCAGGTTTCCTTGGCGGCTTCGGTGGCGGCTCGCAGCACATCTTCGGCGGGGCCGGTTCCCCAGTCCTGATAATTGGCACGCATAAAGTCAAGTCCATAACCGCCTGATCCCCTTGGGTTTGCGTACACAATTCCGTAGCCCTGCGCACAAAAATATTGCAGTTCGTGCCACATACTCTGCTCGCCCGGCCCCCACATGGCCGTTGGGCCGCCGTGCATTTGCAGTAGCAGCGGATATTTTTTTCCGGCGGTGGCAAACGTCGGTTTCATGATCCAGTATTCAACGGTTTGCCCTTTGGAATTGGCAAAAGTGCGCTTTTCGGGAACGCTCAGCTTCTTGTCTTTTACCCAAACGCTGTTGAAATCGGTTAGTTTGCTTGGCGATTTCAGCGTGGCATCGGCGGTGTAGAGTTCCGACGGATTGGTAACTTCGGTTTTGGCAAACAGAATGCGGTTACCCGCCATGTCAAAACCGGTCACGCCCGAATTATAATCGGAAAGCTGATCCAATTTCTTGGTTTTCAGGTCGTAGCGGTACAGCGGTTGCCCGCCGTTGGACTGCGCCGAGAAGTACAGGAACTTGTTATCTCCGCTGAACTTCACGCCCTGCGCCGAGCGGTCAAATACGATTTCTGAAATAGTATAGTTTGGAATTCCCAAACCCACCGTTCCGATTTTGGGGATGTTCAAGCCTTCGGACGGCAAATATTGGAAGGCCAGCATTTTGCCATCGGGCGAAACGGTTGGGTTGGAAAACGACTTCCCTTTTTCGCCCAGCAGCGGCTTCAAATTGCTGCCATCGGCGTTCATCATGAAAATGCGGTTGTCCAGATCGCGGTCGGGATGGAAACCGGCATTGCGTTCCTGTTCCTGAAAATCGCTTGAACAAATGATTTTCTTGCCATCTGGTGTCCAAACGGCTTGGCTGAACGAATAGAAATCCTGCGTGAGGGCTTCCAGCTTCGATTCGCCGCCAACCGGCGAAACATCAACCACCGCCAAATGCGAAAAACTCATCTCCGGTTCGGTTGTGGCCTCGCCCTGAAAGTTGAGCCGGTTGATGACCTTGGCCTTTTTGTCTTCCACGTTCTTGTCCAGATACGCCCGGATTTCGGCCAGATTTCCGTTCGGATTGGGCTTCACGCTGCTTTTGACCTGCACGTTTTCGTTCTTCGTGAAGCCCGGTTTTTCCATGCTCCACGCCGGAATATCCTTGGCTTCGTTGAAAAGGCTGTCTTTCAAAAGCTCTGAAAATGAAAGCGTCACCGAAAACAAAATCTTCTTTCCGTCCGGCGACCACTGTGGATTGCTGACGCTGTACTTGGACTGCGTGAGCTGGTAGGCTTCGCCGCCGCCGAGGGGCAGTACAAATATCTGCGGCTTGTCTTTAACGGTGCGCACAAAGGCAATGCGCTTGCCATCCGGCGACCAAGTCGCCTGCCGCACCGATTCCGGGCCGCGCGTGAGTGGCTGCGCATTGGCTTGGAAGTCAGTCAGGTACAGGTGCGTCAGGTATTTGTATTCGTCTTTCTTGTCGGCATCGGTTTCAATGGACGTGACCGTGTAAATGGCTTTTTTTCCATCCGGCGCGAAGGAAATGCCACTTACCTGTTTGATTTTCGTCAAATCGGTGACGAGGACTTTGCCGTTTTGGGCGAAAATCTGGAAAGAGAAAAACAGGAGGAAAAACAGCGTCGAAAGTGTGGTTTTGTTCATAAGTAAAGGAGGCCCCCAGCCCCGAAGGGGAGTAAAAAACAGTTGTGGAAGGTTGCCCTCCGGGAGCCAGAGAACCTTAAAAATAGTATCTTTTGAAAGTGCAAAAGCCCCCTCTTTCGGAGGGGGTTGGGGGAGGCCGTTACGCCTTGTAGAAAATCCATTTCGACAGCTCCTTGTAATTCACCTTCTTGCCGTACATCAGGATGCCCACGCGGTAGATGCGGCCCGCCAGCCACGTGGTGCCGATGAAGCCCAACACCAGCAGTGCCATGGACAGCAGTATTTCCCAGAGCGGCGGGTTGAACGGCAGCCGGATAAGCATGATGATGGGCGAAGTGAGCGGGATGATGGAAGCCCAAAACGCCAGTGTGCTGTCCGGGTTTTGGACTACAAACGATGCGATGACGATTGAAAATATCAACGGGATGGTAATGGGCAGCATGAATTGCTGCGTATCGGTGTCGGCATCGGCGGCCGAGCCGACAGCGGCAAACAGCGCACTGTACATGAGGTAGCCGAACAGGAAATAGAACAGGAAACAGGCGATGATTTTGGGGAAGTTGATCGTGCCGATGCTTTTCATGAACTTCTGCGCCGTGTCATTGCCGGTTTTGGTTTCCTTGGAGATACCTGCCTGTCCGGCAGGCAGGCTATTTTGCGGAAGCCCGCTTTGCACGGCTCCTTGCCCGGTCCGCAGTTCCATTTGCTGCTGCGCCATATCCTGCCCACTGATGCCGACAGCTTGCGAAAGACCGAAAACCACCACCGAACCCAGCACAATCCATAATAGAAACTGCGTGAGGCCCACCAGCGCAATGCCGATGATTTTGCCCATCATCAATTGGAACGGCTTCACCGACGAGATCATCACTTCCACGATGCGGTTGGTTTTTTCCTCCACCACGCCTTTCATTACTTGCACGCCGTAGATAAAAATGGCAATGTAGATCATGAACGCTCCCAAATAACCCACCGCCGAAGATGCCCATACGTTGCTTTCCTGTTCGTTTTCATCGTCCAAGCTGGCCGTGCCCACCGATACGTTGTACGATTCTATCTGTTTCAGCGTTTCGGCCGAGATGCCCGCCTGCTTGAGTTTCAGGCCCTGGATTTTGTCTTCCAGCGTCCGGCGCACCTTCGATTCCACTTCAATGCTCACGCCTTTTTTGGCAAACAGTTTGGCTTCCTTGTCGTTGGCACTCTCGGAAATGGTTCTCGGGATGTACAGCACGGCGTAGTATTTGTCCTGCTTCACCTGAGCCTTGGCCTCGGCAAGCGATGTCTTGATTGAAACAAAACTGATGTTGCGGCTGTCTTCAAAACCCTTGTCAAACAGGCCGCTTTCGTCAATGACGGCAATGGTGCGTTTGTCGCCGTCGCGCATGGCCAGTACCACCGGAATCACGTAGATGCTCGCCATGAGCAGCGGCCCCAGCAGGGTCATGATGATGAACGATTTCTTGCGAACCCGTACCCAGTATTCGCGTTGCAGGATGAGGAGGATGATTTTCATGGATTTTGCATTGGTTGAAGGTGGCAGGTTTGGGCCTTTTGAAAGCTGAAAGTCCCGTCTTTAGCGGGGATACTATTTTTGGAGTGCGGATTTGGGTTTTGTCATTCCGACGAAGGAGGAATCCGGCGTTAATCGCGCATTAAAGTCCAGGCTTGCCCGCAAGTGCAGGCCCGATTCCTCCTTCGTCGGAATGACAAAAGGTTTTTCTCACTCAACAACAAAACTCCCGACCAGCCCGGTGGGTTTGTCGGTGACGCTGCGGATGAAAATATCGTTCATGGACGGGATGTTTTCGGCAAACGAATGGATTTGTAAAAAAGGCATCAACGCTTGAAGCACTGCATTGGGCGTGGTTTCCGCCGGGGCCTTGATGGTGAACCGGACACTGTTTTCGTCCAGTATTTTCATGTCCACCGTTTGGAAACCGTCCGGCATGGTTTCCAGCGTGCCTTCGCCCTCCACAATGTAGGTGTTGGTGCGGAACTGCCGCTTGATATGCTTGGTCGGGCCATCCAGAATTTTGCGCGAGTGGTGGATCAGGGCAATGTGGTCGCACATTTCCTCCACCGATTCCATGCGGTGCGTCGAGAAAATGACCGTGCAGCCCTGGTCGCGCAGTTGCAGGATTTCGTCTTTGATCAAATTGGCATTGACCGGATCGAAACCCGTGAACGGCTCATCCAGAATCAGCAGTTCGGGGTTGTGCAGCACCGTGGCGATGAACTGCACTTTCTGCTGCATTCCTTTGGACAAATCCTCCACGTTTTTGCCCCACCATTCCTGAATCTCGAATTTCTTGAACCACATTTTCAGCCGATCCAGCGCGTCGTTTTTGGTCATTCCCTTGAGCCGCGCCAAGTAAACCAACTGTTCGCCGACCTTCATTTTCTTGTACAGCCCGCGTTCTTCGGGCAGGTAGCCGATGCGGCCAATGTGCACCTGCGAAAGCGTTTCGCCGTTGAAAATGACTTTCCCATCGTCGGGAGCCGTGATTTGGGTGATGATCCTGATCAGCGACGTTTTGCCCGCCCCGTTTGGGCCGAGCAGCCCGAAAATGCTGCCTTTCGGAATGTCGAGGCTTACGTCGTTGAGTGCCGTGTGTTCGGCGTAGCGTTTGGTGATGTGCTGCGCGGAAAGGATGTTCATAAATGGTGGAACGGTTGGTGGTGGAACGGGAACGTAAGTTAGTGAAAAAAGCGCAGGCCGGTAACCCGCAAGGCAGTGGATTGAGCCGGACAGTCGGAGGTTTTCCAATCCCACTCCGCGTGCGGAACTGTTTCCGCACGTCAATGATGCGCGAATAAACGGATAATTTCGACCGAATTTACACGGGCGGTTGTTTCGGGGGCTTGGAATTTCGGACATTCGCGGGTTTGGCCTCCGCCGAAATAGTATGTTTCAAAAAGCTGAAAGCCCCGTCTTTAGCGGGGGCCAAACCCGCCTTGGCTTTCGTGCCGGAAATTGCTTGACTGGCGCTTGACTGGCGCGAGGTTCCTACCTCGTGCCGCCCATGCGGGCAGATTCCCATCTGCCGCAGCCGCAAGTCCGCCCGCGCCGCCGAGATAGGAATCTCGGAACATGGGCGGCACGGGATAAGAATCCCGCGCCAGTTGCGGAATTCCGCGCCAGATTTCCTGCTGTGGACTGCCGACCGTGGATTGAAATAGTATCCCCCGAAAGCACAAAACCCCCCGGTTGCGGGAGGTTTTGTGCTTTGCCAAATCAAGTCCGATTACTGGAAAAACTCTTTCATCCGGTCGAAAAAGCCCTTTTCGTTTTTGGCGGGGCGGGGCTGGAAATTGTGCGCCGTGCGGAATTTCTCAA
>JANPIL010000110.1:0-10104 GCA_031424975.1 Sphingobacteriales bacterium
AAATATGTTTGCCAAGCCTTTGAATAAAACAACCCTTCTTAAAATAGTATCTTTTTTGACCGCCAAACCTTTCAGGCAGTGCGAACCGCGGCCTACGGGTTGGCACCCGTAGGCCGCGGTTCGCGGAAATTGTTAAAAACCCGTTTCAAATACCAAAGCAGCAATGCACTGACTGCCAAAGCGGCCAAGCCTTGGGGCACGGAAATCCATTCCGTATTTTCAAGGTCAACCGTGTTTTGCCAGTTGCGGCTCAGATACACGCCAACCACCGTTGCGCCATTGTTTACGAAATGCGCCCACACTGGATACCAGATATTGCCCGACCACACGTACAGGTAGCCAAAAACCACGCCCAGCAGCATCCGTGGCACAAAACCATCCAATTGAAAATGGATGAAACTGAAGAGGAAGCCCGTAATCCAGACCGCCCAGTGCGCATTTTTTGTCCAGCGGAGAAAGGTGGACTGGATTACGCCGCGAAAAAACAATTCCTCGCCAATGGCCGGAATCACCGCAATCACCAGCAGGCCGATGAGCATCTTGCCAAGCGAGTCGAACTGCGTCAGGAATTTGGTGAGTTCGCCGAGTTGTTTTTCCTTCTGGCGCGACCAATTTTCAAACCCGGCCAGCCAATCGGGCAAGTCCCAGTTGCGGTTCCACTGGTAAATCCACTCGTTAAAAATGATAAAGGCCAGCCCCAAAAATAGTATCAGGAAAACAGGCAAAACCCCCACCTTCGGTTGCGTGTTCAACGATCCGATCCGCTTGCCTTCGATGAAAAACAGATAAGCCCAAACCGCCAGAATGAAGCCGCCAGCCGATGAAAACGCCTGCATGACCATCAATATGAGCCACGCATTGGGTACGCCGCCAAACTGGCTTTGCAACACCTGCATGATTTTGTTGGTGGCTTGCACCACACTGCCGCCCGCCAACGGAATTGAAACGGCCAGCCCGATGAAGCCTCCCGCCAACTGCCCCAAAAAGAAAAATGAAACCAGCATGACCAGGCCGATGGCCGGATGAACCGTGCGGGGCGGTATGGATTGCAGCATATTTGTGTAAATTTGTAGGTATTTCGATTAACGCATACGGCAGCAGGCCGTTTTTGCGCGCAGTTGGTTATTATTCAAGGTTAACGGATTTTCAGGTATGGTCAAAATCAGGAATATAGAATTGGGCGAATTTCCGCTGTTGCTGGCTCCGATGGAAGACGTTTCGGATCCGCCGTTCCGGGCGGTGTGCAAGGAGAACGGTGCAGACATGATGTACACCGAGTTTGTGTCGTCTGAAGGGTTGATCCGCGATGCGGCCAAAAGCGTGCGGAAACTGGATATTTTCGAATATGAACGCCCCATCGGCATCCAGCTATTCGGCAGCGACGTGGAAACGATGGGCAAGTGCGCCGAAATATCCACCGCCGCCGGTCCCGATCTGATTGACATCAACTACGGCTGCCCGGTCAAGCAGGTGGCTTGCCGGGGGGCAGGGGCGGCCTTATTACAGGACATCCCGAAGATGGTGCGCATGACCGAGGCCGTGGTAAAAGCCACGCACTTGCCCGTGACCGTGAAAACCCGCCTCGGCTGGGACGATAATACAAAAAACATCCTGGATGTGGCCGAACGGTTGCAAGACATTGGTATTGAGGCACTTAGTGTTCATGGTCGCACCCGCGTGCAGATGTATAAAGGCGAGGCCGACTGGACGCTGATTGGCAAGGTAAAGGAGAACCCGCGCATCCGTATCCCGATTTTCGGCAACGGCGATATTGATTCGCCCGAAAAGGCGTTGATCTACAAAAACCGTTACGGTGTGGATGGCGTGATGATTGGCCGCGCCTCCATCGGCTACCCGTGGATTTTCCGTGAGATAAAACACTACCTCCGGACGGGGCAGCACTTGCCCGCGCCCACGCTGCAGGAGCGGGTGGACGTGTGCAAGCGGCACTTGGATTTTTCCATCCGCTGGAAAGGCCCGAAAACGGGAATTTTCGAGATGCGCCGCCACTACACCAACTATTTCCGTGGCCTGGAGCATTTCAAGCCTTACCGGATGCGCCTCGTGGAATCGGGGGATCATGCCGACATTGTGGGCATATTGGAGGAAATCTCGGAAAATTTCAGCTTGGCGGAAGTGTGAAAATAGTATCTGGCGAAAAGCCCAAACCTCCTTGCGCCAACCGGAGGCATTTCACACAGTCAGCATGGCTGCACCGAACACGCCCGCGCTGTCGCCAAGTTCGGGTTTGAGGAAAATGGTGTCCAAGCGGCTGTTGAACACGTGTTTGCGCACTTCGGCCACGCCTTCGGTGTACAGCAACTCAATATTGGAAACGCCGCCTCCCAACACAATCACATCCGGATCCAGAATGTTGATGACAACCGACATGGCCTTGCCAAACATCTCCACCAGCCGCCGCACCGTGGCGGTGGCGTGTGGGTCGTTTCCGGCATGGTAATGCTGCATTATTTCCTTCATGGTCAGCTTGTTGCCGCTCACCGAGTGGTAGAACCGTTGCAGCGACGGGCCGGAAAGCACCCGCTCCACGCAGCCGGTCTTGCCGCAATAACACGCGCCGCCCGATTCGTCGAGGAAGTTATGCCCCCACTCACCGGCAATGCCCTGCCGCCCGTTCAGCACCCGGCCATTGACCACAATGCCGCCGCCCACGCCGGTTCCCATAATTACCCCGAACACGGTTTCGGCCTGCGGCATTTCGCGTTTGGCTGCACCCAACTGGGCTTCGGCCAGGGCAAAGCAGTTGGCATCGTTGGCCATTGATACGGGTAATTGCAGTTTGGCTTCCAAGTCGCGCCGGAAAGGCATTTGGTTCAGGCACAGCGTGTTGCTGTTCTTAAGCGTTTCCGTAATCGGATCCAACGCGCCGGGTGTGCCAATGCCCAGTTTTTGGGGTTGCGCACCGGTGGCAATGGCGAGTTCGCGCACCAGCGAGGCAATCCGGCCCAGAATGTGTTCGTAGCCTTTATCCGCCTCGGTATCAATGCGTTGCCGCGCTAAAACTTCAGGATTCGTAGCCGATTGCAGCACCACGCCTTCTATTTTTGTGCCGCCCAAGTCTATTCCGAAAAGCATGGTGTTCCGATGAAATGTGAACGGCTCCCCAACCCCAGAAAGGGAGGGAGTAAAAAAAGGGAGGGAGTAAAAAAATAGTATCTTTTAAAACCCCCAAACCCCAGCGGCTGAAAGCCCCCTCCCACGCCAAGTCGTGGCTTTCAGCTTCGGAGGGGGCTGGGGGAGGCCGTTGGGCCGTTTTTACTTCATGTGCGGCTCCAGCAGTTTCACCACGTCGGGGTCGGACAGGTTGTCTTTGGTCACCAATTTCACGCCGGTATCCACAATTTTTTCGTATTTCTCGCCCCTGATGATGGCTACCATGGTTTTTATGCCTTCATAGCCCATTTTAACCGGATCCTGCACCACCACGCCCAACAATTTGCCGTCTTTTATGGCACCTAAAAGCGTCTGGTTTATATCGAAACCCACGAATTTTACCTTGCCAGCCAAGCCTTTCTGCTCCAAAGCCCGCAGCATTCCCTGCGTGGCCGACTCGTTGGAACAGAAAATGCCGGTTACTTCACTGCCGTACTGGTTCAGCAGGTTTTGCGATGACTGGAAAGCCTTTTCAATCGTTGCTCCGGCGTATTGGTTGTCCGACAGGAAAATTACCTGCGGCGCGTATTCCTTCATGCCCTCCAAAAATCCCTTTTCACGCTCGGCGGTCGAGGCCGAGCCTTCGCTGTACCGGAGCAAAATGATTTTGCCCTTGCCGCTCAGCACCTCGGCCAAACGCTTGGCGCACAGCTTGCCTCCCGCGTAATTATCCGTAGCCACGTAAGCCGCCGGCGCATCAGACGAGAGGCGCGAGTCGAAAATCACCACCGGAATCTGGCGGCCCACGGCTGCTTTCACCGATGGCACCAACGCCCGGTCGTCAAGCGGGGCCAGTACAATGCCGTCCACGCCCCGGCTCACAAAATTCTGCACCACTTGGATTTGCATCTGCCGGTCATCTTCCTTTTGCGGCGACTGCCAGAGTATTTCCACGCCCAGTTCCTGCGCGGCTTTTTCGGCTCCGGCCCGCACGCTTTTCCAGTGGGTGTGCGTGCTGCCTTTGGGCACAACAGCTATTTTCAATGTTTTCTTATCGCTTCCCGCTTCCTTTTCACTGCCGGTTGAGGTGGACGACGAGCCGCCGCACTGGAACAGAAACAGGGTTGAACAGGCAAAAGCCAAGGTTGCGGCAATTTTTCGGATGGGTTGGAACATGGTAGATTCTGGGGGAAAAATGTCTTTATTTCAAGTCCCGAAGGTTTGCAAAATTTCGTTGCCGAGCAAATGCAAGTTTGCGGTTTTAGGTAGCCGGACTTTCCAAATCCGGCGGTAGCACACGCTTCAGCTTGTGCGGGATGCGGATTGCAAATCCGGCACTCCGCGTCCGAAATCCCGGACAACCGGGCAAACCTGTGAGGTTTCAAAAATCCCGCAGGTTTGGGGTTTTCAAGACATACTGTTTTGGCAAGGGTGGGCGGACTTCCAAAGTCCGGCGGCTCCGCAACCCACACGCCAAAGTCGTTAAAACGACTGGAAAACACATTTGCGCCATCTGTCCCACGGTTAAAACTGTGGGCTATTGAGCAACCAGTTCTGCCAACGCCAACTCCGCTTTGGCAAAGTCGAAGCCATCCAATACTTTCTGCATCTCACTGATAATCTGCGGGTTGCACAGATTGCCGATACTGCCTTCGTGCGTGTGGTTCACTTGCGTGTTGGGCTCGTACGTGCCATCCGCGATTTCCTTTCCCACTTGCTGGTACGCTTCCCGGAACGGTACGCCCTGCAACACCAATTCATTCACCCGCTCCACACTGAACAAATAGCGGTAGCGGCTGTCTTGCAAAATATCAGGATTTACGCGGATGTTTTCGAGCATGAAGTGCGTGATGTCCAGGCAATTTGAAATCTCGTCCAGTGCCGGAAACAGGATTTCCTTGGTCAGTTGCATTTCGCGGTGGTAGCCCGAGGGCAGGTTGCTTGTCAGCAGCGTCAGTTCGTAAGGCAGGGCTTTGAGGCGGTTGGTGCGGCCGCGCAGCAGTTCGGCCACGTCGGGGTTTTTCTTGTGCGGCATAATGCTCGATCCGGTGGTCAGCTCGTCGGGCAACGTCACGAAGGCGAAATTCTGGCTGTTGTACAGGCACACATCCATGGCCAGCCGCGAAAGCGTGGCTGCCAACGCCGCCAGTGCCACGGCCACGCTGTATTCGGTTTTGCCACGCGTCATTTGCGCATACACCACATTATAGTTAAGGGTTTCAAAGCCAAGCAGTTGCGTGGTCATGGACCGATCCAGCGGGAACGACGAGCCGTAGCCAGCCCCCGAACCCAGCGGATTCTTGTTGGTGATTTTGTAGGCCGCCTGCAACACCAGCATATCGTCAATCAGGCTTTCGGCGTAGGCCCCGAACCACAACCCGAAAGACGACGGCATGGCCACTTGCAGGTGCGTGTAGCCGGGCAGCAGCACGGCCTTGTACTCCTCGCTGAGCAGAATCAGTTGGTCAAACAGGCGTTTGGTTTCGCGGGCGATGTGCGCAATGCGGTCGCGGAGGAAAAGTTTGATGGCCGTCAGCACCTGGTCGTTGCGCGACCGGCCACTATGGATTTTCTTGCCAACCTCGCCGAGTTTTTGCGTCAGCAGCCATTCTATCTGTGAATGCACATCTTCCATTCCATCATCTATCCTGAACCCGGAGGTTTGGATGTTTTGGAAGATACTGTTCAGTTCGCGGCGGATTTGAACCAACTCGTCTGCGGTCAGCAAGCCGATGGATTGCAGCATTTGGGCGTGTGCCAGCGAGCCAAGCACGTCGTATCCGGCCAGATACAAGTCCATTTCACGGTCTTTGCCGACGGTGAACCGCTCGATTTTCTCGGCGACGGCCGTGTTTTCCTTTTGCCAGAGTTTCATGGCGCAAAGGTGCGAATTTTATGCAAGGCACAGAATAAAAAACCTCACCCCCGACCCCTCTCCTACTGAGAGGGGAGAAAAGCCCCTCCCTTGCGGCCAGGGGGTTGGGTTTTTTTGCCCAACAAAAAAGGCGCGGTGGTGAACCGCGCCTTTTTAACAGATTGGATTTCAGGACGCTTTATTTCTTGGCGTAGCGTTTGTTGAATTTCTCGATGCGGCCGGCCGTATCCATGAGCACGTTTTTGCCGGTGTAGAACGGGTGCGACTCCGAACTTACTTCTATTTTGACGACCGGATACGTGTTGCCGTCTTCCCAGACAATGGTTTCGCCCGAACCCATGGTGGAGCGGGTCAGGAATTTGTAATCGGCCTGCTGATCCCAGAATACAACGGGCTGGTATTTGGGGTGGATGTCTTTTTTCATGGTGTATTGTCGGTTTTTGGTATTTTCAATGACGGGGGTTTGGGCTTTTGGAAAGATACTATTTTGAAATCACTCCAAAACGGGCTGCAAATATAGCTGTTTTTTCAAAAAAACCAGTGTCGTGCCGGATGTTTTTCAAAGCCGGATGGAAAAAATAAACCGGGAAATCGGAATATTCGTTTGGCTGGCGCAAAGCATTCGCCTAATTTTGCGCACCGACACACAAAAATTCATACTTTAAAAACAAAAATGGCAACCAACCGCACGTTTACCATGATCAAACCCGATGCCGTGCAAGACACGCATACGGGCAGTATTTTGCAGATGATTGAGGCCGCCGGATTCCGGATTGTGGCCCTGAAACTGACCCGCCTGACGGAGGAAAGTGCCGGGAAATTTTACGAAGTCCACAAGGAACGCGGCTTTTACGGCGATTTGTGCCGCTATATGTCGTCCGGCCCGATTGTGGCAGCCATTTTGGAAAAGGACAACGCCGTGGCCGATTTCCGCAAGCTGATCGGGGCCACAAATCCCGCCCAGGCCGAGGAGGGAACCATCCGCAAACGTTTCGCCAAGTCTCTGGAAGCCAATGCCGTACACGGCTCGGATTCGGACGAGAATGCCGAGATTGAGGGCGATTTCCATTTCCAAGCGTCCGACAAATTCTGACGCGCGGCTTTCACCAAGTTTCCCGACCCTTGCCTTCCCGGCAGGGGTTTTTCAGTGCTTTCCCTCGCCCCTTTTGGTGATGAAAGCGGCAACAGCCAGCGAAATGACCATCAAAATCGCCGTGCCGCCAAAAGCGTAGCCAAAGCTGGCCGGCACTTTGCAACTGGTCAGAGTGGTGAGCAGCACCGCGGAAAAAAGGGAGGTTTGGATGTTTTTCATGATACTATTTTTAAGCGCGGTGTTTCGGGTTATTGAAAGTGCAATTTAGGACAAATACGTTTTTGTTGCTTTTTTGATTGTGATTTTCTCGCGTCAGCGGAGATAGCCCGCCTGCCGGCGAGGCAGGGAATCTCGGCCCATGGGCGGCACGAGGTAGGAACCTCGCGCCAGTTGGCGGTTTTGCCTTTCCAAAAGATACTATTTTGGGCGGCGTTACAGCAACTCCACCAGCGTTTCCAAGGCCATGCGGCGCGAGCCTTTGATGAGGATGTGCGCATTCTCCAATTTGTTGTCCATCAGCCAGTTGTTGAGCGAAAACTTGTCGATGAAATAATACGCTTCCGGGTTGGCGGCCACCGCGTTTTGCATCAGCGGGCCGCACAGCAGCACCGTTCCGAATTTGCCGCGCGCCACCATTTTTCCCATGAGGGCGTGTTCTTCGGCACCGTATTCGCCCAGTTCGGCCATGTCGCCCAGAATAACCACTTTTTTATCGGCTTCCAATGCCGCAAAATACTCCAACGAGGCCAGCATGGAAGTCGGGTTGGCGTTGTATGCATCCAATAAAATCGTGTTCGTTCCCTTGGCAATCGTTTGCGAGCGGTTGTTTTCGGGTATATAACCGCCCACCGCCGCATTGGCATCCACGGCCGGCACGCCAAAATGCCCGCCAATGCACAGCGCGGCGGCGATGTTCTCGAAATTGTGGCGGCCCGGCAGGTTCGTTTCGGTGATATGGCCCGCCGCATCGCGGTAAACCACATTCGGAGCCGATGCAACCAGTTCGCAACCCGCTGGCGGATAGCCGGTTGCCAGCAAACCGCGTTCGGCCAGCATTTGCTGCAAAACCGGGTTTTGTGCGTTGGCAAATACCGTTCCGCCGTGGCGCGCAAAATAATCGTACAGTTCGCCCTCGCCCTTTTTCACGCCTTCAAAGCCGCCAAAGCCTTCCAAGTGCGCCTTCCCGATGTTGGTAATCAGTCCGTGCGTGGGTTCGCAGATGTCTGCCAGTTCCTCGATATCGCCCGGACGGTTGGAACCCATTTCCAGCACGACAATTTCAATTTCGCGGCCAACGGACAACAGCGTGAGCGGCAGGCCGATGTAATTGTTCAGGTTGCCGCGCGTGGAATAGGTTTTGTACTTGGCCGACAACACGCGGTGTATCAGTTCCTTGGTGGTGGTTTTGCCATTCGAGCCCGTCATGGCGATAACCGGCACGGACAGTTGCCGCCGGTGATGGCGCGCCAGGTTTTGCAGGGTTTTTAGGGCATCGTACACCAGTACAAAACGTTCGTCCGTGGCAAAAGCGGCTTCGTCCACCACGGCGTGGCTGGCTCCCTTGGCCAACGCCTGCGCCGCAAAAGCGTTTCCGTTAAAATTTGCGCCTTTCAATGCAAAAAACAGCGAGCCGGGCGTTATATTACGCGTGTCCGTGGAAACAACGGCGCACGACAAATAGATTTGGTAAAGCGTTTCGGTGGTCATGGATTCAATCAGTTGTTTATGTTGGTTTTACTCTGTTTATCTTCGGTTCATGGCCGAGCTTTCAAATTAGTCGTGGTATGACGGCAAATCATGCCACGACTAATCATGTACTCCTGCTAAATTTTAAGACAAGTCTTTGCACAAAGAAACACCTTTTTTATTTCGTTTTGCGGCTGCAAACAAGGTAGGAAAATAGTATCTTTCAAAAAGGCAGAACCTATTGTAATGCACTTGTCAGCGGTTCAGTTAATGAAAACCTGTATCCGAAGATGTGAATCTACATTCATTAGATTAAAATAGACGATGATAAAGCAAGAAAATGAAAATAACAGTTCACTTGGGAATTCTCGCCGAATGACCTTGATTTTTTTTTCTTTCAATGTTCTGCTGTTATTTGTTTATTTTAGATTTAAACCTCAATGTGAGCCTTGTATTGAAAATTCCGACTGCCCACCTTGCATAAGCACTATTCAAATAGTAACTGTTGTTACAGGTTTTGTTTTATCGGTTTTATATGTTGTTTTAATGGTGTATCGCCGCAAGCCGTGATTGAAAATAATTTTTCCAGCCTGTTTTGACAATATCCATGAACCACAAAAACAATATCTTCCTGAAAGCCCAAACCCGCCTGTGGCTGGCTTTGTGTTGCGTGGCTGTGTTGCAGGCCAGCGCGCAATCGTTTCGTTTCCAGTGGGATACGAGTGTGCCGGTGTTGGTGCGAAACGACACGCTGGCCAACGCGTGGGCGGGCGGACTGAATGCGGCGCAATACTCGACCATGAAACTGGACGGCGATGCCGTGGAAGATTTGGTGGTTTTCGACCGCTACGCCAACAAGCTTTACACTTTTCTGGCCGAAAAACACGGCGGCACGTACCGCTACCGGCACGCGCCGCGCTACGAAACGCAGTTTCCAAGCCTGCGCAACTGGCTTTTGCTGGCCGATTATGACCGCGACGGCAAAAAGGACATTTTCACGCACACCGATTTCGGGATGCGCGTGCTGCGTAACGTTTCGACCAACGGCGAGTTGCGCTGGCAAACCGCCGCCGACCCGCTGCTGACCGAAAATGCGTCGGGCCGGTTTAATTTGTCCGTGCAACCGACTGACATTCCGGCCATTGCCGATGTGGACAACGACGGCGACTTGGATGTGCTGGCTGGCGACGGAACCGGGCACTTGGTGTTTTGGTACCGCAACCAAAGCATGGAGAAAACCGGGAACGCCAGCGGATTGGACTTTGCAACCGCCAGCCGGTGCTGGGGCGCATTTGCGGGCGGCGAAACCTGCGGCCAATTCGAACTGGACCATTCA
>JANPIL010000111.1:0-12322 GCA_031424975.1 Sphingobacteriales bacterium
CCGGTTTTCAACGCAGTAGCACACGCTTTAGCTTGTGCAAAACCGCAGGTTTTTAAAATAGTATCCCTGAAAAAGCCCAAACCCACTTTTGCTGGAACCACACCGCCGCAACGCCACTGAAAAAACCGAAAAGCCCCGCCAGCAAGTGGCGGGGCTTTTTTTGCAATCCCGGCAAAGACATTGCCCGGCATGGCGGACTGCCTTACTTGGCGGGAGCCTTGCTGGTGGCGTTTTCGGCCTTGTACTCGTCGTTCAGGCCGGTCAGCACTTCCTTGGTGATGTCCAGGCTGTCTTGCGCATACAGTATGCTGCTGCCCTTGGTGTAGCCGAACACGTATTTGTAGGGTTTGCCTTGGGCGTATTTTTTCAGGTAATCGGTGATTTTCTTGAACAGTTCCTCGGTTTTGGCCTGTTCCTCCCTCATCAGGTCGTTGCTCACCTTTTCGCCGTACTGCCGCAGTTCGGCTTCCTTGCGGCTCAGGTTCTGCTCGGTCAGTTGCACTTGCTCCAGCGACAGGGTGTTGCGTTTTTGCTGGTAGGCCACAAACTCGTTCTGCAACGACCGGGCACGGCCTCCCACTTCGTTTTCCAGCCGTTTCTTGCGGTTTTGCAGGTTGTCAAGCGTATTTTTGAAATACTCGTATTTGGCGGCCAGCGTGTCAGTGTTCACATACGCGATCTGCGCGGCCTCGGCGGTGGGCGGCAACGCAACCTTTTTGTTCAACTCCACTACCGGAGTGGTGGCAGACGGTTTTTTGAAATGCAGGAAATACAACACTCCCACGGCTACCAACAGCACAAGGTTCAGGGCAACAGACAAGTTTTTCATGCGGGGGATCGGGTGTTTTAGGTAGGCTCGGATTGGTTGGGGAATGTCCGGCTACGGGTTGAATGGAAAGATTGCGCCAAAGATACGAAAAACGGGCAACGGTCAAAAAGGGCGGCGGCATGGCGGGTACGGGCTGCGGAACTCCGAAATAGTATCTTTTGGAAAGCCCAAACCCACCGCATGAATTGAATGGGCGGCTTGCGTTTCCGGCTTTTTCCAGGCATCGCCGGTAACGGCCGGAGGCCGCCCGGCGCGGCTTCGTGAGCGGCGGTGCAGCCATACTGTAGCCGAGATAGCCTGCCTGCCGGACAGGCAGGGAATCTCGGAACATGGGCGGCACGAGGTATGAACCTCGCGCCAGTTGCAAATCACGCGCCGGTTGCGAACTTGCCAAAATAGTATCTTTCAAAAAGGCCAAACCCACCGTATCCTGGTGGGTTTGGCCTTTCTATATCCGGGCGGGCCAGGGCGTCCGAACCGCGAAAAACATCATTTGACGGTGAACTTCAACCATTCCGGCTGGCCACCGTTTGTGCGTTGCACAACGGCTACGTACAGCCCAGCGGGCAGTTTCTGGCTGAACCTGATATGCAGGCGGCCCGCTGCGATTTCATCCGTGCGAAAAGCCACCCGCCGACCCGCCAAATCAAATATGGCCGTCACGGTGAACTGGTCTTCGGCATACACATCGATGAATTTGCCTTCGGACGGGTTGGGGTAGAGCACCACCTCAGTCGCCGCCTGCCCGCCCGTAGTCACCGAAATGATGCGCGAATAGGCATGGCTGCCGTCCAAGTCTTCGATTCGGAGCCGGTAGTAGCCCACCCCCTTTAGGGGCGCGGCATCGGTGTGCTGGTAGCTGAGCAGGCTGCTGTTGCCCAGTGCCTTGACCGTGCCGATGAGTTTGAAATCCACCCCGTCGGCACTGCGTTCCACGAGGTAGCGCGCCACGTTTTTTTCGTCGCTGGCCAGCCAGTTCAGCAATACTTTGCCATCGAGCGGACGGCCGCTGAAATCAATCAGCGTGACGGGCAGCGGGTTGAATGCGGTTTCGGAGGCCAGCGTAAACGGGCTGAAACTGTCCACCTGGCCAGTGCAGCCCGCCGTGGTATAAAGCGAGGCAACCGCACCATTGTTATTGTTCGAGCCGATTAAATGCGCACCGCCCAGATTCTGCCACAGCGCGCTGTTCCAGCGCGACACGCGCAGGCCCGTGTAGTCGGTGGCGGCGGCTCCGGCTCCGGTGGCGGCCGACTGCGGATTGCGCCAAGTAAGGGTCACCGCTACGTTGTCGGTCAGGTTTTCGCGGTTAATTATCCAGAATTCACGGTTGCTCACATTTTGTAAGGCTCCCGAAGCGCACTGCGGTGAGGATTGCAGCAAAGCCGTTGTGAACCCGAAGCCGTTGGGGTTTTGCAGGTAATACTGGCTGATAAACGAGGCATTGGCATTGGTGGCCGATGAGATTCCGCTCGGACGGTAGAAGGGTGTTGAACCCCCGATGAACACACCAACGGGAAAATAAAACGTGCCCGCCACGCGGCCCACTTTGCGCACCGACCCGATGACCAGGCTATTGTCGCTGGCATTGGCGGCGGTGGCATTGTCGCGAAAAATCATCACGTTGGTCGGCGAGGTGGCAAACGGAGCCGTCATGCCCCCGCCAATGACGATGCCGGTATTGAAGGTGGCCATACCTTTGACGGCGAACCGGGAAGCCAAGGTTACAGTATTGCCCACCGCCGCCTTGTTGAAAACCACGTTTTGAAAATCCTGATCGGCCTCGGTTAGGTAAGGCCCGGTGCTGCACGTAATCACGGTCTGGTTGCCACCGCCCTCAAACGTGACCGTACCGGTGGCCGAGCCGGATAGGAACCGCCCGCCCAGACAAAACCAGTTGCCTTGGATGTTGATGTTATAGCTGCTGCCACTCACATTCAGCTCATTGGCCGAACCAATGGTGAGGCTACCCCTGATGCGGGCGTTACCGGCCAGTTGCTTCTCTATGAAAGTACTGTTGACGGGGTTGGTCAGCACTACGTTGGCGTAGTTCTGGTTGGAAACCAGCGAACCAGTGTCGAACAGGCCCCGAATAAGTTGCGGCGACCCGGCCGAGCCGTTGCCGGCATTGTATTCCACGGTGCTGTTCAAATCCAAGTCAATGCGGCTTTGATCCACATCTGATGGGAAACGGGTGGCTGTCAGCGCATTGCCCACCTGCAACCGCGTATTGCGCGACATGGTGAGGGAGGTAGTGCCGGCATAGCCCACAATCTGGTAGCCGTCGTCGCGCAGTTCGCAGTCGGGATACAGCAGCAGGTGAGTGCGCACGCCCACCGATGGCTTGGTGGTGCTGGCCGGGGTCAGGATTTTCACTTGAAAAGGCGAATTGTCGGGGGCACTGCTACCCGATACCGCACCCAACCGCAATATGCCGTATTGCGTCGGTTCCAGCGAAACTTGCTGCGGACTGGCAAAATCGTAGTAATGCACCACACTAAGGTCGTTCAGGCTGATGTTGGGTGTCAGGTAACTGTCCGGGAATCGCGTCGAGCCGTTGCCGCTGTTCACATCGCCGATGTAAAGCAGTGCGTTGGCATCCATTGCCATCCTGCCTGTGGTGCTGCCTGTCACTTGAAAACCCCGGTCGTAGGCTGCCACCGCTTGCAAAATGTGGAAATCGCGCCGGATGGTGGTGGAGGCGGCAAAGTTGCGCGTCGAAAGCAATGGCGTGGCACCCAAGGTGGTGTCCGCGTTGGTTAGCAGCAGGTTGGCGTAGCTTTGGTTGCCGGTGTTGGGCAGCGGGCGGACTTCCTGAATGAAACCGGCCCCGGCGTTGTACCGGATGGTGCTGTTGGGCGCGAAATCAACCGCAGCCGCGTCGAACAACGGCGGAAATGCGGTGTTTGGGATAGCGGGTGAAGCCGCCGTCGAAACGGTGCCGATTGTCAGAAACCCGTTGTCGCGCACGGCCAGTATGCCACCGGCTGTCTGTCTGCGGATTTGAAACCCGGCATCCTGCAAATCGGCAAATCCCTCCACCGTCAGGTTTTCCTGAACGGTCAGATTGCCGCTGCCGTCATCCACCGGGTTGGCACCGATAAATTTGCGGGCTACCGGAACCGCACCGTTCGGATTGCGGATTATGAGCCGGGCGTAGTTGTTGATGGCGTTGACTGACGAAAGCCGCCGCACTTGCTGCGTGTTTTGGCCGGAGTTGTAAATAACGGTGGTGTTGGTTTGCAATTCGATGTTCTGGTTGGTGAACAGCGTCGGGAATTCACTGGAACTGCCCGGCGAACCGATTACCAGTTGCGACGGGCCGGCCAGCGTGTGCTTGGTGGCGAATGGCTGCTGGGACAAGTCGGCTATGTCGGTGCTAGCACTGTACATGGACAGCACGTTGGCCGCATTACCGGTAATCTGGAAACCATCGTCGGTTACATTTGCGTTGGGATATACGCGCAGCACACCCCGCACGGTGGCAGCCGCCATAAACCGTTTCTCGACCATGGATGTCGGCGCGGCCGTGGTATTGGCAAACAGCAAGTGGCCGTATTGCTGCGAGGCCGTTACCGAGTTCAAGCCCCTCACCGGCTGCATGGCAGCGGCATCGCCACCGTTGTAAATGACAATGCTGCTTGCATTCAAGTCAAGTTGGGCATCGTCAAAGTTGAGGGGGAACTGCGTATTCACGCTGGACACGACCATAATGCCCGTGGTGTTGGTGGCCGGGTCGGAACCCGCACCGTAGGAGGTGGCGATGTTCATGGCCGATGAACCCAACATCAGTATGCCGCCGGTCTGCATGGTCAGGCCGCTGGTGCCGGCGATACCATTGATTTGGAAGCCGTTGTCGGCAAAAAGAATGCCTTGCTCAATGGTAAGCAGCCCATTGATTTGCAGCGGCCCCAAAGCCAGCCGCTTGCGGGTGTTGTTGCCAGTCAGGGCGGCCAAACCCGCCTCGTTTTTGTTCGGGTTATAATTGTAAAGGTTGGCGTACAGTGGCACATCGCTCACATCCTGATGCCCGCGCGACCGGTACACCACGGTGCTGCCCGGCTGCAAGCCTATGTTGGCCCGGATAAAACCAGTGGGAAAGCGGCTGGTCATGGGTGCGTTATTGCTCGTTCCCGAAGCCACCGCCGCCCCGATGTGCAGGTTGGCACCGTCGGCCACGGTGAGGATTCCGGCAGCATTGCCCACAATCTGGAAGCCATTGTCCCAGAATGCACCCCGCAGCACGCTCAGGTTGTTGCGCAAGGTGATGCCGCTGTTGAAGGGCGTGTTGGGATTGGGCAACGCGGAGGTGGTACCGGGTTCGTTGCCCACATCAAAGCGGTTCCAGACGGCCACATCCGTTGAATTGTCAGGTCTGGCTTTGTTGGTTGTTCCGTTGGCGTGGCGGTTTATGACAACATTGTAAAAATCGTTCAGATTAGAAGCCACTGGCGGCCCCGAAATGATGTATTGGGGGTTGGGGTTGGTGGCATCGCCGTTGAAAGTCACGGTATTGACACCAAAATCAACAGTGGCCTGCGCGCCGCCATCCTGCGGACGACGCACAAACCAGTTGCCATCCAAAGTTATGTTTCGGCTGGTGCCATCGCTGGCAATTGCCGACACGCTGCCGTATTCAAAAATCATGTTGCCCAACTGCCCGCCATTAACCAGCATATCACTTTGCAGTTGCCACTGTCCGCCACGTCCGGAAAAAATCACGTGTCCGTTGAACCGGGTGACGGGCGTATTGGCCGGCCCGTTGGCCGCACCGTTGGCATCAATGGTGGCCGGGCCACGGGCGGCAAACTCAAAGGCGCCGGTGAAAAAGTTTTCCATGGCGGCGGGCGGCGCGAAAAGCAGGTTGCCACCCACCAATACGGTATTCAGCGATGAACTGGTGATCAGGCGGGGCAGTATGCCACCTGTGTTGCCATTCACATCATCAGTCCAAGTCATGTCGCGGCACAGGGCCAGCGGCACATCCACCTGCACCCGCGTGTACTTGTTGTCGGTATTGTTGCTGAACGAACGCCGCTCGAAAATGACACCGGTGTTGGCATCGGGTATGCAAGTGCCGCCGTTGGCACGCTGCGTGGCATCATTGATGTCAACCGCCCAGTTCTTGGGGTCGCTCCAAAGGTTGTTGCCGCTGGTGTTGGCCGGGTCGCCGCCCACCCAGTACATGACCGGATTGGAGGCATTGGCATTGAACGTGATGCCACTGTTGTTGCCATTGTCTACGCCGTTATTGACCGTCACCGCCGCACCACCCACCCGGCGGATGTCCTGCACCACGGTAGCCGTCCAGTTTTGGACATTGCTGAAGGTGACATCGGCCGGTCGCCCGCTCACGCCCGAAAGAATGGTGACCCACCAGGCACAGCCTCCGGCCAATGTGACCGCTCCGGTAATGGTGCTCGAAGAGCCGGGCATGGGCGTGAACCTGATTACGGAAAACTTGTCGGCGGTGAGGATGTTGTAGGTGTTCAGGCCGGTGTTAGTGAAACTGGCTTCGGCCCGTTCGCCCAGCGAAAGCGTGCCGTTAAACGCACACACGTTCAAGCCAGTCCTAATGCCGTCCGAGAACGTATTGTCTTGGGTGCCGGTAAAGATGGCTTTTGCATCATCGGTGACATTAAAGTTTCGGCCGACGGCTTGGGTCAACGCGCCGCCGAAGCGGAATACCGCGTCCTTGCCACGCAGGAAAACATCGTGGTTGAAAACCGAATTGTCGAACCGGACGTTGGCCTGCCGGTAGGGAAACACGAAGGCGCTGCCCGTGATGTCCACCACATCATTGAAAATACAGTCGGCGGTGAATTGCACGGCATCTTCCTCCGCTTTTGTGCCGGCAATGGTGACCCTGCCCTCAAACGTGTTGTTGCCCTTGAAGATGATGCCCGCACCGGTGCCGACGGTCACCGACCCTTGGTAGATGTTGTTGTTGGGGGGGGGATTGACAGTGCCGTTGAAGGTCCGGTTATCGGCATCGTTATTCCTGAAGTTGTCGGGCAGGATGATGTTTTCCGAATAGGTTTTGGGTGCGGTTCCCGTTACCCTCAACTGCGTTCCGGTGGTGCGGGTCACGCGGATTTCGCGGAAAGTGATGCGGTCTGCGCCGTTGTCGGTTTCTATGTCAATATCGGCCGGCCCGTTGCCGGCGGGAATGCTTTCAAACAGGAAATCGGGCAGTGTCTTGGCACTCGGGCCGGTATAGATGGTCAAATAGTTGGTCGGGTTGGTAAACTGCATTATGGCGTTGGGGCCGGGCAAGGTCCAGGTCAGGTTGGGGTTGCGCAAATCCAGTACCGGAACGCCGCCAGCATTGTTGGCCCGGATATTGAACCGCGAGTCCCCGATGTTGATTCCGCAGGCCGCCGTGCCTTCCGTTATCAGGTATCCGCAGTCAACCGTGTAGTCTTGGGTGTTGAACTGACCCGCCGCCACCCGTATAGCACGGTTGGGACTCACCTTCAAGCTATCGGCCAAGTCCCACGTGCCGCCCGCGCCGTCAAATCTCAGGCCGGGCAGTGTCTTACCGGCCGAGGCAACGGTGTGCGGCCCCCCGGTTCCGGCAAACACGATCCGTTCAGCGGCATCAACCAGCCCCACCGCCATGCTGGCGTGCAAAGTCATGGAGCCGTAGATGGTCAGGGTACTGCCGGAAGTGAAATTCAGTGCCGGGCTATCGCTTCCCTGATCGAGCCAGGTCATGTTGCGGCACACGGCCGCGCCGCCCGTTATCGACACCGCAAGACCAGGGGCGGAAAAGGATGACCCGTCGAATACCACATCGGTGGTGGCCGTGGGCGGCCCCGCTCCGCCCGCCCCGCCCGAGGAAGTACTCCAGTTGGCAGGGTTACCCCAATCGCCGGAGTCGCCCACCCAGTAAAGGTCTTGGCCGTGGAGCATGGTTAATGCGGCAATGAACAGAAATAGGCATAACACCCCCGTTTTTTTCACTTGGCCGCCCGATAGGAGCCGGATGCGTTTTGTGGACATAGCTGGAAACTGATTGTAATTGTAATGCCACCGCTGGTTTTGGTGCGGCCCGGGCGGGACACTTTTCTGGCAAAGCCAAAGGTAGAAAGGCAGCCTGCCCGAATCAAAAAGGGTGGGCAGGCCGCAAGATGCGGCAACGTAAGGATGGCGGGAAATACCTGCGAAACGGGGCGGCAAATGGCATAAACCATCCTTATCCCACGTACCGCATTCCAAAAGGCAACCCACACATAACCAATGAATTGGCTGTAACCACAAGGCGGAAACGGGGTGGGCATCCGCATTCCAAACAACGAATATGGCGCATCGATTGTGGATGTGGGCTTTCAGCCTGATTAGCACGTATTCCGGCCAAACGACCCGGTATGGCAGATTCGCAATAACGCGGATTTAAAAAATAGTATCTTCCACCAACCCCAAACCCCCTGACGCAAGCGGGACGCTTGTGTAGCGGATAATTGCTGCGGACTGCCGACCGTGGACTGTTGACCGGAATAGTATCTTTCCAAAACCCCAAACCCCTTGTGCGCACCACGCAGCCACAAGCCCGTCTTTTATTGTGCGTTCCGGCAAAAATAAAACCGTATTTTTTTTCCGCGTACTGGTTTTTCTTACATTTGCTCGGTAGATTTAGTCAGATTTTAACCACTCCTCCGGCAATATGAAATTCATTGTTTCCTCCTCAGCCTTGCTCAAACAATTGTCTGCCATCAGCGGTGTCATTGCCAGCAACCCGATTGTGCCCATCCTCGAAAACTTCCTTTTCCAGCTCAGTGCCAACCAGTTGACCATCACCGCATCAGACTTGCAGACCACCATGATTGCCGACATGGAAGTGGAATCAAGCGCTACGGGCAACATTGCGGTGCCGGCCAAGATACTGCTCGACACGCTGCGCGGGCTGCCCGAACAGCCAATCACGTTTGAAATTGACGGCAATACTTACGGCATCGAAATCCTATCGGACAATGGGCGTTATAAGCTCTCGGGCGAAAACGCCGCCGACTTTCCGCGCATTCCCAGCGTGAACAAGTCCTACTCCATTGATTTCCCGTCGGATGTGCTGGAACGCGCCATCGGAAACACGATTTTCGCCACCAGCACCGACGAACTGCGCCCCGCCATGACGGGCGTGTATTTTGAACTCAACGGCAAAAGCGTGACGTTTGTGGCCACCGACGGCCACCGCCTGATCCGCTACCGCCGCTCCGACCTCGGCGCGGGCGACGAGAACACGATGATTATCCCGCGCAAGGCACTGAATTTGCTCAAATCATCGCTGCCCACCGAGAAAACGGTAGTGAAGGCCGAATTCAGCCAGTCCAACGCCTTTTTCACGTTCGACAACATCCGCATGATCTGCCGCCTGATTGACGAACGTTTCCCGGATTACGTGAATGCGATTCCCAAGGACAACCCCAACCACTTGTCCATCAGCCGTTTGGAACTGCTGGCCTCGCTGCGCCGCATTGCCATCTACGCCAACCGCGCCACCAACCAAGTGCGCCTGCACATCATGCCCACCGAAGTGCGCATCTCCGCCGAAGATTTGGATTTCTCCAATGAGGCCGCCGAAAAACTCGCCTGCGAATACACGGGCGAGGAAATGGAAATCGGATTCAATGCCCGCTTTTTAATTGAAATGCTCAATAACCTGACCGCCAAGGACATTGTGCTCGAACTTTCGGCCCCGAACCGCGCCGGACTGATCCTGCCCAAGGAAAAAGACCCCAACGAGGATATGCTCATGCTCGTGATGCCGGTAATGCTGAACAATTACGCTTGACCGGCGCGGTAGCACACGCTTTAGCTTGTGCAAAATCCGCAGGATTTTTATGGCAGCCGTCAGCCCCGCTCATCAAGAGTGGGGTTTTGCCTTTTCAAAAGATACTATTTTTCAAATCCGCTTTGCATTGCCATGATTGACACCATTATTTTCGACTTGGGTGGCGTACTCATTGACTGGAACCCGCGCTACCTTTTCCGCAAGCTGTTCACAGATGAGCAGGAAATGGAGCATTTTCTGACGCACATCTGCTCGCCTGATTGGAATGAGGAACAGGATGCGGGCCGGTCGCTGGCCGAAGCCACCGAGTGGCTCGTGGCCCGCCACCCGGAACACGAAACGAACATCCGGGCGTATTATGGGCGTTGGGAGGAAATGCTGGGCGGCGTGTTTGACGCAGGCGTGGAAGCGTTGCGCAAACTGACTCAGGAAACTGATTACCAAGTGTATGCCCTGACCAACTGGTCGGCGGAAACGTTCGAGATTGCCTTGCGCAAATACGATTTCCTGCACTGGTTTGATGGCATCGTGGTGTCGGGCACGGAAAAGACGCGTAAGCCGTTCCCCGAATTCTACCGGATTTTGCTGGACAGGTACAGCGTGGAGCCGCAAAAAGCCCTTTTCTTGGACGACAACCTGCGCAACATTGAAGCCGCCCGCCAACTGGGCATCCACTCCGTACAGATCACCGACCCGAACGCGATACCGGAAATACTGAAAAGCCTCCCGAGGCTCCCGGAGGAAGCTGGAAAATAGTATTTTTTAAAAAGCCCAAACCCGCCGTTCTTCAGAAAGCCGATGCGCGATACCGGTCTGACACACAGTGTCCGACCTGCGTTTCCGGTTGTTCGGGATTTGCCTGTCCGCCGGTTTAGGCACCGTGGCGTGCAGGCGGGCAATCCGAACGGACACGCAAAGACGCGCCGTACGGCGGGACTTGGAAAGTCCCGCCACCCAAAACAGTATCTTTTGAAAACGCCAAACCCGCCGGTTAAAAAGTCCCTTCTTTCGGAGGGGATTTAAGGGAGGCCGAACCACGCTTTCACCTCTTCCAAATCGGGCATTTTCGCGTCCAGTTTCAGTTTCTTGCGCATCCCGCCCAAGTCGTTGAAAAACTTGTTGGGATTGGCGGCCTTGAAATCGTGCATCGTGGCAAAATTCATCTTCATCACCACCGGAATCCACTCCGCCGGAATGCCTTGCGCCGCAAAATCGGCTTCAGCCGGGGCTTCCGATAGTTTTTCGGGGCGCATCTGCGGAAAAAAAAGCACTTCCTGGATAGAAGCTTGGTTGGTCATGATCATGGCCAGGCGGTCAATGCCCATGCCCAGCCCGGCGGTGGGCGGCATTCCGTATTCCAAAGCCCGCAGGAAATCCTCGTCCAGAATCATGGCTTCCTCGTCGCCGCGTTTGCCAAGTTCAAGTTGGTCTTCAAACCGGTTGCGCTGGTCAATCGGGTCGTTAAGTTCGGAATAAGCATTGGCGATTTCCTTGCCGTTGCACACCGCCTCGAAACGCTCCACCAAACCCGGAATGCTGCGGTGCTTTTTGGTCAGCGGCGAAGTCTCAACCGGATAATCCATGATGAATGTCGGCTGAATCAGGTGCTTTTCGCAGCATTCGCCAAACAGTTCGTCAATCAGTTTGGCGCGGCCCATCGTGCTGTCAGTTTTGATGCCCAGTTTCTCGGCGGTTTCGCGCATCTGCGCCTCGTCCATTTGCGAAATGTCAATGCCCGTAAAATGTTCAATTACGCCGTACATGGTGTAGCGTTGCCACGGGCGGGCAAAGTTGATGGTGTTTTCGCCCACTTGCACTTGGGTGGTTCCGTGCAAATCCATCGCCACCTTCTCCACCATTTCCTCCACCAAATCCATCATCCATTCATAATCCTTGTAGGCCACGTACAGTTCCACCTGCGTGAATTCGGGGTTGTGGAACCGGCTCATGCCCTCGTTGCGAAAATCCTTGGCAAACTCAAACACGCCATCGTAGCCGCCCACAATCAACCGCTTGAGATACAGTTCGTTGGCGATGCGCAAATACAGCGTCATGTCCAGCGTGTTGTGGTGCGTGGTGAAAGGCCGGGCCGCCGCGCCACCGTAAATGGGCTGCAAAATCGGGGTTTCCACTTCCAGATACGACCGATTGGCGAGGAAATTGCGGATGGAATTGACGAGTTTGGTGCGCAACACAAACGTTTCGCGCACGTGCGGGTTCACAATCATGTCCACATACCGCTGGCGGTAGCGCTGCTCGGGGTCGGTGAAGGCATCGTAGCGTTTTTCCTCGCCGTTTTCCTCCACGTGGCGCGGCATGGGCAGCACGCGCAACGATTTGGAAAGCAGTTTGAAATCCGTGACGTGGATCGTAATCTCGCCGGTCTGCGTGGTGAACACGTAGCCGTGGATGCCAATAATGTCGCCCACGTCGAGCAGTTTCTTGAACACCGTGTTGTAAAGCGTCTTGTCCTCGCCGGGACAAATATCGTCGCGCCGCACGTAGATTTGCATCCGTCCGCTGGCATCCTGCAACTCGGCAAACGAGGCGTTGCCCATGATGCGGAAGTTCATGAGCCGCCCGGCCAGCGATATATTCTTGTAATCGGTCTTGTTGCGTTCGTAGTTTTCCATGATGTCGCGGATGCCCGCGTTCACGTCAAAACCCTCGGCGGGATACGGCTCAATGCCCAATTGGCGCAA
>JANPIL010000112.1:0-7071 GCA_031424975.1 Sphingobacteriales bacterium
TATTTCCGCGCCGCCTACGCCGATGGGCAAGTGAAACTAACTTGGGCCACGGCTTCCGAAACGACCAACGATTTTTTCACCGTTGAAAAATCGCGCGATGGCAAGAGTTTTACCGAAGTGACACGCGTGAAAGGCTCGGGCAACAGCGCGAACCTGCTCACATACACGGCCACCGATGCGAACCCGTACGCGGGCCTATCTTACTACCGCCTGAAACAGACCGATTTGGATGGCAAGTTTGTGTATTTCCCCATCAAGGCCGTCAACTCGGATAAAAAGGCGGTGGCTGCTTCGTTGTTTCCCAATCCGGTTAGCCTCAACGGCCAACTGCAACTTGGTTTGGGCGGGCAGGATGGCGATGTGTCGGTAACCGTGTATGACCAGATTGGCAGGCAGTGTTTCCAGACAAAATACGCCTCCGGTGCGGTTCCCGATATTGCCGTCAGCAACTTTACCAGAAGCAGCGGCTTGTACATCGTGCAGATAAGCCAAGGCAACGCCGTTACGCGCCAGCGCATTGTGGTGCGGTAAGAGATGCTGCCCGAATGAAAAAACCCGCCGGTTCCGAAAACCGGCGGGTTTTTTGTTCTTGACGTTGTCGGCATCGTTGTGTTGCTTCCTTGCAAGACGATGGAAAATAGTATCCCCGCTAAAGCTAAAAGTTCCGCCAGAGGCGGAAACGGGGCTTTCAGCTTTCGAAAAGCCCAAACCCGCCCGCCATAAAGGTTCACGATGCCTTGTATATGTGTCCGGAAACCGATACGTTTGGGCGGCAATGAATCCTTGCAGCCCTGAACGTATTCGCTCAAGGCCGAAATAAGCGCAACGGGTTGCGTATGTGCATATAGTAGCGGCAATTTAAAATAACCCCCTGCAAATGATAGACAGCATAAAAATACTGGATACCCAAATCCTCTCTGACAATTGGTACGTACTTAGAAAAATAACCTATGAATACGCAAAAAAGGATGGCACAAAACTGACCCAAAGTAGGGAGGCCTACGACAGAGGGAATGGAGCGACAATTTTGCTTTATAACAAGGAGCAAAAAACCGTGATCCTTACAAGACAATTCCGCCTTCCGACATTTGTAAACGGAAATGAGACGGGAATGTTAATCGAAGCCTGTGCCGGCTTATTGGACAAAGACAATGCGGAAGATTGTATCAGACGGGAAACCGAAGAAGAAACAGGATACAAGATTACGGAAGTACGGAAAATATTCGAAGCATATATGTCGCCAGGTTCGGTAACAGAAATCCTGTATTTCTTTATTGCCGAATACGCCAAAGAAATGAAAGTGACTGACGGAGGTGGTGTTGAGCACGAAGAGGAAAACATAGAAGTACTGGAACTTGACATCACGGAAGCCATGAAGATGATAGAAAGCGGACTTATCAAGGACGGCAAAACGATAATGCTTCTGCAGTACATTAAACTCAACAACATTTTATGACGCAGTCGGATAAACCTTTGTTAATCCTTGTTGCAGGGCCTTATCGTTCAGGGACAAACGATATTCCGGAACTTATAGAGGCCAATGTAAGGGCAATGACAGACACTGCATTGGAACTTTACAAAATGGGACATATGCCCGTGTTAGGAGAATGGTTTGCATTGCCATTAATTGAAGCTGCAGGTTCTAAACAAGTTGGCGACCAGATTTTCAACGACATATTTCATCCGATAGCAGTAAAACTCATTGACCATTGCGATGCGGTCTTAAGAATCGGCGGAGCTTCAGCAGGGGCTGACGAAATGGTGAAGACAGGACAAGCAAAAGGAAAAATCATATTTCTCGACAAATCGAAAGTTCCAACCGTGGGATAGAAACAAACCGCCACCCACAAGGCTTGCACAATCAGATGGGCTGACGTGCAAGCCTCTATTTTTGGAATTTAATTGGACATTAGCGACAAATTCAGCTTTCGCACCCTGAATCCTCTACCCGGCAAGCAGAATAGTATCTTTGGAAATGCCCAAACCCCCCGTTTCCCAAAAGCGGGCCCCCATTCGGCCAACAAGTTCTACGGCTCATCTGCCAATATCCGCCAATGGTCTGGTTTGCCTCGCCCGGATGCCCGGATTGCCGGACATTTGAACAAAACATATAACTTCCCTTTAAACTATGACTGCCATCCTCATTTTCTTCGCCGTGCATTGGTACGGGTCGCTGTTTTTCCAGACGTTCTTCCTGCACCGGTACGCGGCGCACAAGGCATTTACCATGTCGCCCGCTTGGGAGAAAATCTTTTACGTGCTCACGTTCATCTTCCAAGGCTCCAACTATTTGAGTGCCTACGGCTACGGGGTCATGCACCGGATGCACCACGCCTTTGCCGATACCGAAGAGGATCCGCATTCGCCCAAATACAGTACCGGCATTTTCGACATGATGTGGAAAACCAAGACTTTCTACTCGGCCATCCGCAACCGCACGGCCCAGATAGACCCTAAATTCACGGTGAATGTGCCCGACTGGAAGGCATTCGACGATTTTGCCTCGCAGGGTTGGGTGCGTCTGGTTTGGGGCACGCTTTACGTGCTGTTCTACGTGTATTTCGCGCCTTCGTGGATCTGGTTTTTGCTGCTGCCGGTGCATTTCCTGATGTCGCCCATCCACGGAGCCATCATCAACTGGTTTGCGCACAAGCTGGGTTATATCACCTTCAAGGTAAGCGACACTTCGCGCAACCTGATGCCGGTGGATATATTCATGATGGGCGAAGGCTTCCATAATAACCACCACACTTACGGCAACCGCGCCAACTTTGCCTACAAGTGGTACGAAATAGACCCTACGTATCAGGTGATAAAACTGTTCAACGTGCTCAACATCATTCAACTGCCCAAGAAAAACGGCCGGGAAGGCGTGTATCTGGAAAACCGGGAGGCAATAAAAGCCGCGTAGAAGAAGCGTCAGGATTCAGCACTGCAACCGCGCCCCGGGTTTCTTTTTCCTCATCGGAGAAGGAAATCCGGGGCGCGGTTTTTTACCGGGGCAGCGGAAATAAAATAGTATGTTTCAAAAACCCCAAACCCATCCAAACCTCACCGCCGCCTTGGCTGGGAGCAAAGGCAGCGGTGGCTTGACCGCCGGACTTGAAAAGTCCGGCTACCTTGCCAGGAGCCCGGCCACCTCGGCGGCATCGGGACTTTGGGCGGCGGGCCATTTGCCCGTTACGGTTCCGTTGTGCAGCAGCAGCACGCCCGGATTGGTGCGCACCATGGTTTTGAGTACCGTGTTATCGGTGAAAAAATACGGTGCGGCCAGTTGGTATTCGTGGCGGTATTCTTCAAAAGCGGCTCCGCTGGTGGCGGTGAGCACCATTATTTCCGGGGTTCGTCCTTTCAAGCCGGCAATCAGCGCACCGATGGCTTTCAGGTGGCTTTCGCGTGCTTGTGTCGCATCACGGATGACCACCAGCAGTTTATCGCCCGCAAAAGCCTGTTGCGTCACGTCCTCACCATCGGGCGTGGTTACCGAAAAATCGGTGATTTTCGGCTTTTGGCCTTTATGCACCAGTTCCGGCTCCGAAGTTTCGGTGATTTTCCACGTGGTGTCCTTCCATATTTCGGTGGCAATGTACTGCTTGTCGGTCAGTTGCCGCGTGGCTTTGGTTCGAGCGTTTTGCAGCGTGTAGTTTATTTCAAACACATCGCCTTGTGCGCCGGGCGGCAGTGTCATATTGGCGGGCAGGTTCGCATTGATTTTATAGGGCAGAAAATCAATGATGGGCAGATACACGATGGCATACGCGCTGATGGCAATGCAAACCACAAGCGAAGTTGCTACGGCAATCTGCGTGAATCGGGTGTTGAGGCTTGGCAGTTGGTTGCGCTGCACAAACAGCACCACAATTAATATTACCAGCAATACATCCTTGCCAAACGACTGCCACGGCGCAAGTTTGATGGCATCGCCGAAGCAGCCGCAATCAGTTACCTTGTTGAAATAAGCCGAGTAAAACGTGAGGAATGTGAAGAAAACAACGATGACCAGCAAACTCCACAGCGTGGCCCGTAGTTGGTAACGCAGCAACAACGCCACGCCCAGCACCACTTCGGCCACGCACAGCACTACGGCCAGCACCAAAGCCAGTGGCACCAGAAAGTGGAAAAAACCGGCGGCAAATGCGAAGTCGGCGGCAAACACTTCAAAATACTCCTCCAGCTTTATCTTCGTCCCCACCGGATCGTTGAGTTTGATCAGACCGGAAAAAATGAAAAGCACCCCGACAAAATAGCGGATGATGGTGTTGAGCAGCGACATGGTTGAATGGTTAGATGGCGTGGTGGTTGGCAGGTTTAAGCTTTTTAAAAGATACTATTTTGGCAACCATTCAAAATCCCATCTTTATCAGGCAGAATACGGCGTAGTTAACCATGTCGCGGTAGTTGGCTTCCACGCCTTCCGAAATCAGCGTAATGCCCTGGTTGTCTTCTATTTGCTTGGTGCGGTAAAGTTTCATCAGGATAATGTCGGTCATGCTGCTGATGCGCATATCGCGCCAAGCCTCGCCATAGTCGTGGTTTTTGTTTTGCTGCAATTCCAGCGTTTTTTGCACTTGGGTGGCATACAACTCCTCCACTTGCGTATACGGAATCTCCTTTGGCACACCGGGTGGCAACTCACTTTGAATCAGCGCAATGATGCAATAATTGATAATTCCCACAAACTCGCCGGCAATGTCGTCGGCCACTTTCTGCGTGCCTTTTTCTTGGATTGAACGGATACGCTGGGCCTTGATGAAAATCTGGTCGGTGATGGAAGGCAGCCGCAAAATGCGCCAAGCCGTGCCGTAATCGAGGGTTTTCTTTAGGAAAACCTCCTTGCAACGGCCAATAACCTGCTGGTATTCGTTGGATGTCTGGTTGGCCAAAGGGTTTTTTTTTAAAGGTTGATGATTTCAATGGTTGTTAACTTATTCATTTTTAGCAACTTGGCCATGTTCACTTTCGGGCCATTCGGAAAACTAAACTGCGAGCATCAAGGTCTGCCTTTTGCCCGATTGCCGGGGCAATGCAATCTACCGGAATGTTTATACCGTACGTACACGTGCAAAAATACTATCTTTTGGAAGCAAAAAACCTTTTGTCGCGCACGAAAAAAACGCTGAACCTGCGTGGTCAGCTTTTGGTGCTGGATCAGCCGGTGGTGATGGGCATACTGAACACCACTCCCGACTCGTTTTACCAAGGCAGCCGAGTTTCGGCAACGGAAGCCGCCGTGGCACAGGCCGGAAAGATGCTGGCCGATGGCGCGGCGATTTTGGACGTGGGCGGCTACTCGACAAGGCCGGGTGCCGAGGAAGTTTCGGAAGCCGAGGAAATGCACCGCGTTGTGCCGGTGATTGAAAGCCTCAGGCAACAATTTCCCGCCGCCATCCTATCCGTGGACACCTTCCGGGCCAGCGTGGCCGAAGCCGCCGTAAATGCCGGAGCCTTGATGGTCAACGACATATCGGGCGGCGCAGATGGGCGGATGTTTGAAACGGTGGCCCGCCTGCAGGTGCCTTACGTGCTGATGCACAGCCGGGGCACGCCGCAAACCATGGCGCAACTGACGCAGTACAACGACTTGCTGAGCGAAATCCTGAATTTTTTCATGGTGAAAATACACACGGCGCACAAGTCTGGCATAAAAGATGTGGTAATGGATGTGGGCTTCGGATTTGCAAAAACGATTGAGCAGAATTACTTCCTGCTCAGGAATTTGGACTACTTTCGTATGTTGGGGTTGCCAATGTTGGTCGGGCTGTCGCGCAAGTCTTCCATTTACAAGAAACTCGGCATCACCGCCGATGAGGCACTCAACGGCACAACGGTGCTGAACACGCTGGCTTTGGTCAAGGGAGCCGCCATTTTGCGCGTCCACGACGTAAAGGAAGCCGTGGAAACCGTGAAACTGTATCAGTTGTACGAACAAAACTGACCGGCCTGTCCGCTTGCCGGGGGCAGGTTTGGGGTTTTTGAAGGATACTATTTTGGGGAAGCGTAGTTGGACTTTCCAAGTCCAACGGGGTTGGCGGCAGGTTGAGTTTGGGCGTTCCAAAACATACTATTTCAAGGGCGGAACGGAAAAGCAAGGTAAACGAGGGGAAAATGCAGTCATTCGCCATAGGGTTTTTAGAGGTTACCTGGGTCGATATTCTGGATATCGCCTTGGTCGCCTTCCTGTTGTACCAACTTTACCGCTTGGTGAGGGGCAGCGTTGCCGTCACCATTTTTCTGGGTTTCCTGTCCATTTATTTTTCCTACCTGCTCGTCAAAGCCATCGGCATGAAGCTGCTCACCCAGATTCTGGGCCAGTTCATGGGTGTGGGCGTGATTGCCGTGCTGATTCTGTTCCAGCAGGAAATCCGTAAGTTTTTGCTGCTCATTGGCCGCACAACGGTTTTCAACAACGACAATTTTTTCCGGGGCTTCTCTTGGCGCAAGGATTTGACGCTGCAAAGGCGATTGGATGTGACGGCGGTGATAGACGCGGTGAAGTCGTTTACCGACACCGGCACGGGAGCCTTGATTGTGTTTGCCCAACGTGCCGACCTGAAATATTTCGTGGACTCCGGCGATTTGATTGATGCCCTCGTGTCCAAACGACTGCTGATTTCCATTTTCAACAAATTCAGTCCGCTGCACGATGGGGCGGCGATTATTTCGCAAAACCGCATCCGGGCGGCGCGTTGCATCCTGCCCGTTTCCGAGCGGCAGGATATTCCGGCGCGTTACGGGTTGCGCCACCGCGCCGCCGTAGGCCTGACCGAAGGAACCGACGCGCTGGTAGTGGTGGTTTCGGAGGAAACGGGGCAGGTTTCGCTGGTGAAAGGCGGCAACCTGATCCACAACCTGTCGTTGCAGGAATTGCGCACCCACCTGAACCAGCACTTGTTCCGAAGCCAGGAAGAGGAACCTCAGACGGTATCCGCCGACATCAAAAGCATGGAGAAAGGCGCGGCCTGAGGCTGTTTTCTAAAGTTCTTGGGCGGGCCTCACAATTGGCCGCATCACGGGTCTGGCCGGTTTTTTCACGGCTGGCATTTCGCCCGTTTCCCCGTCGGCGGGTTTGCC
>JANPIL010000113.1:0-3349 GCA_031424975.1 Sphingobacteriales bacterium
CATTTCGTACTGCGAAATGCGTGAAATCGTTTCGGGGTCGCCGGTTTCCTCGTGCTGCATCCGGTTAAGCGTGTTGATGGCCTCCAGCGAAGCCTTGCGCAAATCGCGGTTCATGCCTTCCGGATTGTCAACATACAATACCGGCTCACCCTTGCTGCGGCACTCAACACCTTGATACACAGTGGGCAGGAAGCCCGCGCCGTAGCCAGCCTTGCCCGCATCGGGAGCCTTGCCACCCGAAAGCAGCACCATGAAACCGGGCAGGTTGTCATTTTCACTGCCCAAGCCGTAGGTCACCCACGCGCCCATACTCGGGCGGCCCAGCCGCGCATTGCCGGTTTGCATGAGCAACTGCGCCGGGGCATGGTTGAATTGGTCGGTGTGCATAGCCTTCAGGAAAGTCACCTCGTCGGCCATCTTTGCAAACTCGGGCAGGTGGTGCGACACCCACGCCCCCGATTGTCCATGCTGCCGGAATTGCGCTTGCGGCCCGAGCATTTTGGGAATGCCCTTGATGAACGCGAATTTCTTGCCTTCCAACAGCGACTGCGGACAATCCAAGCCATCCAGTTTTTGCAATTCGGGCTTGTAGTCAAATAGCTCCAGTTGCGAAGGCGCACCGGCCATGTGCAGGAAAATGACGCGTTTGGCTTTGGGCGCAAAATGCGCCGCCATCGGCTCAAACGGCTTGGACAAGTCGCGCAAAATGCCCGGCGCGGCAGCGGCGGGCTTGCCATCCATAAAGCAGCCGGTCAGCGAGGCCAATGCCATGGCACCAATGCCGGTAGTGCATTGGCCCAGAAAATGCCGCCGCGTCAGGTATTCGGTTTGGCGGCGGAAAGCTTCATTGAAAATGTCCATGGCCTTGAAATTTGATATATGGAGGTTTGGGCTTTTTAAAAGATACTATTTTTTACTGTCCGGTTTTGCCGTTTCAATCCTTTTTGTCATTCCGACAAAGAAGGATTCCGGCGATTATCGCGTACGGTTTGCATACTTGCGATGGGCAGGATCTTCAGCACCAATGTTAGTTTAAAGTGCAAAACTTTCGGCTTGTATAAAACTGTCTACGGAGCGCAAAACCTCGCCCATTGCAAAAATACTGTCAGCAGCTATGTTGTTTCTTTGCATAACAGATAAAGTCCGCTCCCAAGCACACATAGTCCAGCAAGTCCGAATAACCAAATGCCAATTGGTGTATCACTTTTATGTTCGTTGTTATAGTCTGTTAGATTTAAGTAGATATTATTTTTGTCACGAAGTCCATAAACTGAAATGAGTGAATAATTTACTGTCTTGTCCCAAAAGCCAAGTGGTTTTTCCTTTGTAATCTTCATTTGATATTCGTCTTTCATTATGTCAAGATTAAGAGTATCGCCAATTTGCACATTTGCAACATAGTCAGAAGCATGGCTTGCAGAGTAACCATTTCCTGCAATTCCAAAGCTGAATGACGGGTATGATTTCAATTCAACTCTTATTGAACGAGAACTTTTTGAACCCTTTTCAATCTCTGCTTTGTTGATGATCACATCGGTTATTGTCTGAAGTTCTGAATATTTTATTTCGTTGTCTTTCGTTAAATAAAAATGATATGCTGCATACATAAAAAGTCCACCCAAAATTGTAAAACCAACTGCATGGTAAAGATTATTTCTACGGAACCAATTGTTTTGTCTTTGCAAATCTCTTGTCTTACCCCTTACTAAAGCATTCTTCAATTGTGGATAGTTGTTATAGATAGAAGATGAAATTTTGAATTTGGTTTGTTCCGTGTAGATTGTCAAGTCTGTCCACTTTGTGTATTCTGTTTCCTTTTCAATTTCTGTCCATGTAGTAATATCGTTTAAAAAAATTACTTTTTTAGTGTTACCCAAAATAGATTTAATTTTTAAGTGGTCGGAAAAAATAAATATACTGTCTAAACTATAAATCGCGATTAGGCACAAAAAACCGAACAGTCCGAAAAAGACACCTAAAATAATGCCTGCAATTTGAGGATAGGGATCTTCTAACGCCGCAGAAGTCAGATAATAACCAACCCAAATCATCCCAAGTCCACCCGATACCCAAATTAAAAAGTAGGTTAGAAATGAATTTTCGGATTTTATTATTGCTTGTTCATTCATTTTTCTTCTAAAATCTTAATTTTAAATTTAGCACTGTTGTCAAAGCTTTGCCGCTAACTTGAAAATTCGCGCAAGTAAAGGCCGGATTCCTCCTCCGTCGGAATGACAAAAGCGGGTTTGGCCCCCGCTAAAGACGGGGCTTTCAGCTTTTTGAAAACATACTATTTCCCCGCCATTCAACTGTAAAACCCTTCACCCATTTAACTTTTCACTCCTTCATCACAAATTCGTCCAGGTTCATGATGGCGTTGGCGACCACCGCCAAACTGGCCAAATGGCGCAGTCCGTTGTCATTGGTTCGCGTTGAAACGGTTTTCATCACACTCGCTTTGGCGGCGGGTTTGCCCAGAAACCTGTTGATTTCTTCCGGGTTTTCGCGGTAATACCGATCCGCCTTATCATATAAATCATTCAGCACTTTCAGTTTTTGCGCATCGGGTTGCTTGAACAAAGCCATTTGGTAGCCCTTTTTCAACTGGCCGCTTAATTCTTGTCCGCCTTCGCGCCGCATCCGGTTGGCGAGGCCGCGGGCGGCGGTGATGTAAACCGTGTCGTTGAGCGTGACCAAGGCTTGCAGCGGCGTGTTGGTGCGGATGCGCCGCGACACGCACACGTCGCGGGCGGCGGCATCAAACGTCATCAGCGACGGGTACGGGGTGGAACGCCGCCAAAACGTGTAAATGGCGCGCCGGAAGGCATCTTCGCCTTGGCTGGTTTTCCACTCCACGCCGCTGTACACCACCTGCCAAACGCCGTTGGGTTGGGGCGGCATCACGCTTTTGCCGTGCATTTTCAGGCTCAGTTCGCCGCCAATGGCCAAGGCTTGGTCGCGCACTTGCTCGGCGGTGAGGCGCACCCGTGGGCCGCGAGCCAAGTAGCGGTTGGCCGCGTCTTTGGCCAATATTTGCTTGCTGACTTTGGACGATTGCCGGTACGTGGCCGACGTAACCAGCAGCCGCAGCAATTTCTTGACGCGCCATTGCTGCCCGTTTTGGAAAGTAAGTGCCAGATAATCAAGCAACTCCGGGTGCGATGGATTAGCGCCTTGCGAACCGAAATCTTCCAGTGTTTCGACCAAGCCCGTACCGAAAAGCTGTTCCCAGAAGCGGTTCACGGTTACGCGGGCGGTCAGCGTATTGTCCTTGCTGGTGAGCCACTGCGCCAAACCCAAGCGGTTTTTCGGGCGGTTGCCAAAACCAGCCATGAACCGTGGTGTGCCG
>JANPIL010000114.1:0-15532 GCA_031424975.1 Sphingobacteriales bacterium
GGTGGGCATTTTGGAAAATTAAGGGGTTTAGGGTTTTTGGGAGATACCTGTCTGCCGACAGGCAGGCTATTTTCAGTCGGCAGTTTACGGAAAAAATGTTTGTGCCTTTGGTCACGCCAACTCTGGCAGAGTTCAGAACTCTGCCAGAGTTGGCATGACCAAAGCCGGGTTTGGCACTTTTGAAACATACTATTTTCCGGGAAACCAGCGCGGCAAACACCCGTCAGGTTGGCCAGTTAGCAGGAGGCGCGGAAATTGAGTTGCAGCGGCAGCGAACACGGGGCCGCGCACGGGCCGGGCTGCCCGCCCAGAATCCGGGCCACCAGCCGCCCCACCTCCGCCGACGGCTGTGCAATCACCGACACACCGCCCGCCAGCAGCCGCGTGTATTCGTTTTCCATGAAACTGACCACGCCAAGCTGCTGCCCCAGCCGGAAACCATTCCGCTGTGCGTAATCAACCAGGGCGGTAAGGTGTTGGCTGTCGGTGACAAAATAAGCCTGCTGCGGCTGCATATCGTCATCCGACAACTCATCGAATATCTGGAAATCGAAGCCGTTCGCGGTGCAGAACCGTTGGAATGCGCGGATGGAATCGGCATCAAAGAAATCGTGTTCGGGCAATACCAGATTCAGCCGGGCGTACTTGCGTAGGGAGGGCAATTGGCTTTCAAGGGCATTGTAGAGGGCGGTTTCGCCGCCGTAACGGATTTGGTGGCCGTGCTGCAGCAAATCCTGCCACTGGTTGCCGACGAGTACCAGTTGCTGGCCCGGCACATTGCGCAGGCATTGCAGCGTGGCCGGATCCTGGCCGACCACGTGCGGCATGAGTATGAAATAATGGTAGTCGCCGAGGTGCTTGCCCAGCACCTGGCACAGCAACTGCCGCTGGTAGTTGTAGCTGCAAATGTCCAAGACAACCTCACGGTCGAGGTTGGCGGCAATGGCATCGTGGAGTTGCTTCACGCTGTCGGTCAGGTGGCCGGCCACCATCATCACGCGCAGGGCGTGGCGTTTGGGCTGTCCGGCAATGAAAAATCCCTTGCGGTTGATGGACGTGACAAAGCCCATCTGGTGCAGGGTTTCGTAAGCCCGCTTCACGGAGTCCTTGGACAGATACCAGTCGGCACAAGCCTCGTTGATGGAGGGCAGGCGGTCTCCCATGTTCAGCACGCCTTCCTCAATGTCGCTGACAATGGCCTTGACCACTTGCAGGTATTTGGGCGAGCGGATTCGGTCGGTCACCATGAAGTCGGTTTTCATTGCGGTTGGGGTTGGTGGGTTCAAGGTCATCACAGATATCGTCACTTAACCGGGCAGAAGCATCCATAAACCGAACAGAAGCAGCACAAACAGCAGCAGTGTGGCCAGAATTTCCAGCCACCGTAACCAGATGCGCACCTTTCCATTCATTAGATGTAAGTTTTTCCCGTTAAAGTGATACAAAGGTGACAACCAAACCACGTTTCCGGCTGGACAAATCCGTTAAAAAATAGCACGGAACCGATGTCAAACGCCTTTAAACGACAAAAGGCCGGAATTCCGGCCTTTTGTCGTGCATATATTATTCGCTGAACATCAATATCCCGGATTCTGTAAGATTGCGGGGTTCAAATCGCGTTCGCTTTGGGGAATCGGCTTGATCAGGTTTTTGACCGACCATGCGGCATTGGCGGCTGGTCGCCCGAAGTCAACGTCCGTCTTGATATTTATCTTACCAGCCCGTTGCCAGCGCACCAAGTCATTGTAGCGAAGGCTTTCAAGGGCAAGTTCCACCCGGCGTTCGTGCTGTAAGGCCTTGAACATCTCGGCCTCGGTTCCCGTTTTCACATCGGGCAGGATGGCCGACGTGGGGTCGGCGCGGCGGCGCACTTGGTTGATCAGGTCGGCTGCACCGGCAAAATCCTTGGTCGGGCCCAGAATCTTGCATTCAGCCAGCATCAGCAGCACATCGGCATACCGGATTACCCGCTCATTGTTCACGCTCAAAGGCGAACGGAAGTCAATGTTGTTGTCGCCCAGCACATATTTGGCCGGCGATGATCCGGTGGCCGAAAACAAACCCTTGTACATCCATTTTTTCGAGCCGTCGGCATTCGAGCCGGTGTTGTACGCGTCGCCATCCAGAAAAATGGTGGCCGCCCGGCGCGGGTCGCCCGGTTCAAATTCCTTCTGCAATCCCGATGTGATTTGGATTTGGCCGTAGCCTTGGGCGTTGGCACCTTCGGCGCAGTCGCCGGGATTAAGTCCGCAGGCCGCCCGGAAATAAATCAGCCGTGCCGTACCGGCCGCGCCACCCTCACCAAAGTTAAAATCGGCGGGCAGCCACGGGTTGAACCCGCCAATGCCCATCTGGATTTCAAATACCGACTCAGCATTGTTTTCGCTGGTGGGCTTGAAGTTGTCGCCGAAGTTTTCCACCAGCGAATACTTGCCCACCAAGCCCTGGAACTCGGCGGCGGCCTGGGCATACAGTTCGGGCTTGTTATCCCATTGGGCGCGGTACAGCAATGCTTTGCCCAGCAGTGCCGATGCGGCCCCGCTCGTGGCGCGGCCCAGGTTGGCATCATCCTGTTTGGCGGGCAGGTTTGCCTTGGCCACGCGCAAATCGGCGATGACCGCATCCCAGAGCTGACCCGGTGCCGAACTGGCCGAGCGGGTGTCTTCCAAGGTGCGCGGGGTTTTATCAATTAGCGGAGCCTGCCCGAAATGGATGGCAAGGAAGAAGTTGTAGTAGGCCCGGAGGAATTTGGCTTCGCCTTCAAACGATTTTTTCGTCGGCTCGGATATCCCGGTCGCTACCGGCAGTTTTTCAATGATGATATTTGACCGTTGGATGCCTTTGTAAGTGGTTTCCCACAGCCGCCGCCACTGGTCGTTGGTGGATGTCCAGTTAAAAATCTCCAACTGGTTCACGTTGTTGTTGGCTGTGGTCACATCATCATCGGTCAGCAGCACACCTTGGTACCAGCCGCCGCCATCAAACTGGTCGTACGTGTAATTGAGCAAGGCCGAATAAGACAGCAGCACCGCCGATTTGAAATCGTCTTCGGTCTGGTAGAAAGTCTGCTCGTCCAATGCACCCAGCGGCGACAGGTCCAGTTTTTTCTCGCATTGCGTGAACAGGCCGCCCACCAGCAATAACGTGAGTGTTATGAGTCGTTTTTTCATGGAGTTGATGTCGGTTAGTGGGTTAAAAAGTCAGGTTGGCTCCGATTTGGATAGTGATGGGCTGCGGGATGTTGCCGGGATCGGTACCGGCAAACAACTGTGATGAAGGATCTCCGTAGCTGACCACTTCCGGGTCAAGCCCCTTGTACTGGGTGATGCGGAACAGGTTGGTGGCCGCCACATACACGCGTGCGCCTTGGAATACCTTTGCTTTGGCAAGCAATGCCTTCGGGATAGAATAGCCAAGCTGGATGTTCTTGAAGCGCAGGAAACTGGCGTTTTCCACCCAGCGGCTCGAAAAGCGGCCGTTGTCGTTGCGGTCGTTGGCCGTGGCACGGGGCATATCATTGCTGGTGCCCTCGCCGCGCCAGCGGTTTTGGGTGGAGGCAAGGCTGTTGCGCCCCACACCACCCAGGTTTTCGCCGCCCCGGCGGAAATCGTTGTACACGCTGACACCGGCCACACCTTGGAACAGAATGTTCAAGTCAAAACCCTTCCAACCAGCATTGACACCGAAACCGTAGAAGAAATCGGGGATAGTCTTGCCCAAGTATGTGCGGTCCTGCACGTCAATCTGTCCGTCGGGTGTGCCGCTGAATTGCTCCCCATCTACACCCGGCCCGTTGTTGTCCTCGAAAATCACGTCTCCCGGTACAGGCTTGTTTTTACCGTTTGCCACATCAACGATGGCGGCATCGGCCTGACTTTGGTTCTGGTAGATGCCCAGCGCCTTGTAGCCGTAGAAATAGCCGATGGGGAAGCCCACCGCCGTGCGGTAGTCGCCGCTGGCAAACTCATCCACACCGGGTGCTAAGGCCACCAGCCGGTTGCGAACGGTGGTCAGATTGCCGAAAACCTCGAAGGTAAAATCTTGGCCGAGGGTGCTGCGGTAGCTGGTTTCCAGTTCAATGCCCCGATTATTGACCTGACCCAAGTTTACCGGAATACTGCCAAAACCCGAGGTGAGGTTGACGGGCAGGTTGTACAGGAAATCCTTGGTGTTGCGGTTATAGTAGGTGGCCAGCAGGTTCAGCTTGCCGAACAACGTCACATCAAAGCCCGCGTCCACGCTTTCGTTGATTTCCCAGCGCAACCCACGGTTTACCAAGCCGGGAATCCCGGCTCCTTTCAGTGTGGACTGCGTTGCGCCGATGGTGTACCAGGGAGCCTGCACTACGCGGGCCACGAACGGAAAGTCGCCGCCCACCTTGTCGTTGCCCAACTGCCCCCAACTGGCACGCAGTTTTAGGTCAGTGATGAAAGGCACTTTATCCTTGAAAAACTCCTCGTTGGAGATGCGCCAAGCCGCCGACACTGCCGGAAACAATTTGGCGCGGTTCTCGGGGGCAAAGTTTGATGTCATATCATACCGTGCCGTCAGCGTGACCAGATATTTGTCGCGGAAGTCGTAGCTGGCCCGCCCGAAATAAGCGAAATAGGCGCGTTGATACAGGTAGGATCCGGCATTGTTGAACACAAACCCTCCCCTGCCATCCGAACTGCCCTGCTGGTTCTGAACACTTTGGTAGAAATTGGGATTGGTACTGCTAAAGTTGGAGCCGCCGTAACTCAGGCCGTTACCCCGGATCTGCTGGTATTCCATGCCACCCACCACGTTGAGCGTGTGCCCGCCAAATACCGCGTCATAGTTGAGCGTGTTAGTGAATACTTGTTGCGAATTCTCACCCCGGTTGTCGCCAAACCCGTTTGTGTTGCGTTCCTGACCCAGTTCAAGGGCGGTATAGCCAGGCTGCCAGCCCGTGCTGCGGAATGTGCTGAAATCCAGAGCGGCCACCGACCTAAACCTCAGCCCCTTCACTATTTCCAGTTCGCCATAGATATTGCCCAACAAACGCATATTCCGGTCATTGCTCTCCACCACTTGGTTGATGCCCGGCGTGTTGAGGATGGTCAGTCCGGCCACGTTCAGGTTACCGGTGTAGCCATAGCGGTTATTGGGTACCGAGTTGTCCACGTCCAGATAGTTGAAGAATGGGGGCATGGTAGCCGCCGCCGAATACAGGAAGCCGTCGCCACCGGCATTGCTGCCGCGCTTGGTTTGGGTGTAGGCCACGGTCATGGCCTGCCCGATTTTCAGGCGTTTACCCACGCGGTGGTCGCTGTTGATGCGGAACGAATACCGATCTAAATCCCATTTTTTAATCATGGACTTTTGCTGGTACACACCGCCCGACACAAAGTAATTGGAGTTTTCATTGCCTCCCGACAGCGAAAGATTATAATTGCTGATGGGGGCGTTTTTTTCCACCACCGAGTTGCGCCACACATCGCGGTTGTCAATGCCCAACAGCTTGCCACCAGGGCGCAGGTCGGGGGGCAGCACCAAAAAATCGGGCGTACCGGCTACGGCACCGCTCTGCCTGTTGGCATTGTCAAAACTTTCCTGCGCCAAAGCAACGTATTGCGCCGTACTGTTCATCTCATAGAATTTCGGGAAATTCTGCACGCCCGTGTACACGTCGAAGTTGACGCGGGGCTTGCCCGACTTGCCGCGCTTGGTTGTAATCAGTATCACGCCATTGGAAGCCCTCAAGCCATAAATCGAAGCAGAAGAGGCATCCTTTAGCACCGACATACTCTCAATGTCCGCCGGGTTGATTTGGTTGCCGGTACCATCGCCCACGGGCACGCCATCAACCACGAACAGCGGCTGGTTGTTGCCCACCGTGCTCACGCCCCGGATGCGGATAGAAACCGGTCCGCCCGGCGTGCCGTCCACGTTGGTGATCTGCACACCCGACACCCGGCCTTGGATGGCCGCTTCGGGTGTGGCTACCGGCAGCCGCACAATGTCGGCGGCCTGCACCGTACCGATGGATTCGGTCAGCTTGCGCGTGGATTTCTGGCCGTAGCCAATTACCACCACCTCACCCAGCGAGCGGGTATCCGTTTGCAACGTCACATTCACCACGCTCCCGCTGCCAACGGCCACTTCCTGCGCCAAATAGCCCACCGACGAGATTACCAGCGTGCCGTTGCCGTCGGGCAGGCCCAACTGGAAATTGCCGCTGGCATCGGTGGTGGTACCCGTGGTTGTGCCCTTCACCAGCACGTTGGCACCGGGAAGCCCATCATTGTTGGAGCCGTCCAGCACCCGGCCTGAAATAGTGCGGGTCTGCGCCTGCGCAACACCCGCAAGCCCGGCAAGCAGCAGCAACGCCGCCACGAACCTTGATAAGTAGTGTGTTCGATTCATAATTGATTGTGATAAGTTTAAACGGTGATTTGGGAAATGGCAATTGCATTTTGGATATAAAAAAGAGGAGATTTTTTGGCAAATCTGGGTGGGTCTGTAAGGGTGGCGGGTGGTTAATCGGGTACAAATCCATTTATTGCGGTGCATTGAAAAAGCCGGGTTTGGGGTTTTAAAAAGATACTATTTTAAGTTTGCCGTTCCCTCACCGGAAAAGCAGGGGGTTTGGGCTTTTTGAAAGTTGAAAATCCCGACAAAGGCGGGAATACTATTTTGCCATGCTGAAAAAATCATTCGCATCCGTCGCGTATCTGTTGGCCGCAATGATGGTACTGCCATTGGCGGCGCAAAGTCCGGCAACTCCCGTCCGGGTCAGTGTCAATACGGAACAAACGCATCAGGCCATCGAGGGTTTCGGCTCGTGCATCATTGATTTCACCGATCCGCCCGCGTTCTACGCCGACTCAGCGATGTACGACCGCATCGCCAACGACTTGGGTATGAGCGTATTGCGGATGTCCATCCCGCAGGAACTCGAAGCCGTCAATGACGATGATGATCCGAACCACTTCGAGTGGAAGAACTTCAATATGCACTTCATGGAACGCCGGATGCGGTTTGCGCAGGCCCTCAAAAAACGCGGGGTCACGCGGTTCATCGCGGCCACGTGGTCGCCCCCGGCATTCACCAAGACGCACCGCGCCACCGTGCAGGGCGGCCACCTGCGGGCCGACATGTATGCGGAGTACGCCGAAAACATGGCCGCCTTCATCATCGCCGCCAAACAGAACTGGGGCATCGACATTGGTTCCATCAGCATCCAAAATGAATTGCTGTTCATTGAACCCTACAAATCGTGCATCTACAACCCGCAGCAAGTGCGCGAAGCCGTGCGGGCGTTGATGCGCAAGTTCAAACGCGAAGGCATCACTACCCGCATCCACCTGCCCGAGGACATGATGTTTTCCGGGCGGATGCTGGCCAGCACCATGCCCACCATGCAAGACCCCGAAACGCGGGATTTTCCGGGGCAGTTTGCCACCCACCGGCAGGAGGAATTTGCGGGGGTGCGGAAATGGCACCAGGCCACCAAGAAATACAACCGGCAGACGTGGATGACCGAAACCTCGGGCCACGACCAGACGTGGCCGGGTGCGCTGAAGATGGCGGGCGATATACACGACTACCTGGTGGGCGGCCACATGAGTGCGTGGCTCTACTGGCAGATTGCCGAGCCGCACAGCGTGTTTGCCCTCATGGACAGCACCCATACAAGTCCCAAGTACTTCGCGGCCAAGCATTTCTACCGTTATGTGCGGCCCGGCGCGGTGCGCGTGGAAAGCGCATCCGGCAATACTGATGTGCTGGCCTCCGCTTTCCGGCATGAGGCCGACGGCACGCTGACAATGGTGCTTATCAACCGCAGCGATGCCGCGAAAACGGTGCGGATAGCCGTTGGCGGCACCGGCAACCCGGACAGCTACCAGGTTTTCCGGTCAGATGCAACCCAAGGATGCGCCCCGGCAGGCACTTTCCGTATGAGCCAGCCAACGCTCATGATGCCGCCTCGCAGCATTGCCACTCTGTTCGGTAACGGCAAGCCAACCACGCAAAAGTTGCGCGGCGACTGGCCCGTGCAGGCGTGGAAGCCAATATTTTCCGGTAAGGTCGGCACGTTTGAAAAGCCAGACGAAGGGCCGGGAATAGCCATCAATACTGTGTCCGAGCGGCACAACATGGATGCCCTCCGCGCCGAAATCACCAAAGGCAATGTCAACGCGACCCTCGCCAACGGCTGGACAGCCCTGCATTCGGCCCTGCTGGGCGGCAATGCCGAGGCGGTGGCGTTACTGCTGGCCAGCGGAGCCAACGTAAACAAGCCCGCCAACGACGGCTGGACACCCCTGCACATGGCCGCCGGTACGTTTGTGGGCAACGCCGACCACGGAAACAACCAAGCCGCGTCATCCAAATACGAACTTTTCCGGCTCATCCTGGAAAAAAAGCCCAACGTAACCGCCCGCACCCGCGACGGCTGGACTGCGCTGCACGCCGCCACCGCCAATGCCCATACCGCCTGGCGGCAGCAGGAAAGCCACTCACTTGACCGCATCAACGATTTGATTCGCGCCGGATGCCCACTCGAAGCCCGCGACCGGCACGGCCGCACGGCCATGCATTGGGCGGCTTGGCAGGGATATTCGCGCTTTACGGATGTTTTGGGCGTATCCGGTGCGGTTATTCAAGTGCTGCTGGATGCCAAGGCCGATTTCAACGCGACAGACAGCACCGGACGCACGCCGCTCCACTACGCCGCCGAAATGGGCTACGAACCCATTGTGCTGGCCTTGGTGCAAGCCGGAGCCGAACAGACTATCCGCGACAAGGCTGGCAAAACGCCCGCTCAACTGGCCGAAAGCCGCCAACTAACCGGAACACTCGCTATCTTGCGCACGGGCAAGGCGGCAAACCCGGCTGCGGCTGAAAACCACACAACCGATGCCGGAACCGGCAAGCTGGGCAGGGAACTGTTGCAGGCCGCGTGGAAAGGCAATCTGAATCTGGTGAAAAAACTGCTCGCCGACGGGGCCGATGTTTTTTACCGAGACAGCGACGGCTTCCGGGCCATTGACCGTGCCCGCGACAATGGCCACCGTGCCATCGTGACGCTGTTGCGGGAGGCCGGGAAAACGCAGGAACAAACCAAATAAACCCGACCAATGCCATGAGAGTCAGTTGCTTTACCAAACCTGCGGCCAGAAATCCGGGCAAAACAGTATCTTCCGGAAAGCCCAAACCCCCTACCGGTGCTCTCATTTGGACTGAAGGCGGCGGTAGGGGCTGGCCGAAAATAGTATGTTTAAAAGTGACCAAACCTGCCTTTGGCGGCGGTGCGGGTACACACCAAACAAGCCGCGCCTTCGCTTACCTCTGGAAGTCCGTTTTGGCTTTGTTGTGTGTCGGCACGGCCGCGTTTGCGTTGCCCCCAACGTACAACGTGCGCGATTATGGTGCCACCGGTCTGAAACGCGACAACGCCACCGAAGCCATTGCCAAAGCCCTGATGGCGGCCAGAACCGCCGGTGGCGGCACGGTGCAGGTTCCGCCGGGCGACTATACCTGCCTCTCCATCGTACTCCACGACAACATTACGCTGCAACTCGATGCCGGGGCAGTGCTTTACATTGACCTGCCGAATCCCGGTTTCAAGGCACAGGGTTTCATTTACGCTGAAAAAGCCAAAAACATTGCCATCCGGGGCAGGGGCAAAATTGACGGCCAGGCAAGGTATGAGTGGACGGACTACAGGACCGACGATGTTGAGATTGAAAAGGAAGTGTCCATTGCTAGAAAGGCGGGTGTGGAAATGAAACGCAGCTACCGGGTTGGCAACAGCACGTTCACGCTGCTTTTCAAGGAATGCGACGGCATCAGCATCGAAGACGTGACCCTTGAAAACAGTTCGCTTTGGTGTATGCGCATCTGGGGGTCAAACCACGTAAATATCCGGGGCGTGACCATCTTGTCTGACCTGAAAATGGGTGTCAACTCCGATGGCATTGACCTTGACGGCACCAGCAACGCGCATATTTCCGGCTGCACCATCTCCACCGGCGACGATGCCATCTGTTTGAAAACGGGATCTTGGGATTTCAAGGACAGCGGGAAATCGTACCCGTCGGAAAACATCATCGTTGACAATTGCATCCTGACCAGTTCCTCCACCGCCCTGATGATCGGCACGGAAACGCTCTCCCCCATCCGGCACGTCATTTTCACCAACTGCATCATCCGCGATTCCAACAAGGGCATCGGCATCAACGTGCAGGACGGGGCCACGGTGAGCGATGTGGTTTTCTCGAACCTGACCATTGACCTGAGCCGCTGGCACTGGAACTGGTGGGGCGATGCCGAGGCGTTTTATTTCGTATTGAAAAAACGCACACCCAACTCCCTTGTCGGCACGATAAAAAACATCGTCATCGACAACGTTACGGCATACGCGCAAGGAACGAGCCGGATAGTTTCCACGGTAGAGAAGCCACTGGAAAACATCCGCATCTCGGATATGCGGATGTTCATGGAGCCGGAAGCCACGCCCGACAAGCGAACCACACACGCCATGCTTTTTTCTGGCGTGGATGGATTGGCTTTGGAAAACATTGCCTTGCATTGGAATGACACCATGCCCGAACAGGCGTGGCAAAGCGGGTTGGTGCTTGAGAAGGTAAATGGTCTTGAAATGCGGCGCGTTTCGGCGCGGCAAGCCCACCGCAATTCGGCATTGCCAGCCGTGTCGCTCACCGACTGCACGAACGGCATGATCACCGAATGCACCGCCCAGCCGGGTTCCGGAAAGTTTTTCTCCGTTGCGGGAAATAAAACCAACGGCATTGTTTTCCATACCAATTACCTGAAAAACGCCCGCATCCCGTTGCATTTGGACGGGCGGTTGCCCAAGGGTGCGGTTTCTTACAAGCCTTTCGGAATACCAAGTGCCGGAAAATGAATGTCTGTGGCCTTTGGCAAAGCGTTTGGAAACAATCCTGGTTTCCAAGCCGGTCCAGTAAAACCACCCAAAAACACATCCCATGTCTTTCAGATTCCTGCTGTCCGCCAGCATCCTTTTCGCCGCCCTGTTGCCCGCAAAGGGCCAGCCGAATGGCACTGCCACCAACCCTGACCTGCTCACCAAACGCTGGCCCGCCCACTGGATTGCCCCGCCCGGTGTGTCGCTCAAAGAGTACGGCGTGTACCATTTCCGCCGCACCATTGACCTGTCGGCGGTTCCGGGTTCGTTTGTGATCCACATTTCTGCCGACAACCGCTACAAACTGTACGTCAACGGCGTTTTTGCCAGCGAAGGCCCGGCGCGGGGCGATGTGCAGCACTGGCGTTATGAAACCTTGGATTTGGCCCGCCACCTGAAAGCGGGGCGCAATGTGCTGGCCGTGGTGGTTTGGAACTTTGGCGAACACGCCACCATCTCTCAGATGAGCCACAAAACCGGTTTGGTGGTGCAGGGTGTGGGCGCGGCCGAGCAGACAGTCAACACCGATGACCAGTGGCGGGTGATGCGCAACCCGGCCTACACGCCCATCCCCTACGGCCCCATCAGTTTCGACACCTATTATGTGGCCGGGCCGGGCGAACAGGTGGAGGGCGGCCAATATCCGTGGAACTGGCAGCAACCGGAGTACGACGACAGCCGTTGGCAGAAACCCCGGCTGCTGGACCATGCCGTGCCGCAAGGCGTGCAGTCATTTGACAACTGGCAGTTGGTGGCCCGCACCATTCCCGCGCTGGAGCGGCTCCCGCAACGGTTTGCCGATGTCCGACGCGCGTCCGGGGTGGCCGTGCCGACCGAATTTCTAGCGGGAACCCAACCACTAACCATCCCACCGAATACGAAAGCGGTACTGTTGCTGGATCATCGGGTGCTAACAACCGCCTACCCCCAACTGTCGGTGAGCGGCGGCAAAGGCAGCCAAATCAAAGTCCAGTACAGCGAAGCCCTGTGGGATGCCAACCACCGGAAAGGCAACCGCGATGAAGTGGAAGGCCGCACCATGATTGGCAACCACGACCTGTTCCGGCCCGACGGCGGGGCCGACCGGCTGCTGGAAACGCTATATTACCGCACTTTCCGGTACGTGCAACTCGAAATCCAAACCCAAGCCAATGGCCTGACGCTCAACGATTTAAGCAGCATCTTTTCGGCCTATCCGTTCCGGCAAACCGCCACGTTTGGCAGCAGCGACTCTGAACTGAAGCGGATATGGGATGTGGGTTGGCGCACGGCACGCCTTTGCGCTTACGAAACCTACATGGACTGCCCCTACTACGAACAATTGCAGTACATCGGCGACACGCGCATCCAAGCCATGATTTCGCTTTACAATTCCGGCGACGACCGGCTGATGCGCAACGCCCTTACGCAGTTCGACGATTCGCGCATCCCGGAAGGCATAACCATGAGCCGCTACCCAAGCGAACTGCCCCAGTTCATTCCGCCCTTCTCGCTGCTGTGGGTATCCATGGCGCATGATTACTGGATGCACCGGCACGACGATGCCTTTGTCCGGGGCCTGCTGCCCGGCATCACCCAGACACTGGGCTGGTTTGAAAGGCAGGTAAACCGCGAGGGACTGATTGGCGAACTGCCCTACTGGAATTTCATTGACCACAGCTATGAAACCGGCAAAATCACGGCGCAAGGCGGGCCGAACCTGATTGCCAACAACCTGATTTTTGCCTACAGCCTCCAACAGGCCGCGTTGCTGTTCCGGCACTTTGGCCGCACTGCCGAGGCCAAACATTACCAAACCATGGCCCGGCAACTGGCCCGCACCGCCTATGAGCGGGGCTACGACGCTCGCCGCCAACTCATGGCCGACACGCCCGGCAAACAGTCGTTCAGCCAGCAAGTGAACGTATTGGCCGTACTCACCGATGCCGTGCCCGCCGCCGGACAGGCTGCCCTGCTGCGCCGAACCCTGACCGACACCAGCCTGATCCAGAGCACCATTTATTTCCGGTTCTACCACGCCGAATCCCTGCAAAAAACCGGGCTGGCCAACGAATATCTGGCACAATTGTCGCCGTGGCGCACCATGCTGTCCGAAGGGCTGACCACTTTCGCGGAAATGGACGAAAACACCCGGTCGGATTGCCACGCGTGGAGTGCCAGCCCCAACTACCATTTGCTCTCGCTGGTGGCGGGCATCACGCCCGCCTCGCCGGGCTTCAAAACGGTGCGCGTCCAACCCGCCCTGGGGTCGCTGGCCCGGTTGGAATGCGCCATGCCCCACCCCAAGGGTGAAATCTCAATGTCGCTCAAACGCAGCGGCAAGGCGGGCATCACGGGCAAGGTCACCCTACCGCCCGGCCTTGCCGGCACCTTTGTCTGGAATGGAAAAACCACCGCCCTTAAACCGGGTCTTAACGCACTCAACAATCCATGAAATCCATCAAGCCAGTCTTCCGCACAATGCAAAAACGCCGGGTAAGCCAAGCCGCCATTTTCACGCTTTTGTTGCTTTTTGTAGCCTTGTGGTCACAGGCTCAAGCCAATGACAGCATACCCGCCGCTTGGAAAGCCCACTGGATTGCGCCCCCCAACATTTCGCTAAAGCAGTATGGCGTTTTTCTCTTCCGGAAGGAAATCTCGCTTCCCGGAAAACCGGCCCGCTTTCTGGTTCACCTATCGGGCGATGCCCGTTACCGCGTGTTTGCAAACGGAAAACCGGTGGTTTTCGGGCCGCAACGTTCTGACGTGGCTCATTGGCGGTACGAGACCGTTGATCTCGCACCTTTTCTGGATGCGGGAAAAAACACACTGGCGGCTTGGGTCTGGAACCAAGGTGAACAGGCCGCTTGGGCGCAGTTTTCGCACCAGACCGGCCTGCTGGTGCAAGGCCACTCGGAAGCCGAAGCCATGGCCAACACCGACGCAAGTTGGAAGGTTGCGGAAAACCATGCCTACACGCCCTTGGCCAACACGGCTCACATCTTGGGCCCTTTCGACCAAGTATACGCCCAACGGTATCCTTGGGGCTGGGAACTACCCGGCTTCGATGATAAAAACTGGGTTTCAGCCATTGAAACAGAACCGGCCATGCCATCGGGCGGCGATGCGGGCAACCCCCGGCACTTGCTGCCCCGCTCAATCCCGTTACTCGACGAAATGCCCCAGCGGTTTGCCACAGTCCGGGCAATAACAGGAACCGAAGCCGATCCGAAACCGCTGTTGTCCGGAACCGGTTCGCTGGCCGTTGCTCCTTGGAGTACCGTCACAATGCTCCTCGACCAAGGTATGCTCACAACGGCCTTTCCCGAACTGTCCCTCAGCGGCGGCCGGGGTGCCACCCTCACGTTCACGTATGCCGAAGCACTCACCGACCAAAAAACCGGACAGAAAGGCAACCGCAATGATGTGGAAGGCAAACATATGGAAGGGTCGCAAGACGTTTTCCTGCCCGATGGCGAAGCCCGCCGTACCTTCCGCCCATTGTGGTACCGTTCGTTTCGGTACGTTGAACTGAAAATCGAAAACCATCAGGAACCCCTCACCATCCATACGCTGGCAAGTTCCTATTCGGCCTATCCGTTCCGGGAAAACGCTACTTTCCGCAGCAACGATTCTTCGCTGACCCCAATCTGGGATGTGGGCTGGCACACCGCCCGGCTTTGCGCTTACGAAACCTACATGGACTGCCCGTCGTTTGAACAACTCCAATACGTGGGCGATACGCGCATCCAAGCCTTGGTTTCGCTTTACGTGTCGGGCGATGACCGGCTCATGCGCAACGCCTTGGAGCAGTTCAATGATTCGCGCTTTGCCGAAGGGCTTACCATGAGCCGTTATCCCAGCAATCTCCGCCAAGTGATTCCACCATTTTCGCTGTTCTGGGTTGGCATGGTGCATGATTACTGGATGCACCGGCACGACGATGCGTTTGTGAAATCCTTCGCGCCGGGCATTGAAGCCGTGTTGCAATGGCACGAAAAATACCTGAACGAGCGGGATATGCTGGGCAAAATGCCCCATTGGAATTTTGTGGACTGGCCCAGCCAGTGGCCTTGGAAAGGATACGACGAGGTGAGCGGAGTGCCCGCCGGGGCACTCGAAGGCAATTCATCCATCCTGACCCTGCAATACGTGTACATTCTTCACAAAGCCGCTGACCTGTACCGGACTTGGGGGCAGCCCCAAAAAGCCCGGCACTACGCCGATCTCGCCCAGCGACTCGGCAAAGGCACTTACCGGCACTGCTGGGATGCCACCCGGAAACTGATGGCCGACACGCCAGACAAGAAAGAGTTCAGCCAGCACGCCAACGCAATGGCCGTACTGGCCGGTACCGTACCCGCTGCCGACACACCAGTCTTGCTGCGCCGCATTACAAACGATACCAGCCTGATCCAGTGCACATTCTATTACCGGTTCTATATTGCAGAAGCCCTCAAAAAAGTTGGCTTGGCCGACGATTACCTGCCGATGCTTGAACCTTGGCACAACATGATACGCTTGGGGCTGACCACCTTTGCCGAGCGGCCAGAACCCACCCGTTCAGACTGCCACGCGTGGAGTGCCAGCCCCAACTACCACCTGCTTTCGCTGGTGGCGGGCATCACCCCCGCCTCG
>JANPIL010000115.1:0-15840 GCA_031424975.1 Sphingobacteriales bacterium
CAGGCTCTCATTCAGCGACGGCCAACCGTTTGCGTACGGTTTGAAGCCCTGTCCCGGATAGTTGGTGCTCGATAATTCGAACTCTATCTTTGAAAGGTAGTCCAGCGGCGTGGTGGTGTAAGCTTCGGCGCGGATGGCGGGTACATCTTTGGTTGCCCAGCGGTGGGCGGTGGCAGTGGCGTTGATGACCTCGAAATGCGCGGGCACACGCCCTGAGCGGCCGCTCAGGGATACCGTGCCGTCGGAACCCTCTACTTTACGGTTGAACGAGACTTGTTTCTGGTCGGTTGAGTTGATGTGGAAATCCTCATAGCCCTGCGTCTGCATCTCGTATTTGAAATATTCCGGAATGGACACGCGGTACTCGCTCCATACTACCGGAATCGTGCTTTGGAAAGCCCAATCATGCAGGTTATAAATAAAATCGGACGTGACGGTGTAGGTGTATTCAATCACGGAGCCTTCCTTGACGTTGGGCAGCGTGAATTTCTGAATCAGGTAGTTCTCATCCTTTTTTTCCAGGAAAACAGCCTCCTTAGCCATCTTTTCCTTCACAACCTGCCCGTTCTGCAAGTTGTACGTGTAGCCTTTCAGGTCGGTGAGTTTTTCCTCCCCTTTCGCATTGCTCTGGTACAGCGGCACTTCCACGGTAGCCCAGTCGTAGCCCGATTTTTTAAGGATGCGTACGCGCGTGGTGCGTTCAAACTTGGTCTGGAAACCGCGTTCGTTGTTATACACAAACTCCGTTTGGCCATAGTCGCACAGCACCACGGCTTCGGCAGTGGTATCGTTGGCGTAGGTTTTTGTTTGGAAATCAGCCACTTCCATTTTGCCAAACCTGACCGGGTCGGGCTGTGCGAAGGTGTGGGATTGGAAGGAGAATGCAAGAAAAAGTGCAAGCCAAACGCGGGAAGTGCGTAAATTTCGTTTCATTGTATGGATATTGGGTTGCCGTGGAAGGAAATCGGGCAGGTGATGCCGGTACATTATACTTGCTACAAAATTATGGGATTGCGGGGCAACGCAAAAAAGTTTCCGGCCATAAAACTTACATCCCATTGAAAGGTCCGAGCCGAAAAGAATGATGGCTCTGCAAAACAGTATCCCTTGGAAACGCCAAACCCCTGTCAGGTTCGATGGGATTGTTTAAATTCGGTTTCGGGGCCGACGTTACACACGCCCGCCTGTTGGCAGGGAGGGAATTGGCCGCAAGTGAGGCGGAGGTTTTCTCTGTCTGCGAAACAGGATTGGAAAAAGACAGTCTGGAACTGCAAATAATTTCGCGATTTGCGGTGGGCTGGTCACAGTCAAGTGCTCATTAAAACAGTATCCCCGCTGAAGACGGGGCTTTCAGCTTTCAAAATGCCCAAACCTGCCCTCCTGAACTATTGCTTTTGTATCTGTGCATTTTTTGTGCTGTGCGGCAGCGCGGCGCAGAACAAAAAATATTTCATCGAATTCACCGACAAGAATAATTCGCCGTATTCGGTCAGCCGCCCGGCCGACTATCTTTCGCCACGCGCCCTTGAACGCCGCGTGCGCCAGCAAATAACTGTACAGGACAAGGATTTGCCAGTAAACCCTTCGTATGTGCAAGCTGTGCGCCAAACCGGAGCCAAAGTCTGGTATCCGTCGCGCTGGATGAATGGTGCACTTATCGAAGCCAGTGCAGCCACGCTGGCGGCGGTGCGGCAACTGCCTTTTGTAAAGCCGCTCACCGACCAGAACCGGCTGACCGCCGCCGTTTTGCACAAACACGGTTTTGGGCGGTACAAGTCGGCGATGGCAGCGGCCCGCCAAAACGAAGCGTTGACCATTGACTACGGCAACTCGCTGGCGCAGAGCCAAATGCTGGGCATCCCACAGATGCACGCCGCCGGATTCACGGGCAAGGACATCCACATTGCCGTGCTCGATGGCGGTTTCCAGGCCGCCGACCGCATGGATGTGTTCAGGCTGCTGTTTGAAAACCGGCAAGTGCTGGGCACGCATGATTTTGTGCGCAACGAAGCCGCCGTGTACGAAGACGACCGGCACGGATCGCAGGTGTGGTCGGTGATGGCCGGTTACCAGCCCGGTGCGTTGGTTGGCCCGGCCTATGGAGCCTCGTTCTGGCTGCTGCGCACCGAAGATTATGATACCGAATACCGCGTGGAAGAGGTGAATTGGCTTGTGGCCGCCGAGTTTGCCGACAGTGCGGGCGTGGACATCATCAACACATCGCTGGGATACACCGACTTCGACGATCCGGCCATGAACTACCGCCCGCAGGATATGGATGGCAAAACGGCCTTTGTGACCCGTGCCGCCAACCTTGCCGCCGCCACCGGAATGCTGGTGGTGGTGAGTGCGGGCAACGAGGGCAATAATACGTGGCAAACCCTGTCCGCCCCCGCCGATGCCGGTTCGGTGCTGGCCGTGGCGGCCGTGGATAAGTTCGGGAGCCGGGCGGGTTTGAGTTCGACCGGCAAAATAGTATCTTCAAAAACCCTCAAACCCAACCTTGCCGCGCAGGGCTTGGGAACGGTGGTGTATAATCCGCCCAATGCGCTGAGTGCCAGCAGCGGCACGTCATTTTCGGCTCCGCTCATTACGGGCTTGGCGGCCGGTTTGTGGCAGGCGTACCCGCAACTGACAAATGCGCAAGTCATTGATTATCTGCAACGATCCGGCAGCCAAGTCGCCAAGCCCGACACGCTGCTCGGTTACGGCATCCCGGATTTCAGCAAGGCCTCGGAATTGGTGCGCAAGGAAACGGATGCGGAAGCAACGCTCGGCTATGTTTCGCCCAACCCGCTGGCGGGCTACGAACTGACTTTGCGGGTGAATCCGAAACACCGGCAGGAGCCGCTCACGGTGGTTTTCTTCGATTTGCAAGGCCGCAAAATAGTATCTTTTGAAATCGCCAAACCCGCCGCCGACAATCGGTTGCCGCTCAATCCCGGTCTTTTTAAACCCGGAATGTATTTGGTCAGGGTTTCCAGTCCGACAGCGCAAGTGACGTTACGGTTGGTGAAGTTGTAGTGCTGTTTTGTCCGAAACAAAAAAAGGCTAACCTACGGGTCAGCCTTTTTTTGTTTGGAGGAAAAACCAAAATCAAGAATGCTGGTAGGCTGGCACAAACTCCCGGTTCACGAAGGTTTCCAAACTTGTCGGGGTTGTGTGTTCGGGCTGTCGCACGTAATCTCCATACATGATGCCGGTATTGGTCGCCTTGCCAAACTGCACGTAGGCATCGGCCAAGCTTTCGCTGAAGCCATTCTGCACCATGCCGCCCTTGGCTTGGTCATACGGAAAAGTGACCCACGGCAAATCCGGTTTGCCAATGGCCGCACCGATGATTTGCGTTGCCTCAATCATGGTCAAGTCGCGTTGACCGGCTACGTACGTGTGTGTTTGTCCACTAAAATCCAACGCCAGCAAGTGCTTTACGGCTACTTCCGCAATATCGTTGGTGTGCACTATGGGCATTTTGATATCGCCATTGATCGGGAATCCGCCGTTGATGCCCATGCCTTTGATGATGCCAATGCTGCCAAAGAGGTTCTGCATGAAAAAACCCGCCCGCAAGTGCAACACATTCACATCGGTTAGCTTTTCAAACGCATTTTCAAAGTCATACAATCCCGCCACCACGCCGCTTTCGGGCGAATGCGCACCAAAACTGGACAATGTAACCGCGTGATGTACACCACTTTGCGCTACCGCTTGCACAATGGCATTTCCAATCTTGTTTTGGTAGGCCCGGAAATCCGGTGCGGTTGCATTGGGCGGAATCAGGGCGTACACGGCGGTAGCTCCGCGAAATATTTCCGTCAGAAAATCCACGTCGTCTAACTCGCCAATGGCGACTTTCGCACCTTGATCAGCCAGCGGCTGCAGTTTTCCAGCGTTCCGGCCGATAACGGTGACAGATTTGCCCGCTTTGAGCAGGCCTTCGGCGATTGGCCTTCCGGTATTGCCGGTGGCTCCTGTGATGATGTACATAAGTCAGGGAGAGATGAAAAGTGAAAAATTGATTTTATTGCTTTGAGGGTTTTGACATTTTGAAACCTGCCTGCCGGACAGGCAGGGATACTATTTCAGAAGTGCTGTTGCTGGCCGCCGGGCAGATTCGCGTATGTTACACGGCAGTTGTCTTGTCAAGAATCCCTTGTATTGCGCTTTGCAACGGCTCGTAATCAGTATAGCCTTTGGCGAGTAAGTAGTTTTGGTTTTCCGTCGCCAAAAACACCGTCGGGAAACCCGTGATGCCCATGTTGCTCACCAACTGAAATTCCCGGTGGGTCTCATTTCGAAACTCACTGCTGTTCAGTTTGTCCGTAAAATCTTGGCCGTCAATGCCGTAGGCGGCAACCAAGTCCACGTAAGTAGCATCGGCGGTCAGGTCTTTGCCATCGTGGTAAAGGGCGTGTTGCAGGTCGTGCGCAAACCGGATGGCGTTTTCGGGTTGGTAACTTTTGAAAACTGTCAGGGCAATGCCGGGCTTTTCGGAACTGAAAATGGCCGTGCCCGGCTTAAGTACGCCTTCCAGAAAGCCCGCGCCGAATGTTACGCCGCAGCGTTCTTCCACGTGCTTGTAAGCCCAACTGATGTACGGTGCCACCTGCCCGATTGGCCCCACACGGTCGCCCATGACCATGCCACCCGACAGCACTTCGAATTGGATTTGTTGATGGAAAGCCTCGTGCAGCCGCTGCATTACCGGGCTGAAACCGTAGCACCAGCCGCAAAGCGGATCGTAAACGTAGGTCAATAATAGCTTATTCATACAAACTTATTGGTATGTAAAAATGAAATACAAATAGTGTCAGTAGCTTTCATTGGCCAGCGGATAATGGTGGGTTCGGTGTTTTAAAAAGATACTATTTTGCGTGGGCAATTATTTGATTTTCAGCGTTTTGAGGAAAATCATCAATTGATTTATCGAAGCGTCGAAAACCTCTTTGCTTTGGGCGGACTTCGCTATGCCGTAGCTGCCTTCAATGCACGACAGCGTGAAAAAAGCCAGTTGCCTGGGGTTTGTCCCTGACTGGATTGTGCCGGTCTCCTGCCCGTTGCGAAGGCCGGTTTCTATGGAATGCGCCATACTCTTGACAATGTTTTCGAGCCGGATGCGGAAACCCTCGTCCAGCGGCGACATCTCCTGCATCAGGTTGTTGAGCGGACAGCCCAGTCTAATCTGCTCACTGTCAGTGCGTTTCTTGAAACCTTCCGTAATCTGCAACAGCGTTTCCAAGTGCTCTTTCCGTATTGTCTCCAATATCCGCCACGTGCTTGTGTAGGCAGGCGCAATGATCTCGTCCACTATGGCGTAACCCAAATCCAACTTGGAAGGGAAATAATGGTACAACGCGCCTTTGGTGATGCCCATTTCGGCCACTACCTTGTCGGCACGCACACCTTGGAAACCATGCAGGCGCACGGCGAGGAAATTCCTTTCCAGGATTTGGCTTCTGGTATCGGTTGTCATGGCGCAAATATGCGCATACCAATTGGTATGTAAAAATATTTTTCTATTTTTATTTTCTCTAACGCACGCCTTATTACCCAAAATGCCATGGAAACGAATGCCAATCCGGAAATCACCATTACCGAATACCAACCCGAATACCGCGACGATTTCAAGCGGCTGAATGTGGCTTGGATTGAAAAGTATTTTGCCCTTGAGCCGCACGACTTGGAGCAGTTGGAACATCCCGAAACGATTCTGGAAGAAGGCGGCTGCATTTTCTTTGCCTTATACCAAAACCAGATCGCAGGCACTTGCGCCTTGGTGAAAACGAACCATGAAAATGTCTGTGAACTCGTGAAAATGGCTGTGGATGAGCGGTTTCAGGGCAAGCAAATCGGGAAGAAATTGGGTCTGGCGGCCATTGGAAAAGCCCGTGCCATGGGAGCCGAGCAACTCGTGCTCGAAAGCAATACGCGTTTGGTTCCGGCAATTGAGTTGTACAGGAAACTCGGTTTCTGCGAAGTCGAGATGCCCGCCGATTCTCCTTACGAACGGGCTGATATCCGGATGGTGCTCATCTTGAAATAGCGCCTTTGAAATAGTACCTTTTAAAAACACCAAACCCAATCTGTTCCGGCAAGCCGCAAACCTGTCAGAATTCCACGTGCGTGGCGGCCATTTGGCTCATGATTTTTTCGCGCTGGATGGTGGGTAATGGATTATTTGACAGGTGCAGCACGCGCAGGCCGGATAGGTTTTGCATGGAATCGGGCAGGGCCGTGAGTTGGTTGCTGTCCAAGCCAAGTGCCCGTAAGCCAGTCAGTTGTGTAATTCCGTCGGGGATGGTTCTGAGTTGGTTGCCGTTCAGGTACAGTTCCCTGAGTTGCGGCAGTTGCAGCACCGCCGCCGGGAAAACTGCGAAAAGGTTGTCGGCCAGCATCAGCGACTGCAATTGTTCCAAACACACGATTTGGCCGGGCAGTTTTTGAATCCGGTTCTTGCCCAAGTACAATTCGCGCAGTTGGGTGAGTTCCAGTATTTCGGGTGGAAACCGCGCGAATTGGTTGTGCGAAAGCATCAGCGACTGCAAGCCCGCCAGTTGCCACAGGTTGGCTGGCAGCTTGGTGATTCCATTGTTGGCCAAGTCCAGCCTTTCCAAGTTCGCCAATTGCAGCAGTCCGGCCGGGAAAACCGTAAGCCGGTTGCGGTGCAAGTCCAGCGATTTGAGGCGCGACAACCGGCTGATTGCCAACGGAATGCCGGTCAGCAGGTTATCGCCAATGGCCAGATGCTCCAAAGCCGCCAGTGACAGCAGTGCCGCCGGGAATTGGACAAACCGGTTTCCGTTGAGGTTTATTTCGCGCAGCCGCGTCAGGGTGGCCAGTTCCTTGGGCAGCCGGGCGAGTTGGTTGCCGTGCAGGATCAGTTTGCGCAGGTTTACCAGTTTGCCCACTTCGTGCGGCAATACGGTAAGCTGCCGCCCCGAAAGGTACAATTCCTCCACTTCGCTTGGGTGCTGCATGGCCGTTTCCCAGGTGCGTGCCACCCGGAACGGGCTTTGCGCCGTGGCACGGAAAAAAAGTGCGCCGCCCGGCAGCAACGATAATACCAGCAAAAAGCGGATTGGAAAAACGCGCATCATGGCCGAAAGATAACACTTGCCGCGCCGGATTCTCAATGGGCAACGGGTTTGGCGTTTCCGAAAGCTGAAAGCCCCGTTTCCGCCTCTGGCGGAACCTTTGGCTTTAGCGGGGAATACTATTTTGCCCCAAGTGGTTTGTGAGGATACGAACCACGGAACCGGGGCTGGGGGCTTTTTTGGTAACAAAATCTTCACACGGCTGAGTTGGCAAAAAGTGTACTTTTGCGGCATGACTACCAAAGAACAAATCGTGAAGGATTGGCTGCCGCGCTACACCGGCTTGCCGCTGGAGGCATTCGGCGAATACATTTTGCTGACCAATTTCCACAGCTACATCCAAATGTTTGCCGACAAGTTTGGCGTGCCCATCCACGGCGAGGGCAAGCCCATGCAAACCGCCACCGCCGAAAACATCACCATTATCAACTTTGGCATGGGCAGTGCCATGGCCGCCACGGTCATGGACTTGCTGGGAGCCATTGACCCCAAAGCGGCCTTGTTTCTGGGTAAATGCGGCGGCCTGAAAAAAACCAAGCTCGGCGACTTGGTGCTGCCCATCGCCGCCATCCGGGGCGAAGGCACGGGCAGCGACTATATGCCGCCCGAAATCCCGGCCTTGCCCTCGTTCCGGTTGCAACGCGCGGTGTCTTCGATGATTAAGAAACACGAGATGGACTATTGGACGGGAACCGTGTACACCACCAACCGCCGCGTGTGGGAACACGACGAAAAATTCAAGGAATACCTGCGCCAAATCCGCGTGATGGCCATTGACATGGAAACGGCCACCATCTTCATTGTGGGCTTTGCCAACTCAATTCCGCACGGCGCGTTGCTGCTCGTGTCGGATAACCCGATGACTCCCGACGGCGTGAAAACATCGGAAAGCGACAAGAAAGTGACCGCCAATTTTGCCCTCAAACACCTGCAAATCGGCATTGACGCGCTGCTGGAACTGGCCAATTCGGGCGAGTCGGTGAAGCATTTGAAGTTTGAATAACGCAGAGACAAGGCATTCCTTGGCTCTGCGCAACCGGTTTCGTCATACGGGTTCAACCGTCCACGCTTGAACCCCACAAAATAGTATGTTTCAAAAAGCCCGAACCTACCGGTTCGCCCGAACGCCGACCACCGATACCGGTCTGACACGCAGTGTCTGACCGGTGTTCCGGTTTGACCCCGTAAATCCACGAACCCTGATTCGAACAAATTCCGCAATCCCAATTCCGCGTTCCGAAATCATGACCGGGGTTTGGCCTTTTTGAAACCTGCCTGCCGGACAGGCAGGGATACTATTTCAACGCGTCAACCACGCGTGTGCCGTACAGCCGGCCAATGGGTAATTCCTGTTGTTCAATGTGGATGTGCGAGGCGGTGAAAGCCTTGATCTTGTCAATGGCGACGATAAAAGACCGGTGGATGCGCACGAAATTGCTGGCGGGCAGCATTTCCTCCAGCGAGCAAATGGTTTGCTTGACGATAAGCGGGTTTTTGGAACTGGCCGTGAATATCTTGACGTAGTCTTTCAGGCTCTCGGCAAACAGGATATCGTCGGTTAGCACTTTCACCATTTTCCTGTCCACCCTGAAATACAGGAAAGCATCCTTGTTCGGCTGCGGTATTCTCTCCTCCGTTGCGGCGGCTTCCGAAGGTCTCATCACCTTGGCAACCGCCTTCAGGAACCGTTCCAGCGAAATCGGCTTCATCAGGTAGTCAACGGCTTCCAGTTCAAAGCCTTCCAAGGCATAGTCGCGGTAGGCAGTCGTGAAGATCACTTTCGGCGGGTTTCGGAGGGTGCGCAGGAAATCAGTTCCCAAGAGTTTGGGCATCTTGATATCCAAAAACATCAGATCCACTTTTTTCTCCTGCAACACGCCGAATGCCTGCACGGCATTGTGGCATCGAGCCACTATTTCCAAGCCGTCCACTGCCCCGATGTGCGAGGCCAGCACTTCTAGGGCGGGTGGTTCATCGTCAATGAGCAAGCACTTGAGTTTCATGGGCTGTACGGGTTTCAGGCGGGTTCAAGGCGGGCGGTTGTCTGGACAATAGCTGTTTGGGTGGCAGCGGCAAGTGGGCCGCTGCCAAGTTCCAGGCTCAGGTGTACGAGGAATGTTTCCTCTTGGGGCGTTATTTTCAGTACATATTGGTTGGCGTGCAGCAGTTCCAGCCGTTTCCGCACATTGGCCAGCCCGATGCCGCCCGCGCCGCTTGGGTTTGCGCTGGCATCCTTGCTGTTGACAAGTTTGAAACTCATCCGGTTGCCCTCCACCGCCAAGTCCAAGCTTATCCAAGCCTGTTCGAGTTGTTCGCTGCTGCCGTGTTTGAACGCGTTTTCCACGAACGGAATCAGCAGCAGCGGCGTGATGGTTTTGCCCCGGATGTCGCCCGTGAAATTGAGCGACACGTCCAACCGACTGCCGTAACGCAGTTTTTCCAAGTCCACGTAGTTTTCAAGCATCCGTATTTCATTTTCCAAGGGCACTTGGGCGGCATTGCATTCGTAGAGCATATAGCTCAACAGTCCGGAAAGCTTGAGCACCATTTCCGGGCACTCATCCGATTTGCGCAACGTCAGGGCATACAGGTTGTTGAGCGTGTTGAACAGGAAATGCGGGTGCACCTGCGCCTTGAGCAGTTGCAGTTCGGCGGTCAATTTTTCCTTTTCGGTCTGCATCAGCGACTGCTGCTTGAGGTAGTAGTACTTGCCCAGCTTGGTGGCCGTGGCAAACCCGGCAATGGTGATGCCGCCCCGCAGGCCGGCCATCAATGCGAAGGCAAACGCATTGCGGTTGGCAAAAGAATCGTTTTGGGGCGGGTTGGCATTCAGACCCGGTACACTGGCGGCCAGCTTACTCACTACGCTGTGAAACAAGTTCACAAGGTTGCCGCTCACCAGAACGGAAACCAGCACCGAAAGCAGCACGCAGCACACCAGACCCGCAAAAAGGGCCAGGTATTTGCCCTTGAAAAAAAACTTCGGTAGCAGCCAGTAAATGATCAGGTAGGCAAGCATGGCGTGATTGATGGCAAACAGCACCGCATCACCGAAGGCAACGGCGAAAATCACCCATACGGGTATGCCGAACTTGGCCGGAACGCCCGTACTGATGGGGATGAACCCGTACGTGACCGCCGAAAATACAATGAACACCAGCCAGAATGCCGAGTGCCGCGCAATGCGGTGGCGGGGCCGGTCGGAAAGAATGAAGTCTTGGGTGAATGGTTTCATGGCTTGGCTGCCGAAGGATTTGGCGTGGCAGCGGGGTTTGGGCTTTTTCAACCATACTATTTCCGCGCCGCTTTTCAGGTAAATCTATGAACTACCAAAGATAAAATCCAGCGGAAACCATGTTTGTAGACAAACGACGGAAAAGCGTCGGCAAACGGCGGATTCGGGCGTTCGTCGGCTGTTTTAGGGTCTGTCACGCCGTTTGTCTGCGGCTGGGCTACAATCCAAGCGGGGGCTTTTTGGATGCAGTACTTTCGAATCGTCAACCGGATGTGAACCAGTTGGTTGACGAATTGAAAAAAACAATTTCCCCACTCCAAAACGCCTAAACCCATGAAAACCCGTAGCACCAAAACCCGCATTGCCGTTATTGCCATTGCCGTTTTCGCCGCATTGTGCGGTACTGCCGCCAGCGCACAAGACGTGGCTCCCCTTGTGCCGAAAGGTGGCTTCTGGATAATCGAATCCAACGTAAAAACCAAGGATTACACTATTGTCCGGTTCTACACCAACGCCGATGTACTCACTTACGAGGAGAAACTGGAAGGCGTGTACCTGAACATCAGGCACAAGAAAACAACGAAGATGCTGAACCAAATGCTGGCCTCAGTTACGGAACAATGGCTGGCTGGCCGCGACATCATGGCTGGCAACCACTTGGTCGCCAATGCGATGAAAAGGTAAATGCGCGGGTAAACCGGAAAAAACAAAAAGCCCAAACCGAGGGGTTTGGGCTTTTTAGGAGATACTATTTTAAAAAGCCCGGTAAAACATTAAAAGTCATTTGACAGTCACTTTTCGCATTTCATTCCTCCCGAAAAATGTGGGGAAATACATCAGTTCGGCTTTGGCGGGGTTCAGCGTGTACGTGCCGACGTATCGCGAAACCAACTGAATGTCAAACGAATAGTTGCCTTTGGTGAGTTGCGTGCAGTAAATAGCGGTTTTGTGGCGAAACGGTTCGCGGTAGGTTTCGTAACTGCTTCGCAACGGGCTTTTCGCCGATGCCTCAGCATAAGAGCAGCCCGCCGGTATTGGCACTTCAATGAGCATGTAATCCGCATCCTTCTTCACAGCTAAGTCCACGTGCAGCGTAACGGTTTCGCCTGCTTTCAGTCGTTTTTGCGTAGCATTTTGTCCTTTGAAACTTGTTTTCACCAGAAAATCCTTGTCCACGGCCGCTGGATTGGTATTCTGAAATTTTTGGTAAGCGGTCAGGTAAACGGGTAAAGTGCCGGTTTTGCCAATTTCCAAGATACTATTTTGGTCGGCTTCCATTTCAAACGGAAACTGCTTGATGAGTTGGGATTCACCATTTGTCTTCAGCGTTAGTGTGGCCGCGCGGATGGTTTTTGCGTTGCCCAGTACGTCGGACAATATTGTTTCCAGGATTTGCGCTGATTCGTACGTGTTGCGCCAATAGCCGGTTTTGCGCTGTTCAAAGAAATAATTCCTGATTTTCGTTAACTCACGTTCGTGACCGCCATTGGCTTTCAGAATCCGGTACACAGCCAGCGTGGTTTGTACTTCGTTCAGGTACGGATGGTGGCTTTCTTCGCCCCAATAACTGCTTCCGAAAAGCGTGCTTTGCCTGGTTGCCGAAATAGTATCCATTGAAAAGCCAAAACCCACTTGTTGCTTCAATTCCAGCAAGTGCAGATAATCCATGAACGGACGTTGCAGCGGACGGACTGTTTTAACGTAGCCGAGTTCGTTGCGCATTACAATCGGCTTTTTTACAGTAAAAATCGTGTCCAATTGTTGGATATGCCGTTTGAAATCGACCTTTGCATTCAGTTTTTGCAGGATTTTGAGCATGCGCAAACGCTCGTCAATACCCTTTTCCTGTTCAACCTGAAATACGAAATAGTCAATGAATTTCTGCCTGTCAAACGTTGTCGCATACTTTGCTTCGGCGGCTTGCAGCAAAGCTTCGGCCACGTGCACGCTGACCCAAGCCGCGACCGGAGAGTCTTGCCACCAACCCCACGCGCCTTCTTTTTTCTGCGCCTTTTCCAGCTTTCTGACCAGCTTTATTATATCCGCATCGTACGCGAAAGGCTTGTTTAGGTGTGTTTGTATGCGCTTTTCCAACAGGTAAGCCTTTAATTTTGAGGCGGTTTGCTCGTTACACAAATATTCGTAGTTGCGCAAATGCCCGATTTCGTCAAGCAAAATATCCAGGACATCGGCGCGGGCATAAAGTTTCACCTTGCCCAGTTTCGGGTCAAAAGTCAATTGTACAGTTGTGTCTTTCTCCAGATTCAGGAACACGCCTTTGGTTTCGGTTACGCCGCGCGCAAACACCGGCACCGGACGCAACTCGCCATCCGCGTAGCCATCCGTTTTCTGGATGAAATACTTGATTTTCAGCGAGTCCAGATTGTCGGTTGTCACCATTGCGGAGTCAATCAGCGCATTGTAAACTTTTTGGGCGTTTCGGGACAGTATTTTTCCGTTCACTTCAAATGTGGTGCGCAAATCCACCGTATCGGAGGTGTAGTTTAATGCCTTGCCAATGATTTGCGTGCTGTCGCCCTGAACCAAGAAGCGCGGAACCGCCAAACTTCCCGCCAATGTCTTGAAAGACTTGATGTTGCCTTCCGTAAGACCGGTGCGTTGACGGCTGCCAACCGCCACTGCAAACGTTCGCCAATTGGTGATGTCGTCAGGGAAAGTAGCATGGAAAGTTGCCTGCCCATTTTTGTCGGTTTTGAGGCGAGGTTGCCAAAAAGCGTAATCCGAAAATTTGCTACGTATTTGGCTATCAGGTGCTTGGTTGGGCAATTCCTGAGCCGTGGAGGTTTTGGCTTTTGGAAACATACTATTTTTCTTGGTAGTAATGACTACCACGCCGTTGGCAGCCCGGTTGCCGTATAACGCTCTGGCAGCTTCACCTTTCAACATTTCCGCCGAGGCAATTACCTCAGGGTCAAGTTGCTCGCCTTCATAAACCTTCCCATCCACGATAAACAGCGGGCGTTGATCGGCCCGCAGCGAACCCATGCCACGGATATTGATCCGTTCACCGGACTTGGAAATCACCACACCCGCCACGCGGCCTTGCAAGACGGTTGACACCGAGCCGGTTAGATCTCTCTTTCGGCTTGTTCCGTAGCCCACCACAACTACTTCCTGCAAGGATTTTATATCCGGCTGCATCTGCACATCAAGTACGCTTTGCCCGCTGATTTCCCTTTCCACCGACACATAACCGATGAAGGAAAAGACCAGCATGGCTTTGTCAGGCACATCAAAGCTATAAATGCCGTCCACGTTGGTGACAGTGCCTTTGGTGCTGCCTTTGACCAATACGTTTACACCGGGAACCGCGTCGCCATTGTCGTCAAAAACCCGGCCTTGCACGTGCGAATTGAAATCGAAATCGTGCCACAGCAGTTCAGGCGGAACCGGTTTTCTGACTGGAGCCGGTGGTGGCGGAGTTGGGTTTACACCAACTTTTTCCTTACCGGCTTTCTCTTCAATCGGCTTGGTATCGGCAATCCGAACGGTGATTTTTTCTTTCACTAATGCTTCCAGCTTCCGGCTGAATTCATCCGCTTTTTGCGTTGCGTCAAATTGCAGGTTCAGGTACGTCGTTGCATTCTTGCGGACAGTAATCGGTTCGGTTTTCAGGTATTCGTTGAAATGGAGCAGCATCACCAGGTTGTATGTTCCGGCGGGAAGCTGGTGGAAATCAAGGGTTTTGGCCGGATATACGCGGATAAAACCGGGATCATGCTGTTTAAAAAGGACAAGGTATTTTACGTTTTGAACGGACTGCTTTCCACATTTCAACTTGCGGGCGGTGATTTTGCCATTGGGCGATGAAGTGGCATACGGGTTGTTGTATTCTTCGCGGCTGTAGGCCGGAATTTCCCGGTAGCCCCGGTGCAGCGAATCCACTTCGTAAGCCGTCCACGCTTTCGCCCGGAAATCCGGTGTTTTATTTTGGCTCACATCTGTCAGTGGAAATTGCCTGTAACCTTGCCAGGTTCTCATTTTCAGCAGGTTGGGTGCAAAATCATATCCGAAGCCCGGTTCAAAAGTGAATTCCGTTTCAAACGCGTCTTTTTGTACAAAGCGCATTTCGCTGGGCTTTACCGGGCCAATCAATGTTGGTGCGCGATAGCCATAGCCGCCATTCAGATAAAACACGCGTTTGCCTTGTTTCAGGTAGGTGTACGAATTACCAAAATCCCGTCGCACGGGCATCAGGTAATTGTTCACCACCTGAAGCTCACCGGCCGACAGTTTTGGCTCCAGCGTTTCCACGCGGATATGCTTGCCACCGGCGGTTTTCGGGTCAATGGAAAGGATCAGCTTTTCACCTTTTTTCAAGTAAACACTGTCCATGCGAATGCCCAGCGTCCGGGTGCGGATGTGCAAACGATGGTAGCCCGAATCCGTGTGGAAACTGTACCGCTGCCCTTCATCGGCCACTTGGAAATAGATGGGTTCTTCGTCCACAAAAATTGTGTGAATCGTCTGTATTTCACCGTCTTGCACCACAAACGGTGCTAATTGCGTCATTAAATTGGGCATCGGTAAACTGTATTGGTACACGCCATTCGGATACAGGAATTGGAAGTAGGCAATGGTGTCCAAGCCCATTTCCTTGCGCCAGCGTTGCCATTGCAGTTGGCGTTTCGATTCGTTTTCGCCTTCATCAACATCGAATTTATCGCGGAGCGCGAATGAATTGATTTGTTTTCGGACGCGGTAAGTTTTGCTAAAATCCGGCACGGACGGGGTGCGTAATTCGGAAAATTTCTTGGTGATGCCGTAAGCTGTCACATCCGCGTTGGCAACAGGCTGGTTGCGAAAATCGCGCACTTCCACGCGGATGGGCACCGTTTGTCCGGGCGAAACAGTCGTCGGTTGGTCGGTTTGGATTTGCAACTGCTTGGTAGCCAACGGTAACTCGTAATCTTCTTCGTGAACTTTATTGTTCCAGACGTATTGCAGCGATATGAAATACTTTTGAGTTACGGTAGATTTCCGCTGGATGTCCAAGTTTTCCCTGCAAAAACCGGAAGCCAGGCGGGAGTTTTTACGGTGGACATCATACCAAAACGGCAACCGGCGCGGATTGGAAACCTGCACGAAAATCGAATCGGCGGTGCGGTCGGTAGCTACTTGAAAGTTAGGTTTTTGCTCGCTCAAATCCAACTCGGCCGAGAGGCCTGGCATTGAGATTTCGTAATAGTTTACATACGGGCTGACGGCTTCGCGGTAAGGCAGCCGCACTTTTTTTTGGAAACTTTCCACATCATTTTCCTCGTCCGCGTAGCCCAAAAGTTCGGCTTCTGCTGAATTCGGTTTTCCGGCTTGGAAATATTCCGCCACCACCGAATCGCGTTGCAGCGTCAGGCGAAGTTCGTCGGGTTGGTAATGCGTTGTGAACTGCAGCGTTCGGGTGCGTTGTTCGTTGCTGGAGTTGAGGAAAACGGCTTGTACAGTGATGCCCAATTCAGCATTCGGGAAAATGGTGTCGGGCAGCGTGATTTT
>JANPIL010000116.1:0-13431 GCA_031424975.1 Sphingobacteriales bacterium
ATTGCGATTCCAGTTTGAAGCTGAAAGGCAATTGGTAGCGCACTGGCACGTTGCGTCCGCTTTGCCGGCCAGCTTTCCACTTGGGCATCATCGCAATCACGCGCTTGGCTTCTTCGTCGCAGCCGTAGCCCAAGCCTTTCAAGACACTGATGTCCTTGATGGTTCCGTCGGAAGATACTACGAACGACATGAACACTTTTCCCGAAACGTTGGCATTGCGTGCCGGTGCCGGAAACCGCGTGTTTTTCTGCATGAACTTGTACATAGCTTCGGTTCCGCCCGGAAATTCGGGTTGCTGCTCCACCACGATGAAAGGCTCCTCTTCCTTAGCCTCGTCAATCAGGCCGGGGCCTGATTCGGTCACTTCCAGTGCGTTTCCTCCGGTTTCCTCCCCTTCTTGGGTCACGGCGGCAATTACTTTCTTTTCCGTTTCCTCCACTTTCGTGATTTCCTGGTCGGCTTCCTCCTGCTTCACCACTTCCATCTCCACAAACTTGATCGTGGCGATTTTTGGCGGCGGCGGGATGGGCGGCGGTGGCGGCGGTGGCGGCTCGTTGGGATCCACGGGTGGCGGCGGCGGCAAATCCGCCAGGTTCGCTTCCACATTGACCGCATCGTCCTCTTTTTGCGTGGACACGAACTGCATCAGCAGGAAGGCGACAATGAACAAGGCCCCGCCAATCAGCAGCGAACGGGTGACGATGTTGTTGTACAGCTTGCGGAGCGTGTATGCGCCGTAGGCTTGGTTCCGGCCCTCAAAGACGATATCGTCCAAGGTGACATTGGGTGATTTGTAGTCTACCATGATCAGTCAGTAATGTTTTTGTCTTTCTTGTACTTCTCTATCAGTTCCAGATCTTGCGGCACCAATTGTTGGATGGCGTAAATCTTGGCATTGGTGATTTTCATTTCGTCCAAAATGTCCACCATGTTCTTGTACGTGGATTCGGGCGTGGGCTTGATAATGAAAATCGCGTCTTTGTCCGCACCAAGCCTTTTGGCGGCGGCAACCTGCTCCACGGCCATTTTGCGCAAGCCGGTGGGCGAATAGTCGCTGGTGAAAACCTCCGGTGTCTCCACGCCACGGTAATAGAATACGCGGTCTTTCTTGTCAAGGATAATGGTGGTGGTAAGCCTTTCATCCACTTTGGGCGGCTCGGGCATATTCTTGTCTTTCTTCTCCGGCATACTCAGCGTCATGATTTTCGGCTTGCTGAAGGTGGTGGTGAGCATGAAAAATGTCACCAACAGAAACGCCAAATCCACCATCGGGGTCATGTCAACGCGGGTGGAGGCTTTCTTGCCCCCTTTCTTTTTGCCTTTCCCGCCACTACTGGTGTCTAATTCTGCCATAGTCGTACCTGTTTTGAATTTTGATGATTCATTGGAAACCGGATGTCCGGTGCTGGAAAATAGTATCCCCGCTAAAGACGGGGCTTTCAGCTTTCAAAAGCACCAAACCCCCTGATTTTAAAATGTTCGGGATGCCGAAACTTTACTCGCCTTTTTTCTTGCCGAACCCTTCGGGCATCGCCTCCAGATTGGTAATAAGGTTGAACCGGTTCAGGTTCTGCTCCTGCAAGGTGTTGAGCACTTTTTTCACGTTCTCGTATTTGGCTTCCTTATCGGCTTTCACCACTATCTTCAATTGCCGCTTGGGGTCGTTGTTGTACAGGTCGGACTGTGCCAGACGGGCATACTGCACCCATTTGGCCAGTTGGTTGTCGAGCGAATCGGTTGGAATGCCGGTTTGCATTTGGGCACGAGCCTTGCCGGTTGCCGTCATGATTTGCGGCAGGGCCGCCATTGGCGCGCCAAACGTGGACGTGAGGCGGAACTGGTTTTTCTGTTCGGCATTGAAAGCAACCTTGTACTGGCCCGACATTTTTTCCAGCATGGCCGCGCGGGTCTTGTCGCTGTCCACACCCATGAATATTTTGCCATCGGGGTCAATGGTAATCATCAGCAGGTCGGCATCGCCCAGCACGGTCTGGGAAACCGAACCCGGCGTGTCCACCACAACCGGCTCGTCGGGCTTGAATTTGGTGGTCAACATGAAGAAGGTGAGCAGCAAAAACGCTACGTCACACATGGCCGTCATATCGAGCATGATGCTTTTACGGGCTATTTTGACTTTTGCCATGGTATTTTCGCTTTTACAAATTGATAAAGGTATTGCGGCCGCTGGTGTTCCATACTATGGATGCGACAACTCATGGTTTTCCATAAACCGGGATGAAAAAAAATTACTTTTTTTTCATCCCGGTTTTCATCTTGACCCCAACTTCCTAAAAAACAGGTAGTTGGTTACAAAAAAGATGGATTCAAAACTTTTCCGGGAGTTTCGACTTTTGTGGGGATACTATATTTTCCGCCAAAAAAACCGAACAAAAAAGCCCCCTCCGGCGGAGGGGGTTTGGGAAGCCCGATTAGTTGTGCTTGGACGCGAAGTTCTGCATGATGCTGAAGCCAGCCTCGTCAATGTTATACGTCAGCGTGTCAATCTTGCTGGTGAAGAAGTTGTAGGCGATGATAGCCAAAGCTGAGGTACCGATACCCAATGCCGTGTTGATCAAGGCTTCGGAAATACCGGTGGACAGTGCCGACGCATCGGGTGCACCCGCTTGTGCCAAGGCGGCAAATGCCCGGATCATACCCAATACAGTTCCGAACAAGCCCATCAGCGTGGCAATGGAGGCCAACGTGGCGATGATGGTCAGGTTTTTCTCCAGCATCGGCAGTTCCAGCGAGGTGGAGTCTTCCAGTTCCTTCTGGATTGCCAGTACTTTCTGGTCTTTAGTCATGGAGGTTTCGCTGGTCATGTCGCGGTACTTGTGCAGCACGGCGTTGATCACGTTTCCAACCGAACCTTTCTGCTTGTCGCACTCGGCCAAGGCTCCGCTGATGTTGTCGGTGGCCAACGCTGATTTCACGCGGCGCACAAACGCATCTACCGGGCCGGTGCCGGTTGCCTTGTTGATGGTGATGAAACGCTCGATTGAAAACACGAGTACAGTCAGCAACATGGTCATCAATATGGGCACCACGAAACCACCTTTGTAAACCGTACCCAAATAATCGCCTGGCAGGGGTTCGTTCAGATTGCTACCGCCCTCAAAGTGGCTTCCGTTGCCCAGCACGAATATGTAAATCAGGACGGAAATGATAAAAATCAGGATAAGCGTAATCGGGGCGAAGTAGTCGCCGAGGGAAGAGGTTTTCGCACTTTGCGTTTTCGCGGCGGGCGTTGTAGCTTGATTTTTCATCCAGTTTGAGCGTTTTACGAGTGATTAATTGAGTTGTTAGGTTTTAAAGTTGTGCAAGTATATGAAAATAAATGAAAACCATTACATGCTGGCTATGGCAATATAAAATATTGTTTTGGAACCGCCGGAAGATTCATTTCATCCATGAAACGTCAAAAATATTGAAATTTAATTGAATCATCCTATTCTTGAAAACCAATTTTAACAAAAAAATGATGTGGCGGCAAAAAACCTCCCCGTTTCAGGCATATATATTACACGCGACAGAAAGGTAACCTTCGGCAACCGGGAATTGTGAAAGTTTGCATTGGCAAAACCATACCCGCAGGCCTTCGGAATCTGTTCGGGTTCAGGTATGGCATGCCTCAGAGGTATGGCGTACATACCTGACCCTTGCCAAAATAGTATGTTCCCAAAACCCCAAAACCCGGCATCCGTGTTTGCTGCGGGCACAAACTCTTCCGCGTTAAAGATGTTTATTTATATGGAATTGGCCGCCTTTTCCAGGTTGCTGTTCCGCTTGCCGTAGGCAAAGTACACCAACACCCCGATGGCCAGCCAAACCAGTGCGTACAGTTGCGCCTCCTCGCTCAGGTAATAGATCAGGTAAAGATTGGTCAGTATTCCCGCAATGGCCACAAACGGCAGGGCCGGAACCCGAAAACTGCGTTCGGCGTTGGGTTCGCGCACGCGCAACAGCCAAACTGCCCCGCAAACCATCGCAAAAGCAAACAAGGTGCCAAAACTGGTCATGGCACTGAGCAAGTCAATGGGTGTGAAGGCGGCCACCGCCGACACCACCGCACCCACCAGAATGGTGCTTTTCCATGGGGTGCGGAATGTGGGGTGCACCTCGCTGAAAAACTTCGGGATCAAGCCGTCTTTGGACATCCCCAGAAAAATGCGCGTCTGGCCCAGCATCATCACCAGCATCACCGAAACCAAACCCAAGGTGGCCGCCGCCGTGATGATGAACACCGCCCACGTCTGCCCCACCGAGTCGAAGGCAAAAGCCACGGGGGCTTTCAGCGCATCGCCCACAATGTCGTTGTAATTAATCATGCCGGTCAGCACCAGCGACACCAATATGTACAGCACCGTACACACCAGCAGCGAGGTGATGATGGCGAACGGAATGTCTTTTTTGGGATTGATGGCCTCGCCCGCCTGCGTGGAAACCGCGTCGAAGCCGATGTAAGCGAAAAATATGGCCGATGCGCCGCTGATAATGCCACGCCAGCCGTAGGCTTCCATCGGTTTGCTGTCGTTGCCGGGAATCATCCGCGCCTCCGGGATGAACGGCTCCCAGTTGGCGGGAGTGATGTAAAAGGCACCCACCAGTATCACAAAAATGACCGCCGCCACTTTCACAACCACAATGATGTTGTTGGCTCCGGCAGCTTCTTTGATGCCCTTTATCAGGATATACGTCACCAACCACACAATAAGCAGGGCGGGCAGGTTAAAAGCGAAGGCAGGTGCGGGCAAACCGTTGTCGGCAGCAAATGTGGCAGCCGAAACCGGATCGTTGCGCAACCAGAACGGTAGCTCGATATGGAACAAATGCAGCAGTTTGGTAAAATAGCCCGACCAGCTCACGGCCACCGTCATGGCTCCCATGGCGTATTCCAGAATCAGGCCCCAGCCAATGAGCCACGCAAAAATCTCCCCCACGGTTCCGTAGGCATAAGCATAAGCCGAGCCTTCCACGGGCAGCATGGAGGCAAATTCGGCGTAGCACAGCGCGGCGAAAATGCAACCGATGCCAGCTACCACAAATGACAACGCCAATGCCGGCCCGGCGTGGTAGTGCGCCGCCGTGCCGGTGAGTACGAATATGCCGCCACCAATCACGGCTCCGATGCCGATGGCGGTCAGGCTCCACTTGCCCAATACGCGTTTCAACTCGTTCTTCTTGATGTCTGCCTCGTAGGCCGCCAACGGCTTTTTGCGCCAAATGCTTGTGCTCATAAATAAATTAGGTCAGGGGTGTTGGAGTGGTAAAAAATGCAAAGTCACGAAATACCGCCGCAAATGGAAACATCATTCCGAAAAAAAGCAAATTCGGCTTTCTTTTGTAAGTCAGCGAACTGGCAAACTATTATTCTGGAAAACGCTCCTAAGATGTTGAAAGATTTTGGAGTATTCCAAAATCTACCGGGCATTTTTTTTGACCATCCATAAAAAATGCCCCGCAACTCACCTTTGGCGGGTTTGGGCCTTGTGAAAGATACTATTCTGCCCGAACCGGAATATCTGGCACTTGCGTCCGCTTTACTTAGGTTTCAGCAGCAATTGTTCACCGGCGGCACACTCTTTTTCCAGCGTTTCGCCCGCCATGGGCTTGCCATCCAGCAAAAATTCGCGACCCATGCCGTGCGCCAGCCGCAGTTTGCCAGCCTGCTGGCTTTTTATCCTGATTTCGGTGGTTTTGCCCTCCGTAACCTTGGCACTGACCAAAAACGCCCCTTCGGTGAGGATGTTTTCAAAGCCGGCGTTTTTCCAGTCGTTGTGCAGGTTGGGCAGCACATGGATGGTTTCGCCGCGCTGCTGCACCAGCAATTCCAGTACCGCACTCAACGCGCCGAACCCCGCATCGAGCTGCATGATTTCGCCGTTGGGCGAACCGGGTGGCAGCTTGTCCCACACCGGATTGGCAATGATGCTGATGCCCGGCTTGTTGGCGTTGTGCAGCGTGCCGCGCCCTTCGTTCACGAAGTTTTCGCGCCACCAGTGCAGCATACTCACCGCCGCCTCAGTGTTGCCGGTGCGGGCGTGCAGCACCGAAGCCCACGGCACGCACCACCCCGACCACATTCCCGTGCCCCGGTTCACCCAGCGGTTGATGCTTGCCTTCACGATATCCTTGTGTTGCGCATCGGCGGGGTCAATGGTGGCAAACGGGTAGATGCCGCCCAAGTGCGAGTGGTGGCGGTGGCTTTCAATATGATCCTGCCCTTCCCAAAAGGCAATGCGTTTGCTTTTCGCCGCTGGGTATTCCTCAATCCAAGCTCCTTCAAATGTGGTGTAAGGCGGCAGGCGACGGGCAACATCGGCCCAGCGCGGATCTATTGGCTTACCCAGTTTTTGGGCGGCTTGGGGCAGTATTTCCGCAACCTTGTGCAAGGCCGCCAATTGGAATGAGGCATCGCGACCCCAGGCGGTCATCTGGTCGCCCCGGTATTCGGGACTCACCGACACGGGCAAGGTAAACCGCTTGCCGCCCTTGCCATCGTCGGTTTCCTCAAGCATGGCCCAATACCCCTCAAATGCGCCGGTAAGCAGCGGATAGGCGGTTTCGCGCAGTAGGGTTTCATCCAAGCCGTAACGGTAGTGCTGCCAGGCCAGCATGGCCATCCAGGCGGTACAGGCGTGGTCAATGGTTCCGGTCCAGAAAGTGCCCACCACCCGGCAGCGGTCGTCCACGGCGTGGGGCAGCATCATGGCTCCGGGACGGCCGAAGAATTTTTCGCCATTGGCCTGCAATTGCGGCATCCAGGCCCGCACCATGTTCCACAACGGCCCGAAATGCGAAAGCCGGTTGGTGGCCAAGGCGGGCGTGTAAATCATCTGGATATTAATGTTGAAATGGTAGTCGTTGCTCCACGGCGGCAGTTGGTAGTCTTCCATGAACGGGCCTTGCAGCGCGGCGGCCACCCCTTGCGGCGGTGTGGTGCAGGCTTGCTTGTAGAGGCCATAATCCACGATTTCCTGCAAAACCGGATCGGGAAGTTGTATGTTGGGCACGGCCGCCCAATAGGCCGCCCACCAGCGGTTGCTTTGCTGTTCCAGTTTCAGCGCGTCGGCTTTTTCAAAACCATTGCGCAGGATTGCGGTTCCGCCCTTGCCCAAGTGTGAGGAAATGAGTAGTTGCTTTTTGCGTTTGCTCAGCTTATCCAACTGGTAGCCAACGGTCAGCGGCTCGTCGGCGGGCAGGTTCTGGGTGAAATCCTGGTAAACAACGGTATTCAGGTAATCCTGCCCCACGGTTGAGGAAGTAGGGGCCTGCACGCCGGTTTTTTCCAAGGCTTTCCTCACGTTTTCACTTTCGTAGGCGGCTGTGAGCTTCACGGATACCTTTCCCGCAAATTCGGGTGGCATTTCCAGCCAAGCCATCTCCGAATCCACGCTCTGGCCAATCAGCAGCGTTTTTTCCTTGCCCGCCTGGTCTTTGACCAGCAGTTGGATCCGGGCGGTTTGCAGCATCAGGTTCCCCTGTGCCAATGTCCAGCCGTCGGGCAGTTGTATTTCCAGCCTGCCACCACCCAACTGGCGCGGCTCTTTGGGCTGGTTGGCGGCGGTTGGGGGCACTTCAAACACTTTGCGCAGGCCCGCCTCGTCTTTGGCTTCGAGCAGTTGTTTCATTTCGCGGTAGGTTGTCCGCGCCGAAAACTCATTGCCGCCCCGGTGATCCCAGAAACCGGCCCGCCCGATGGTGATGTTGAGTTGGCCGCCGCCGCCCCACACCATCAGGCCCTGCGTGCCGTTGCCGAGCAAAATACCCGTGTGCGGCCGCGGAAGCGGGAATTGCCAAACCAACACTTTGGCGGGAAGGGGGGTTTGGATGTTTTTTTTGATACTATTTTTCGTTTTCACCTGCGATTGGCACAAGGGCATCTCCAGAAAAAGGATGGACACGAGGCAGAGGATGTGCGTATATTGTCGGAACATCGGTATTTTTGGCGGAATAGGGTGGGGCGTTACGGAACCTGCCGCGAATCTATGCAAGTATTTCCATTTATGGTATTATTTTAAAATGACGCGCACCCGATGAAACGCATCCGACTCCTTTGCTTGCTAACCGTTTTCTCGGGCATCTTCTACACCTGCGGGCCTTCGCGCAACCGACCGCCCGAAACACCGCCCGGCAGCACGGCACCACCCGCCCAAGATTCACTTGCCGATAGCCCGGCCCCGGATTCGTCAGCCGCCGACACGCCGGAAATAGTATCTCCCGGAAAGCCCAAACCCAACCTCGCGCAGATGCCCGACAGCGGTTTTGTGGAGGTGATCCGGCTCGATTCCACGTTTGTCTTGGATTTGCGCTACGCCACGCCAAATAATTTCCTGCACGAAAAAGTGTATGACTGCGCCAAATGCCTGCTGCGCAAGGAGGCTGCCCTGGCCTTGGTCAGAGCCAATAACCTGCTGAAAGCCAAGGGCTACCGCCTCCGGTTGTTTGATTGCTACCGGCCGCTGGATGTGCAGAAGAAAATGTGGAAGATCAAGCCCGACGACCGTTTTGTGGGCAACCCGTACGGCAATGGCTCGATGCATAACAAAGGGGCTGCCGTGGATTTGTCGCTGACCGACAGCACGGGCCGGGAGCTGGACATGGGCACGCCGTTTGATTTTTTCGGGCGCGAAGCCTACCAAGCCAACACCGACCTACCCGCCGCCGTGCTGGCCCGCCGCCAATTGCTGCGGCAAACGATGACGCAGGCCGGTTTCAGCCCCATCACTTCAGAGTGGTGGCACTATTCGTATAACCGCAGAAGCTACGGCACCGCCAATTTCAAGCCCGATTGCGAGTAGGAATTAGCGGGCGGGTTTGGCGTTTTTAAAAGCCGAAAGCCCCGTTTCCGCCTCTGGCGGAACTTTTAGCTTTAGGGGGGATACTATTTCAGGGAAACCGTAACGCCGGTCAGACACTGTGTGTCAGACCGATATCACGCATCGGCTTTCGGAAAATCGGCAGGTTTGGCGTTTTTGAAACATACTATTTTGCCGAAACCGTTTCCGTGGCGCGTGTCTTCACGCGCCACTGTTTCGGGGCCTCCGTACCGGTTCCGGTTTTACACCCGCTCCAGAATCAGTTCCTTGATCCGTTGCGCATCGCCTTTGGTGAAACCCTCAATGACAATCTCGACCCTGGCGCGGGGAATGACGCGGATGATGGAGAAAAAAATGCCGTTGTCAATCTCCACGCCCGAAATGTCGGTATAGAACACGAAGCTTTCCGAGCCACCCATGATTTTGTTGGTGCGGAACGTAACGCCCTTTTCATTGAACGCCACCTCGTCGGGCGTGAGCAGGTCGGTGATGCGGCTGGCAGTGAAAGTCTCGTTCATGGTTGGGGTTTGTTTGGGAACGAAGTAAGTCATTTTACCGTAAAGCACCAAAAAACCGGGCCGGAGCCTGACAATGAAGCCTTGAAAGGGCGCAATACACCAACGCAGGGTGAACCCCTGCGCCATCCCAAAAATCCATGCCGCTGCTACCGCCCCCCACCTACCGCCCGCCCCGCCACCAATGGAACCGCCATTTGCAGACCATCTTGCCCAATGCCTTGCGCCGCGTGGCCCACACCGGTTATGCACGCCAACGGCTTGAACTGGCCGATGGCGATTTCTTGGACTTGGACTGGAGCCGCACCCGCAACCTTGCGCCAACCGGCAAACTGGCCATCCTGACGCATGGATTGCTGGGCAACGCCAGTCGGCCTTATATGCTGGGCATGGTTGCCGCCTTCAACCGTGTCGGTTGGGATGTGCTGGCTTGGAATATGCGCGGGCTTGGCGGCGAGCCAAACCGCCTCGAACGCATGACCACCCACGGCGGCAGCGACGACTTGGCGGCGGTGGTCGGGCACGTGCTGCAAGCCGAACCGTATCAACACATCGCTTTGGTCGGTTTCAGCAAGGGCGGCAATATTGCGCTCAAATACGCCGGCGAACAAGGCGGCGGCCTGCCCGCCGCCATCAAGAGCGTCGTTGCCATTTCCGCGCCCTGCGATGTGCTGGGCAGCGTGGCCGCCATGGGCGATTACAGCATCTACGCCCGGATGTTCCGCGACAAATTCAAGCGGTTTGTACTGACAAAGAAAGACTTAATTGGCAAGGAAACGCTGGACAAACTGCTGAGACACAACACCCTGATGCAGATGACCGAGCATTACGTGGCACCGCTGCACGGCTTTGCCAACGCCGAGGATTACTGCATCCGTTGCAGTTCGCTGCCGCACTTAGCCCAGATTCGCGTGCCGAGCCTGCTGCTCAATGCCCAGAACGATCCGGTGCTGTCGCCAAGCTGCTCCCCGCGCGACATTGCCGGGCAATCGGAATTCCTGTTTCTCGAAACGCCGCTGTTGGGCGGACACGTGGGCTTTGGCCAAGCCAACAACCAGCCCACGTGGGCCGAGTGGCGCACCGTGGATTTTGTGACGGGCATTTTGTGACGGGCATCTGGCGTTGGGTATGGTTTTTTTGCCGTGGCAAAGCGGACGCGCCAACACGCAGGTAATTCAAAAACCGTTATTGCGAAGTGCGGCTTCAGCCCGGCATGGCAATGACACGCGGGTTTGGGCTTTCCGAAAGATACTATTTTGCCGGGACTCAATCCCTTGACTTACCACACACCGACACCAAAAACACGGGCACCGCTGCTATGAGCCATTCTCCAAATTCGCCTTCCGCCGTACCGGATCAAAAGCCCAAGGAAGTTTCACCGCCGGAGGCCCGGTTGCGCCCCCCGGCGTATCCGATCATCACGCACGACCCGTACTTCTGCATCTGGACTTTTGCCGACAAACTTTACGACGAACCCATCAAGCACTGGACGGGGCGCAACCACCCGCTGGAAGGCATTATCCGTGTGGACGGGCAGGAATACCAGTTTCTGGGCAGGCCGTTTGTGCCGCCGCAAATAGTGGTGCCCACCAGTGCTCAAAAGGTTTATTCGGCACGGTACACCTTTAATACACCGCCGCCAAACTGGAATACCCTCGAATATGACGACTACCAGTGGCGCACCGCCCACGCGCCGTTCGGGGTTAAGTTCAACCACCGCGTTGAGCGGTCGGTATGGTCGGCACGCGAGTTATGGATGCGGCGCGAGTTCTCGCTGGATACACCGGACTTTGAAAACCTGTACCTCAACATCCTGCACGACGACGAAGTTGAAGTGTACCTGAACGGCCACTTGGCCTATGCCTGGGGGCCGTGCGGCATGGAAGACTACACATACCGCGAACTACCGGGGGAGGCGAAAAAGCACCTGCGCCAAGGCCGCAACGTAATGGCAATCCGGTGCCGCAACCCCAACCACGGCGTGGGCTTCATTGATGTCGGCCTGTCCGACCTGGCGACCATCGTCAACCCGGTTCCCAATGCGGTGCAACATTCGGTGCGGGTGCGGGCTACCCAGACGCACTACGAATTTGCGGCGGGCGGCGTGGATTTGATGGTCACGTTCACCTCGCCCCTGCTGCCCGATGACTTGGAAACGCTGGCGCGGCCGGCCAGCTATGTCACCTTCCGGGTGCAAGCCAACGACGGTGCGCCGCACGAGGTACAGATTCGTTTCAGCGCGTCGGGCCAGATTGCCGTCAACCAGCCCGACCAGGAAACCAAGTGGCAGAAATTTGAAGAACGCGGCTTATCGGGCGGCTGCACCGGCACGCGGACGCAGGAGATACTGGGCCGCAAGGGCGACAATGTGCGCATGGACTGGGGCTACCTGTATTTGGCCGCTCCGGGCGATACTACGGAACACGCCATTGACGGCGATACGTTTGCCTTCATCCTTCCCATGGGCGCGGTTGGCGGCCAAGCCACCGAAAGGCATTTGATCCTTGCCTACGACGACATTTACTCGGTAAAGTATTTCCACGAAAACCTGCGGGCATGGTGGCGGCGCGACGAGCAGATGACCGCCGGACAAATGCTGGCCGATGCCGAAAAAGATTACACCAGCCTGATGCTCAAATGCCGCGACTTCGACGAGCAACTGTACCAAGACACAAAAGCCGCCGGTGGCGAGCAGTATGCCCAACTTTGCGAACTCTCGTACCGGCAGGCCATTGCGGCGCACAAATTGGTGGCGCACCCCGACGGCACGCCCATGTTTTTCTCCAAGGAAAACTTTTCCAACGGCTCCATCGGCACCGTGGATGTCACCTACCCGTCGGCACCGCTGTTTCTGCTCTACAACCCGGATTTGCTCAAGGCCATGATGGAATTCATCTTCGAGTACAGCGAGAGTGGCCGCTGGACCAAGCCTTTCGCCGCCCACGACCTGGGAACCTACCCGATTGCCAACGGCCAGACCTACCCGGAGGATATGCCCGTGGAAGAGTGCGGCAATATGCTGATCATGACCGCCGCCATTGCCGAAGTGGAAGGCAACGCCGAATACGCGCGGCGGCACTGGGGCACGCTGAAAATATGGGCGGAATACCTGAAAAAGGAAGGCTTCGACCCGGCCAACCAGCTCTGCACCGACGATTTTGCCGGCCACCTGACGCGTAATGCCAACCTGTCGGTAAAGGCGATTCTGGGTCTGGCCAGTTTCGGGGTACTGGCCGCCCAACTCGGCTTTTCGGAAACGGCGCATGAATACACGCACCTGGCCAAGTCTTTTGCCATGAAATGGATGAAAATGGCCGACGACACCGACCACTACACACTGACCTTCGGCAAAAAAGGCAGTTGGAGCCAGAAATACAATCTGATTTGGGACAAACTGCTGGATTTCAACATCTTCCCGCCGGAAGTGGTGGACAAGGAAATCAAGTACTACCTGCAAAAACAGCAACCCTACGGCCTGCCGCTCGACAGCCGCAAGCACTACACCAAATCGGATTGGCTGGTGTGGCTGGCGGCCATGGCCCGCAAAAAAGAGGATTTCGACGCGCTAATGCAGCCGCTGTACCGCTACATCAACGAAACGCCCACCCGCGTGCCCATCTGCGATTGGTACGATACCCTGGATGCCAAGCAAGTGGGTTTCCAAGCCCGGTCGGTGGTGGGCGGCCACTTCATGAAATTGCTGGAACGCAGGCTGCTGGATAAGTGAAACTTGGCCGGGTTCGGCCTTTTTGAAACATACTATTTCAAAAAGGCCGAACCACCGGTCAGACACTGTGTGTCAGACCGGTATCGCGCGTCGGCTTCTGGAAGAATCGGCAGGTTTGGGCTTTTTAAAAGATACTGTTTTTTAGCCCCCTCTTTCGGAGGGGTTGGGGGAGGCCTCGGGTTTAGCCTTTTTGAAAGATACTATTTTGTCATTCTCCGGAAAGCTGGAACCCATCCGGCATTTCACCCTCAGGCCAGCCGCAGTTGCCAAGCCCAGTAAATGAGGAAAAACTGCAACGCCAGCCGCGCAAAAAGCCCGTAATACGTGGGTTTTCTTGTAAAATCCACGGCGGAAGTGCGCGAAAGCTTGA
>JANPIL010000117.1:0-20326 GCA_031424975.1 Sphingobacteriales bacterium
GAATGACCGAAGTGGCAAAGTCAAAACTCACAATGGTGTGTACGGAAAGTACCAGCGGTGTCGAAAGCCCGGCCAATACCAAACTCACGGTTTCATAGTGCTGCCAAGTTTTGGTGCCGCCATTCCAGCCAAGCGAAAGCATTCCATAAGCGATTTTGGATACTTTGTTCTTGGCGCGGTCTCGGATAGTTGCCAGATCAGGAATCAGGCCAATGTACCAGAAAACCACCGAAACGGTCAGGTATGTGCTAATAGCAAACACGTCCCAGACCAGAGGGGAGTTAAAATTGACCCACAATGGCCCGTAGGTGTTGGGCAGCGGCAGAGCCCAGTGTGCCATCCAAGTACGCCCCATGTGCATCAGGATGAAACTGCCTGCGCAGATGACGGCGAAAATGGTCATGGCTTCCGCCGCACGGTTGATGGAGGTTCTCCATTTCTGGCGGAACAACAGCAATACCGCCGAAATCAGCGTTCCGGCGTGACCGATGCCCACCCACCACACGAAGTTGGTGATGTCCCATGCCCAGCCAACGGTTTTATTCAGGCCCCACTCGCCAATGCCATACCAGAATACGCGGTACAGGCCATACGCGCCGATGGACAGCGTGATGAACGATAACAGGAAAGCCACGCTCCATAATTTGGTCGGCTTGCCTTCTACCTGACGCACAATGTCTTCAGTGACATCGCCGTAGGTTTTGCCGCCGGTTACCAAGGGCGGTCTCACAGATGAAGTGACGTGGCTCATAGATTGTTTATTCTATTGTATCAGAGATGCGATGGATTTATTCGGATTTGCTTTCCCTTGGGTTTGGCTTTTCCAGAACATACTATTTCAAAACCAGAATTTGCGGGTTCCGCTGATTCGCCTAAAGTCTTGGCTCACGCAGCAAACATTCTTGCGGTTCCAAACCTACCGGTGTTTCTCTTGGCCCCTTGAACCGAAAAATGCCGGTGTCAGGCTGTTGTTCCGCAAAAATAGTATCTTTTTCAATGGCAAAACCTGCCCGTGTCATGCTTTATTCCTGATTTTAGTCAGGTACGAAACCTGCGGGCGGGTATTGATCTCCTCGAGCACACTGAAATTCCGTCCCTCAACTTCATTTTTGATTTGGCCAGTAATACGGCTCTCAGGATTGTTCATGTCTCCGAACAGGATTGCACCTTTCGAGCAGGCGGCGGCACAAGCCGTATCCATTTCGCCATCCACAGGGCGGCGGCGTTCTTTCTTGGCGTTCAGTTTCACTTCCTGGATCCGTTGCACGCACAGCGAACACTTTTCCATGACCCCGCGCGAACGCACCGTGACATCAGGATTCAGCACCATGCGCCCCAGTTCGTTCTGCGACATATAGTTGACATCCGTAAACCGTTCGTCGTTGGTATAGTTGAACCAGTTGTAGCGGCGCACTTTGTACGGACAGTTGTTGGCACAATAACGGGTTCCGATGCAACGGTTGTAGGTCATCTGGTTCAATCCTTCCGAACTGTGCGTGGTTGCCAATACCGGGCAAACCGTTTCGCAAGGCGCATTATTGCAATGCTGGCACAGCATTGGCTGGAAAGTCAACTCCGGATTGGCAGAGGCTTCTTCCAATCCTTTACTGTCATCAGCCGGGGCATCGCTGCTGTAATACCGGTCAATGCGGATCCAGTGCAATTCACGACGGTTGATAACTTCCTGGCGACCCACCACCGGCACGTTGTTTTCCACTTGGCACGCAATCACGCACGCGCCGCACCCCGTGCATGAGTTCAGGTCAATGACCATGCCCCATGAATGGTTGGGATATTTATGTCCGTTCCAAAGTGAAATGCTGGTGGCCGGTTTTGGCCCTTCGGAAGTGGCAACTTTTGGGAAATAGCGGCCCGCAGTCGGGTTTTTCTGGTAGTTGGCCAGCCGCGATTCCTGCACCACCGGGCGACCCATAATCGTGTGGTGCGTCTGCACTTGGGCCAGTTCGCGGGTAGCTTCCGTTTTGGTAAGCTTAACATTGCCAGCCACATAGCCTATTGTTCCATTGGCAAATGAAGCGAAAATGTAAGCGTTCTTACCGACATTGCTGGCGGCTTTTCCGGCTTTCTCGCGTCCGTAACCCACTGCCAATCCCATCGTGTCGTCGGCTTGCCCGGGCTGGATCAGCACCGGCACTTCCACCGACTTGCCATCTACCTCCACTTTCACCACGTCGCCTTGGGCCAATGCCATTTTATTGGCGGTCGCTTTGCTGATTGTCAGGTAATTATCCCAGCAAGCACGCGAAATCGGGTCGGGAAACTCTTGCAGCCACGGATTGTTGGCTTGCGAGCCGTTGCCAATCCCTATCTTCTGGTACAACGATAATTCCATGCCAGCACCGGCTTTTGGCAAGGCGGCGGTAGCGGCATTGACATCAGCCGCAAAAGCGGCAGCGGAAACAGTTGTATTTTTTGGCTCGAAAACACCATCGTGCAGCGTCTGAATCCAGAATTCCTTGAAAGGGCTGGATTTGCTTTGCAACGGTGCAAGGTTGGCGCGCCAATAATTCTGGACATACTGGTCGTATGCCACGGGTTTTCCCGCCCAAGTCAGCAAACTCTCCTGAGCGGCGCGGGTCTTGAATATCGGGTAGATGGTGGGTTGCGACAAACTGAAATAGCCCTTGCGTGGCTCGGCATCATTCCAGGATTCCAAGAAATTGTGATCCGGACAAACAAAGTCGCAGAGTGAGGCGGTTTCATCGGGGCGTTCGGCAAAAGCGATTTTCAGCGCGATTTTGCCGAAGTCGCCCGCCAATTGTTTACCCGCCGGATAGTCGTACACCGGATTGGCATTGTAAAAAATCACGGCTCCCACCTGCCCCTGTGCGGCTTCTTTCGCAAAGTTGGCCATGGCCGCGTCATCGCCTGCTTTCACCGTTGAATACGCATCCAAGTCAATGACCGAGCCGTAAGCTCCCAGCAGACTGTTGATTGCATTCACAATCGTCTGGATGTTCACATCGTTCGAACCGGCCACCACCAACGCTTTTCCTTTGGCCTTAACCAAGGCATTGGCCGCCTCATCCAAGTGCTTCACACTGGCTGCCGGGACACTTACGGTGGCGGCTCCGGTTTTGCTGGCAATGGCATTGTACAGATTTGCCGCTACCAACCCTTCCTGCGAAGGCTTGATGGGTGTGCGGTAGTCAGCATTGGCTCCGGTCACCGAAAGGTTGGACTCGAAGTGGTAATGCTGCGACATTGTTTTCTTTTTCTTACCCAGTTTGCGGGTTTTGGCGTATTGCGCACCGTATGCGGTGCTGTTGGGCCAAGTACCCAGAAAATCGGCGTTGCCAATCCCCACCACCACGTCGGCCTTGTCGAAGTTGTAGAAAGGAAGTACCGGTTTGCCAAACGAAGCCTGGTTTGCCTTGAGTATGCCCGAAGCCGAATTGGCATCATAGGTGACGTGCTGGGCGGCAGGGTATTTAGCGATGAAATCCTGGATAGCAGCCTTGGTGGAAGGGCTGATAATGGTAGAGGAAACGATGCGGATGGCTTTACCGCTGGCCGCGATTTGCGACAGTTGCTGGGTGATTGCCTTGTCAACAGTTTTCCAGTCGGCCAAAGCACCTTTTTGCATCGGGCCCTTGTAGCGTTCGGTATCGTAGAGGCTCAACAACGAGGCTTGCGCACGGGTGCTGGTACCCGAAGGCGTGACACCGGAAAGTGGATTGGGCTCGATTTTAATGGGACGGCCTTCGCGGGTCTTTACCAGTATGCTGTTGTACTCCCCGTCGGTGTCGAAGTAAGTGGAGGCGTAGTAATTGGCAATCGTCGCTTCTATTTCCTCGGGCTTATTCAGGTAAGGAATCGCTTTCTTGACCGGAGCTTCGCAGGCGGCCAAAGTTACGGCGGTCATGCCGAAGCCCATTACTTTCAGGAAGTCGCGCCGGGAGGCAGGCATCACATCCGATTCCGGTACGGCTCCGCTACCCGGTGTGGGTGTGCCTTCGGGAAACTCGCGGGCGGCATTTTTTACAAAGTCAATGTCATTGCTGAGTTCTTCGAGACCTTTCCAGTATACTTTGTTCGAACCTTCCATGTACAGTTATAGAAACAGATGTGTTTGCTTGTCTGAAAATAGTATGTTTTGAAAACGCGAAACCTGCCGGCTTGTCCGTAGGCTGATTCCGTCAATAATGGCACTTGGAACACTCTAAACCGCCAATGGTAGCCACTTTCATGGGTTCCTTGGAGTCGTGTACCGCCAGAAGTTTGTCGTAATACTTGTTGTCCTTGGTGTTCACGTCCGTTTTGCGGTGGCAGTCAATGCACCAGCCCATCGTCAGGGGCGACACCTGCTGCACCACCTCCATCTTCTCAATCTCGCCGTGGCAGCTCACGCACTGCACACCGCCCACGTTGGTGTGCTGGGCATGGTTGAAGTACGCCAAGTCGGGCAGGTTGTGCACCCGAATCCACTCAACTGGCTGGTTCTTTTCAATGGCGGCATACAGTTTCTTGATCTCGGGCGAGTTGTTCTTGATTACGCCGTGGCAGTTCATGCAGATGTTGGCCGACGGGATGCTGGCGGTTTTGCCCTTGTAAACCGAGGTGTGGCAATAGACACAGTTGATTTTGTACTGGCCAGCGTGCAGCTTGTGCGAATACGCAATGGGCTGCTTGGGCGCGTAACCTTGCGCCAAGCCGATACTCATCACACTATCCAAGCCAATCTTGCCGAGTAGCAGCACCGCTATAATGCCAAGCGCACCCTTGACCACGCCGCTTTGCAGCAGTTTCTTGATGTCAGTCTTCTGCTCCAGCATTTCGCGTTCGTCTACCGGCAAATCCTTCTTCTCGTTGAGGAACTTGTTGAGCAGCGACACAATCATGATCAGCACCAGCAGCACCAGCAGCAAAATCACCAGCAGGCCGACCAAGATGATGGTGAAATACTGTGTCGAGATTCCGCCGCTCTCTCCCGTTGTCGTTGGAGGTGGTGTGTCGGTTGGCGGGAGAGCTGCTACTGCTGGTGCTCCCGCCGACTCAATGTAGGCCAAGATATTGTCAATGTCCCCGTTCGTCAAATCCGGATAGCTGGCCATCTGGACTTTGGCGTACTCATTATAAATCTTGTTGGCGTATTCATCGCCACTGGCAATTACCGCCGTCGAGTTCTTGATCCACTTGTAAAGCCATTCCTTACCGGGGGTGCGCTGCACAACACCTTTCAGACCGGGACCCACCAACTTTTCGGCGGTCACGGCATGGCACGTGTTGCAGTTGTTGCCTTCAAACAATGCCTTGCCCGCCGCCGCATCGCCACCACCGGACGATGCCGCCGCCGTAGAATCCTGAGCCAGCACTTGACCGCCAGCAAATACGACTAACAATAAGATTACCGGGAATATACGCCGGATAGAGCGTAGATACTTGATTGTGAGCATACTGTATGTTTTTTTCTTGTGTAATGTGCAAAGGTCTGCCCGCAGGGGCTCACAAAGGTAATGTCGGAATTTTTCATAGCAAACATATTTTTATTACAAATTTCTCCATATATCAGACCTCAGGTGCGTTTTTTACAAATACTACTGACAATCAGACTTTTAAAGTTAAAATAGCTCTCCGAGTGTGGTAATTTAGAATAGTTTTAAATAATGGCAGGCTCCTCGAATTATCCCGCAGTTCAACCCCAAAACCTTGCCCAACAACGCAGAAACAAGTCTGGCAACGCAAACCCAGCTCATTCAAAGCCATGAATGGCAATTCTCAGTGTTTTTGCTTGGAACACCTTCATTATTCAAAAAGTACAATCGTAGCTTTTACAGCGGCTTGCCGGTTTTTCCTTCAGTTGCTGGTGGGCGGCCCCGTAAGACCTGTACCCTTTACTTACCCATGTAAGGTATGCACGCGGGTTCATACGGCTTTGGCGGTTACGTAGCCGCCCGTTTTTTGAATCTATGTCAAACCAATTTCCAACACCATGAAAACTACGCTGGCCCTACTGCGGGAACACGCACCCAAATCCGGATTCATATATTCCGGCGCACCGGACAAGAGCCTCGCCAAGACAGTGACGCGCAAGGGCATCCGCAACCAGCGTATCAGTTTCACGACGGTGCGCACCAGCCTCGGCAACGAACTAACGGATTACCATTTGGACTACCAAGAGGGGGAAAACCTTTCCGAAATGGATTTCACGGGCTGGACTCCGTTGCACAAATACTTCGGGCGTTTCAATGGCGATGCTTTCACGGGCATCAAATACAACTACGGCTTTTCGCTGGGCAAAGAGAAAATCGGCAAATACGTGGAATCCATTATTGAATACCACAACGGAACGGTGACCGGCGAGCAGATTTACTTCAACATGGAAGGCGATGTGGTACGCAAGATATACCTCGACGCAAATGCCTACGCTGGCCCGGTAATGATGCGGATGGCCTGAACAGCATACACAAAACCCGAAATGCAAAAGCCGCCGGACGTTCTGTTCCGGCGGCTCTTGCGTTGAAATGGCATTCCTGAAATAGTATCCCTAAAAAGACCGAAACCCACCCTTACAATCCCGATCCATCGGCTTTGCCGCGCGTCACAGCGTATTCGGCAATCTGCTTGCCGCAACGCAAGCCCACTTCGCAATCCACCCGGAAGTGAATGGCCCCGAAAATCCGCGAATCAGAGGCTTGCTTGGCCATTGCCTCCAGTTCCGCCCGCTTGTCGGGGAAAGAATAGGAGAGAACCGTAGCCGCCGCCGCCGAAAAAGTGGAGTGGCCGGAGGTGTAACCCGGAAAATTCGGAAGCCCGGTGGCGGTCTTGATACTTCCATCCACCTGCGACGGACGTTGGGTGAGGTAATAAAACTTGGTGTCCCAGCAGCAAACGCCCGCATCCATGATGGCGGTGTTGGTCAGTGCCATCACCCGCGCGGCCCGCAATTCGTTGAGGTTGCCGGCATGGATCAGCTCGGCGGCCTTACGGTTCCAGTGGCCGGGAGGCGTGTAGGTGCCCACGCCATCGGCCCAGAAGGAAACAATGCGGAATTGCTCGCGGGTGCGGTTTTTGGTAATGTCACGCATTTCGTTCAAATCCTTCTCAAATTCGGGCGTACCCATGGCGGGCGGCGCGGGCGGGCGGAGGGCATCACGGGTTTTCTGGTCAAAATTCCACGTTTTCACATTTCCGTAAAAAGGCAGCATCGGCGGGCGGGCGGGTATGTCCTGGCTGGACCACAGGTTGTTCAGGCCTCGCGCGGTAGCCGATTCCTTCATTTTCGGGAAGTCCACTTGGGCGTTGGCCTTGCCCATCAAATCGGTTTTGGCGAAGGCAATCACCTTCTGCGCCACCAGTTTGCCCAGTTCCTCACCGGCATCCACGTCGCTTTTCACGTTGGCTCCCGCCCAAAAGCGGCTGTTTTTGTGTTCGTCGGCCTTTTGGGTCAGCAACTCTACTTCGCCCGGAAACAAAAACTTCAGCACCTCGCGCGAAGCCGCCGCCACCACCGCATCTTCAGACGGGTAGGAAGGCAGGTCGGAAGCAGGCAGCAGCGACTGAATGGAAGCATCGCTCTTGGATGGAGCCGGGCGGTTATGCTTGAACTTGTGGTTCCAGGTTGTAACCAAGGCATCGTATTGGGCCACGCTCAACAGCGCGAAAACGCGTGCGGCATACGGCGGATTGGCGAACGGAAAACGTGGGCGCAGCATCGGGTTGGCGGCATCGGGCAGCGGATACGTGCCGTCGGGATTGTTGTTGGGCGGCACGTTGTACTGCGCTGCGAGTTCGCGGGCAATTTCATTCCAGCGCAACACGGCTCCAGCCCCCCAGTAGCGGGCGGCGGCCTTTTGCGCACCGGTGGCTTGTGCCTGCGCGGTTTTCAGTGCCTGCAATTCGGCTTGGTAGGCGGGCGAGCCTACTGCCTGAGGCTGGGCAACGGCCAACTCGTTTCCGCTGGCAAGCAGGTAGGTTTTCCAAGTGCCGCCAGTATTGTCAGTGGTGGCGCGGGCTTGGGGCTGCAGTTCGGCCAAATCCAGCGACTTGTCGCAGGCGTTGCCCAAAAATAGTATCAGGAAAGCGGTCAAAACCCGACCCGCTGCAAACTGTTTCGATAATGTCTTTTTCATGATGGATGCTGTTTATGGGTTTACTCTGTAAGGTATGTCGCTGATTATGCTTTTGTTGCGGACGGCTGAGATGAAATCCGCTTATTTTTCCGGTTCCGGCTCCGCCGCCATGCCGGTTGGCTTGCGGCATTCGCCGTGGCCGAATACCCGGAACGCGTACAGCACGCCCACCGAAAATCCGGTGCCTTGCCCCACATTGCGGCCCGCAACCACGCGGCTCAAGCCGCCCGTAACCGAGAAATCCTTGATGTTATACCGCCCGTACCAGCCAAGGGTGGTGGCTTTCATGGCATTGGTCAGGAAAGGCATCTCGTTGTAGCGGATGTCATCGCCCGATAATCCGGCAAAACGGTCAATCCACACATCAGTCTGGAACCGCGCATTGCGGAAACCCAGCCGCGCCGTGCCATCGGCCATGTCGGGTACTTGCACTTCGTTGGTATAGTACAGCCGGTTGTCGAACAGGTAGGAATCGCGGTCAATGCGGACGTTGCTGCGGCGCGTGTAACCGGCCTGGGCAGTGACATACAAGCCTGATTTGTGGTGGTAATCGGCAATGAGCCTTGCCGAAGCGGTTTTGCTGCGCATCCCGATGCTGAGCGGCAGGAAATCGGCAACGTAGTTGGTGGTCGGCGCTGAAACACCGCCCGTCACAAACGTGCTGAACGTGCCCGACAATATGGCTTGTTTCACCACCCGGTATTTGAGCCACACCGACACATCCTGAAAGCCGCGCTGCCCCGCCAGATAACTTGCGCTGGCGTTGGTTTTCACGTAGGGCAGCGCCACAATGGCGTTGAGCCGGTCGGTAATGCCCAGCGCACCCATTAGCATGATGTTTTGGTTAGATACAGTGCCCAAGTTAGGACTGCTGCGGAAATTGGTTCCCTCCCAATATTCCTTCCATTGGCTGCCGGAATACACGGCGGCGGCGCAAAAAGCCCCTTTGGACATCATCAGCCCGTCGGTGGGGGTTTGGGCGCGGAGCGGCAACGTAGCCGCAATCAGAAAAACGAACAGGCCGGAAAGGCTCGAAAATGGGTGTCTCATCTTTTTCTTATGGATTTAATGGGTTTGATATGTCAGGTGGAAATGCACAGACCAAAAGACGGGCGGCAATTGGCGGACGTTTACAGTCAGGCAAGCCCGCTGGCAGTGCGCAAAATAGTATCTTTTGAAAAGCCCGAAGCCTCCCCCACACCCCCTCCGAAAGAGGGGGCTTTTAAACTCCCCTCCCCTGTCCGTCCGGCAGGCGGGCTTTCGGGGAGGGGCAGAATAGTATCTTTCAAAAGGCTCAAACCCCGCGTTTCCGGACACGACAAAGGGCATACAAGCCTTGACAGGCAGGGTCTTAAGGAAAGAAACAAACCGGGGCGGTTTTATCGCGGGGGGGGCGTGGATACCAAAAGGTAAACGGCCGGGAAAAAAGGAAGGAAAGAGGAATTTTGTGAAGATTCAATTAGCGTGAAAGTGCCGCGGCCGAACAGGTTTCCGGCAAAAAAGGGCAGGTAAACCTTGGCGCACTGGTTCAGCGACTTGAGCAACTGTTCGAGCGGGTTTTTTGAGGCATCCTTGTGGGTGGCTTTCGTGTCTATCACCTGCTTGATTTCATCGGCCAGCGCGAAGAAATGCTCACGGGCACCCAAGTTGGTTTTCAGGACGGTATACAAGGTGTCGTTTTCGTAGCGTTGCTGGGTTATGTTGTAAAACTGGTCGCCTACGCGCGTCAGCCCTTCGCGCCCTTCGCTGATTTGCCAGTTTGGGGTGTAAGGCATCGAAATCGGCATTTTCACTACCCTCCATTCATCGCCCCTGATTACCGGCGAGGCGGTGGGGAAGTTGCTTTCAAAGTAAAAGAGCACAAACCAAACCCTGCCGGTGTGGTAGATTAGAAGCAGCAGCAGCGATATGGAGATGGCGGAACGCAAATGCGGAGGTAATAAATGTGCGTAAAAGTAAACATAATCTTGACAAAATTCAAAATAGCATAATCATACAAAAAATCCGTTCGTCCACAATTGCCATTGATGCCCAGGATTGGGCGGGAAAGTTGCGGCCAAGTTTGGCCCTGCCGCCAGTCAATTGCCCCGGCACATATCCCAAAATAGTATCTTTTGGAAAGCTGAAAGCCCCGTCTTTAGCGGGGGCCAAACCCCTCCCCTCCTATTGCTGTCTATCATCGCAAACCATTTAATCCCTACTTAGTTTATGGAATTAGTATTTTTTAAAGTATGTTTGTCTCCGTCATTAATTTTCTTGCCAGATGTCCATCCGTGGATACCGGCAATAATCGCGAACCCGATACATGAAACATCCCAAACTCACGCTGGTGGGGGCCGGCCCTGGCGCGGCGGATTTGATTACGCTGCGTGGCATCCGGGCCATCCAAGCGGCCGACGTGATCCTGTACGATGCGCTGGTTGACGATTCGCTGCTGGACTACGCCAAACCGGAAGCCATCAAGCGGTTTGCGGGCAAGAAATTCGGCTGTACCTCGCTTTCGCAGGAAGAAATCAACACTTTGATTGTGGATTATGCCCTGACCCAAGGCCATGTGGTGCGCCTGAAAGGCGGTGACCCGTTTGTGTTTGGCCGGGCTACGGAAGAAATTGACGTGGCGCGGGCGTATGGCATTGAGGTGGAAGTGGTGCCCGGCGTATCGAGTTGCGTGGCGGTGGCGGCTTCGCAAATGGTTCCGGTCACTTCACGCGGCATCAGCGAAAGTTTCTGGGTCACCACCGGCACCACGCGCACGGGCGGTATTTCGGGCGATGTGGCACTGGCCGCCCAATCCACGGCCACGGTGGTGATTCTGATGGCAATGAGCAAGCTGAAGGAAATCACGGAATTGTTCGGCAGCCACGGCAAAGGCCAAACGCCGATGATGATTGTGCAGGACGGCTGCACGCCCCGCGAGAAGTGCGTGGTAGGCACGGTAAATAGTATCTTCGAAAAAGCCCAAACCGCCGGTCTCGGCAACCCGGCCATCATGGTTATCGGCGAGGTGGTGGGCTTGCACGTGGCGTTTGCCGGTCGGATTGCCAACCGGTATGTGGCGGAACGGAAGGAAGACTACTGATACCCCAACGTGCAATCCTAAAATTGAAACAACAGCCCGAAGCCGATTGTGAATCTGCCTGCCATTCTACATTCCAAGAAAATAGTATCTCCCCAAAAGCAAAAACCCCCGCTTCTCCCGAACAATGATTGTGTGTTGTTTTGAAGAATATTTAAAAAGTACGACATCCATAATACAATACTATCTCTGAAAAGTACCAAAAAATACGACAAAACTTTCGTATATTTGGGAGTTAGCACCAATTTTATGACGAGCTACAGAATCACAAAATATGATCCCAACAAGCGAAATGAAGCGGGACATTATCTCGACCATTCAGAGTGGAATGCTATTAATGACGTTGGAAAGCTAGAATACAATAACGTGACATATGAAGAATATGAAAAAATAGAATCTGCATATGTCGAAGCAATTAAATCAATAATGCAAGACAACGACCTTGATTGTCTAAAGGTTGACTCTTTAGAATTGCGAGACAAGAAGCAAGATTTTAAAAAGTATGAAAAAACTGGAAGACTAAAAAATATTAAAGTTGACTTTGACAAGGAAGTAAAGAGCCTCGAAAATGGCTTAGAATTGAACACTACGCAAATTGACAAAGTCATAAGATTGATACTAAGAGAAACTATTTGGATGCTTTTAGTTAATGAAGATTTTGAAGTCAGGTTTGGTTACGACTATTATATGTATATTAAGACAATAAACCTAAAACCATCGACAATTCAGAAAATTCAAAATACTGGACTCTTCGTGGAACCTGAAATTGATCAAATCAAATACATAATTACAGACACAGACGGCAATGAAATCTAAGAGAAAAACTGGTGCTAACAACACATTTGCAATAGCGGGGTTTCGTGCTCCGCAGACAGTTTTGTGGTAGCCGAAAGTTTTGTGCTCCGAATGAACATTTGTGCTGAAAACCCCGCCATCGAAAATGCCCAACGTTAGCTGTAATGTTACCGAAGAATAGAACTTTATTGAAATTTAAAAGATAAAAGTTTGAAAGAATTCAAGATTTTTGAAAAACACTTTGTTTGGACAAGAACTAAAATAATTAATTTTAGTATCTTATTATTATTGACGATTATTATTTTTACTTCGTTAATCCTGAAAATTGAAAAGTCTACGTTTTTAACTTTTTTAATGTGGACTGTTTTTGCTCTACATTTTATTGGAAGGATTTTGAAGTTTATGAATTTTAATAGAATTCAAAAGCTAAAAGGCAGATTATTTGGAAAGCTCATTTTTGAAAAAAATCATATTCAAGTCAATGAAAATAGAATTAATCTTGAAAATATTAAACAAATAGAAATTACTGGCGGCGATTGGATTGGTCTTGATCTTAGAACTGCAAATTATAATTACGAAAATGGTCTATCTAATGGCATTAAAAATTATTTGTTAATTGAATTTAACGATAAAACAAAACAAAAAATACAATTTCAGCAAAATAATGCTTGCGAATTTAAAGATATTGAAGAAGTTATAAAACATTATTACAAAAGTAATAAAATAGGATACTTAAATTGTGTTGATATTCTTTGTTTGTCAAACAAAGAACAATGGAATGAATTCAGGAACATAAACAAATAATACAGCTAACAGCCGTTTTGCGCTATTGCGAATTTTGTGCAAGCCGGACTTTTCTCTTTCGCAATAAATCTTATCTTAATCAGCAAATATGCAGTTCTGAAGCTCGTAACAGACGCAAAGCGCCAAAACGTTAGCGGCAACTCAACCACGCCATAGCTCTTCACTCAAACAGATTAAAACCAATTCGTGGTCAATTTGAGTCCGGAATCCGCCGGGCGGATTGTTAACCGGTATGTGGCCGTCGGCAAGCAGCCATGACCCACCCAAACCAGACGGATGCCCCGCAATCCACGGCCTCCGTTTAAACATTCGGGAAAACGGCTTGCCTTTGCCCCCAAAATAGTATCTTTTTAAAAGCCCAAACCCAACGCCGGGCTTGCCTGTGCAGTACACCGTGGCTTGGAGGCCAAACACCCGATCCGGGCGGGCATACTTGTTGCTTGCAGGTCAGGAAAAACAAGGCCGTTTTGCCCGGAGCCGCATCCATTATATTGTGACCGGTGCAATACGTAACTTTGTCCGAAAACCGATTTTCCAACCACCCAAACCCCTCCAACCATGTTCCGCTCCGGTAAAACCCGACTGCTTATTGCCTTAGCTATTGCCGCATTTTCGGTGATTTCGTATTTCATGAAAAGCCAGGACAACCCGGTTACGGGCGAGGCGCAACGCGTGGACATGACTGTGGAACAGGAGATTGCATTGGGCTTGCAATCGGCCCCGCAGATGATAGACCAATACGGCGGCCAGTATCCAGATGCGCAGGCGCAAGCCTTGGTGGACAAAGTGGGGCAGAAACTGGTGGCAGCCGCCCTGCCCGGCAACCAGCCCTACCGTTTTGATTTCCACTTGCTCAACGACTCCAAGACGCTGAACGCCTTTGCGCTACCGGGCGGGCAGATTTTCATCACCCAGGCATTGCTCAGCAAACTGCAAGGCGAAGACCAGTTGGCGGGCGTGCTGGGCCACGAAATCGGGCACGTGGTGGAGCGTCATTCGGCGCAGCACATAGCCAAGCAGCAACTCACGCAGGGACTGACCGGTGCGGCCGTCATTGCCAGCTACGACCCCAACAACCCGACGGCCAGCGTGGGCCGGGCGGCCATGGCCGCCATGATTGGCAATCTGGTGAACATGAAGTACGGCCGCAGCGACGAGCTGGAATCGGATAAGAGCGGGCTGTATTACATGGCCAAGGCGGGCTACAACCCCGAGGCCATGGTGGGCGTAATGGAGGTGTTGGCGGCGGGCGGCGGCGCGGGGCGGCAGGCCGAGTTTTTCAGTACGCATCCGAACCCTGAGAACCGCGTTGCCAGAATCCGCGAGACCATTGCCCTGATGCGGCAGAACGGCGAACTGCAATAGCCGCGCCCCGGCTTTTCGGCACTCCCCTTCCCCCACCCGTTTCCACCCCGTTTTCACGGATTGGTGTTGCAAGCGTTTGCCCCGAACACCCGTGTCCGGCTTGCAAAATAGTATCCCTGCAAAATGCCAAACCCAACCTTCCGTTGAAGGATGCGTACTCCTGTTTTACCGCCCCGAACGCTGGCGCAAGGCGGGTTTTCCGGTAATATTATGCCCGGAAACCCGCCTTCTCTCTTCCCAAACCGTGTTACCTAATTGTAAAGCCAACATTAAGCGGCTGTGTATTTGGGCCGTGCGCAAGTTTGATGCCGCACCGGAATCACAAACGAAATTCATAAAAAAAATATTTTCACAACCAATTGATTATGAGCATTTTAAAACCAAAGAAGTATTCGCATAGTCAATAAAAAGAGGACGAAAAAACATATTTTATTTATTTTTTTGTTCGTCGTTTTTTCCCCAATTTTGTCACCCTTGTTTTAAAAACCGCCCACCAAGCAACCACTTAAAGCCTTGATTGCAGGAGTATCGAAGGATAGCAAAACCGTATGGAGCAACTGCCTTGTCATCATCAGGGAAAATGTGTCCGAGAAGGATTTCAGGACTTGGTTTGAGCCGATTGTTGCCCTGCGCCTCGTTAATAATGTCCTCACAATCCAAGTGCCGACGCTGTACGTACACGAACACTTGGAAAACAATTTCGTGTACTTGCTGCGCAAAGCCATTGACTCGGAACTCGGGCCCGAAGGCCGGCTCGAATACCAAGTGGTGATAGACAAGGGAAATGAAAAAAACCGTCCGTACGTGATCAACATACCCACCAACAAGGCTCCGCAAAACCGCGACCCGAAGGTGGACATCCACGCCGAGAAGTACAAAAGCCCGTTTGATCTGTATGAATTGGAAGGCAACGGCTATGCCTCGTACCTGAACCCGATTTACACGTTCGATAATTTCATTGAGGGCGACTGCAACCGGCTGGGCCGTTCGGCGGGCATGGCCGTGGCGCAAAAGCCGGGCATCACCTCGTTCAACCCGCTGCTGCTGTACGGCGGCGTGGGGCTGGGCAAAACCCATCTGGTGCAGGCCATCGGCAATTTCATTAAGCAGCACGACAGCAGCCGGTTTGTGCTCTATGTCTCGTGCGAGAAATTCACCAACCAGTTCATCGAAGCCGTGCGCAACAACAATATGCAGGGCTTCATGAATTTCTACCTGCAAGTGGATGTGCTGGTACTCGACGACGTGCAGTTTCTATCGGGCAAGGAAAAGACGCAGGAATGCTTCTTCCACATTTTCAACCACTTGCACCAAGCCGGCAAACAAGTGATCATGACCACCGACCGGTCGCCGCGCGAACTGGTGGGCTTTGAAGACCGTTTGCTTTCGCGCTTCAAGTGGGGCCTGAGTGCCGATTTGCAACAGCCCGACCTGGAAACGCGCACCGCCATCATCCAGAAAAAGCTGCAGGCCGAAGGCATCATGATGGACATGGACGTGATTGAGTACATTGCCCACAGCATTGATACCAACGTGCGCGAACTGGAAGGCGTGATTGTGTCGCTGATGGCGCAGGCTTCGCTGAACCGCCGCGAAATTGATTTGGAACTGGCCAAACGCACCATCCAGAACATTGTGCAGCACGTGGACAAGGAAATCAACATTGAGGCAATCCAGAAACGCGTGTCCGAATATTTCCACGTGACGGTGGAGGATTTGAAAGACAAGAGCCGCCGCAAGGAACTCGTGGTGCCGCGCCAAGTTGCCATTTACTTCGCCAAGGAATACACCGAATTCTCGCTCAAGTCCATCGGCTACCACTTTGGCGGCCGCGACCACAGCACCGTCATCCACGCCATCCAGTCGGTAAACGATATGCTCAAGACCGACAAGGATTTCAAGGCCGCCGTGCAGGAAATCCAGAAAGGCTTCAAAACCCGCCCCAAACGGTATTGAACCGGGCGGTAGCACACGTTTCAGCTTGTGCCGAAACCGCAGGTTTCGCCTTTTGAAAAGATACTATTTTGAACCTTGAAAAAACGCGCAAGTTCGGGCATCTTTGCCCGGACTTATTTTTTTGCCATGGCAAAACAGAAATTCTACGTGGTTTGGAAAGGGCGGAAAACCGGCATTTTCCTTACTTGGGACGAATGCAAGAAGCAAGTGGACGCGTTTGCGGGAGCCGAATACAAGTCGTTTGAAACCAAGGCGCTGGCGGAAAACGCATTCCGGGAAAACAGCCGCAAACACATCTACCAGAATAGCCTGCCTGCCGGTTCATCCGCCGTGGCGGGACAGGCAGGTATCGCCGCAAAAGGCAAAACCTCCCTTTCGCCCTTACGGAAGGCGGCTGTTGGCAATCCCATTGCCGAAAGCATTTCCGTGGATGCCGCCTGCTCGGGCAATCCCGGCGTGCTGGAATACCAAGGCGTGGAGACGACCACCAAGCGGCTGCTTTTTGCCATGGGGCCGTTTCCCGAGGGCACAGTCAACATTGGCGAGTTCCTGGCGATAGTGCACGGCCTGGCCTATTTGAAGAAAAACAACTCCTCCCTGCCAATTTATTCCGATTCCAAAACAGCCATCGGCTGGGTGAAAAAGAAGGCCACCAAAACAACCTTGCAACGCAACCCGGCAAACGAGGAACTGTTCGTACTCATTGACAGGGCCATCCAGTGGCTCCAGAGCAATGTTTATCCAAACCAAGTGTTGAAATGGGAAACCAAACATTGGGGCGAGAATCCGGCAGATTTTGGCCGCAAATGACAATCCGTTGCAATTTGCGGGTCTGGCCACAACCCCGCGGAGCCGGGTTTGGTGTTTTCAAAAGATACTATTTCGGCAAGGGTAGTTGGACTTGGAAAGTCCAACTGGGAAGCACAAGGCGGGCCGGGTTTGGGGTTTTGGAAAGGTACTATTTCGGGGTTGCGCGGTGACACTGCCAACACGACATTATTTTTGCACCGCAGACGTTTTGGCCGTAAAAATCGTTAAAATTGCGGTCAATCACACCTTTATCCAGCGTATGCGCCACCTGTATCGGATTGCCCTTGCCGCAACCGCCGTTTCCCTTGGGCAGTGGGGTTGCAAAACCAGCCAGCCAGCCGTTTCCAATACTCCTGCCAGCAACGATGCGGTCATCGCCACCATTGGCCCGCTGCCCATCTACCGTTCCGAATTCAATTACGTCTACACCAAAAACAGCGGCTTTGCCGATACCGCCGACCGTGCCAAATCCGTTCAGGATTATCTGGACTTGTACCTCAATTTCCGCCTGAAAGTAAAGGAGGCCGAAGATATGGGCCTGGATACGGCGGCTTCGTTCCGGCAGGAACTGGCCGGCTACCGCGACCAACTGGCCGAACCCTATATGGTGGACAGCAGCGTGACCCGTTTGCTGATCCGGGAAGCCTACGAACACCTGAAAGAAGAAGTGCGGGCCTCGCACATCTTGGTCGCCGTGCCGCCCGAAGCACCACCCGAAGACACGCTCAAAGCCTACCGGCAAATAACCGAAATCAGGCAGAAAGCCACGGGCGGGCAGGATTTCAACGAATTGGCACGCGCCAACTCACAAGACCCTTCGGCACAAGCCAACGGCGGCGACCTGGGTTATTTCACGGCGTTGCAGATGGTTTATCCGTTTGAAAAAATCGCTTTCCAAACCCCCGTCGGCTCGGTTTCGCAGCCGGTGCGCACCAAATTCGGCTACCACATCCTGAAAGTGACCGCCCGCCGCCCCTCGCGCGGCAAAATCACGGTGGCGCACATCATGGTCCGCATCAACCCGGAGGCTCCGGAAGCCGAAGCCAAGGCCGCCAAATCGAAAATAGAGGAAATATACAGGCAGGTGAGCCGGGGAGGCGATTGGAAAAAGCTTTGCGCCGAATTTTCGGAAGATGGCAACTCGCGTGCCAAAGGCGGCGAACTCCAACCGATGGGCACCGGCAGCACGATTCCGGCTTTTGAGGATGCCGCCTTCGCGCTTGCCAAACCCGGCGACATCAGCCAGCCCGTACTTACGCCCTATGGCTGGCACATTATCAAATTAATTGAACGCAAAGGCCTGGAACCGCTGGCCCAATTGGAGCCAATGCTGCAGCAAAAGGTGGGCAAGGACTCGCGTTCGGAACTGAACCGCCGCCTGCTCTTGGAACGGTTGCGGCGCGAAGACAAGCTGACCGAAAACGCCGATGCCCGCCAATGGGCGTTTGCACAAGCCAACGACTCGCTGAAACTGGCGGTTTGGAACTACGCGCCCAATGGCAAGAACTTGCAACAGACGCTTTTCTCCATTAAAAACCAGCCATACACCACCGGCGATTTCTTCAAATACGTAAAAACCAGCCAGCAACCGCGCGAAAAACTGTCGGCAGCCTACCAGATGCAATTGCTCTACACTGATTTTGTGAACCAGTCGCTGATAAAATACGAGAAAGACCATCTGGAGGAAAAATATCCCGATTTCAAATACTTGGTTAACGAATACCACGATGGCATCCTGCTTTTCCAGCGCATGGAAACCGAAGTATGGTCTAAGTCGCTGGCGGACAGCACCGGCCAGAAACAATATTTCGAGGCCAACAAAGATGCGTACCGCTGGCAGCAACGCGTGACGGCCACCCTCTACAACGCCGCCGACAATAGTATCTTGGCAGAAGCCAAAACCCTGCTGGCCCGCAAGCCTTATCCGCTCAGCGAGCCGAAATTTGCCGAACTATCTTTTTCAAAAAACAGTAGCACACTCACCGCAAGCCAAAAACAGCAGTTAGACCGGATGGCCCAAACGCTGGCAGCCGACAAAAGCCTGCTGCTCGACATTGCCGGCCATGCCGACCGCACTGAAAAAACCGGCATTTCAGCCGCCCGCAACACTGCCGTGAGCCGCTACCTGACGCAGAACAACGTGGACATCACGCAACTGGTTATCAGGGACTTCGGCACATCCGCGCCGTTTTCGCGCACTGATGCCAAGCGCAACAGCCGGGTAGCGTTTGCGCTGGCCTCCACTTCAAAAACAGCCGTGGAGCAACAAATCAACGCCAAAAAGCCGCTAAGTTTGGAAATTACCGAAGGCATTTTCCAGAAAGGCGACAACCCATTGATTGACCGCACAACCTGGCAGCCCGGCAACTACACCCTGAACAACAACGGGCGGGTAGCGTACATTGAAATTGCCAAAGTGGAGGAGCCGCGCCAGAAAACGTTTGAGGAATCGCGCGGCCAAGTGGTTTCCGATTATCAGGCGTACTTGGAAAAAACCTGGCTCGATAGGCTGCGCAAACGATACCCGGTTGCGGTGGTGGCGAAGGAAGTGGAAGCCCTGAAAAAAACAAAATAAACGGTCACGGTTGGCTTTGGCAGCGTCCGCCAGAGTCAACCGTGAAGGTGGCCCGTGAAGACACGGGCCGCAAAATAGTATCTTTCAAAACCGCCAAACCCCCTTTGCTTGGAAAGCGGTTAAACCAAAGATTTACAGTCACTTACCACTCCTCATTCCATGCGAAAACCACTTTCCGTGTTGCTTGCCGCCTGCCTTTCGCTGACGGCCTTAGCCCAGACCGACAAGCAACTCACCGATGCCACCGTGAGCAAGGCCAAGATAGAAGGCCACATCCGCTTCCTGGCTTCCGATGAACTGCGCGGCCGCAACACGCCCTCGCCCGAACAGATGATTGCTGCCCGCTACCTGGCTACGCAATTTCAGGGCTACGGTGTGCAGCCGCTGCCCGAATATCCTGACTATTTGCAGCCGGTGTCGATGAAAATACAAGGCCGCCCGACGGAAGTGGGCGTGGATTACGCTGGCAAATCGTTCCGGGCTTCTGAAAACTCGTTGCTGATCAACGGAACCAATGCGGACACCGAAGCCGAAGCGGTTTTTTTGAATTTCGGCACGGAAGATGATTTCAAAAAAGCGGATGTGAAAGGCAAAATCGTGTTTGCGCGGGCCGGTTCGGCTACCGATCCTGATCCGCGCCAGTGGTTTGTGCTGGGTGGTGAAAAGCGCAAACGGGCCGCCGCCAAAGGAGCCGTGGCATTGGTTGAATTCTACAATAATCCGCAATTGCCGTGGAAAGTGCTGGTTGGCTATCTGAACACCGAACGCACCATGCTGGACAACGACAAAGCCGGACCGGAAATCAACCACATCTGGCTGCACGATGTGGCCGCCAAGGAAGCGGGTTTTTGG